>NZ_JBWKQR010000024.1:0-47539 GCF_059418905.1 Collimonas sp. GW821-FHT07E08 | reverse complement strand
AAATACAAAACGCCCGATGCGGTGCATCGGGCGTCTCTGTTGCAATAAAACCTGTCAACCTATTTTAGGACTGGACAATTTTGTGGGACTCACTTTCTCTCCTCGACGTTTTCTGACGTAATGTTCGGTCATGGTAATGCTTGTGTGGCCAAGCTGCTTTTGTGCCTGTCGAATATCTCCAGAGCTATGGTCGCCAGCTCGATCACGCCTTGGCGTTCCGTACTTGCCGGTGGGTTCGTAAAATTGGCATCGCCGAACGAAAGAGACGTGGCGGAAATCGTCGTAAATACGGTATCGGCGGCCAGCAGCATCATCGACTGCGTGGACTTTTGCAGGATAGGATCCGGCTGGCTATAGACGCCCAGCAGCACGCCATTACTGAGCCAATAGCCAATACCGCGCACGGTATAGGTGCCGCTACCATCGTCGCGGATAGTGACGTGCATGGTATCGGGCACCACCACCTCGCCGGAAATGGTCGACAGGCGTTTGAACTCGCCAGGCAGCGCGGTCATGTCTTCATTGGCCGTAAAGACCGCTGCAGTGATGCCAACCTCGGCGATCTTGAGCGGCGCCGTGCCGTTGTGTTCGGCGTTGACTAGGGCGGCACGGCCCGCCTTGGTGGTGATGATTTGGAGTCCAGGCATAGGTCAGCTAGGTAATGGTTCGGTCAAATTGAGACGGGCATAGATCACAGGGCGCACGGCGGTCACGACAGCAATGGCCGCTTGCGTCTCGATCCCCTGGGTAAACGTAAAGTGGCTACGCACAGGCTTTGTCCTGGTGACCTCGGCAATCACATCGTCCACAAACTCGGCAGTGGCGGACTGACCGCCGGCGCCGGTCAGGGTCATGACCAGGTCAAACGTATGCGGCTCAAGTCAGGACAGCCGATGTTTATGGCTGCGATTACCGATTTCCGCCCGGGCTGCGAACCCCAAGTAGGTTCAGGCTTCGTAATTGTCACTGCCGCAGCGGAGGGCGGCCTGGTCAACAAAAGCCTCTTGGCTGCTCATCTGCCCCTTGACATTGAAGTTAGCTTTAAACTTATAGTTGATCGTGCTGTGTTTAGCGGACATGGCGGGCCATCGTCACTCGGATTATCAGTCTGCCTGGCTGACGATGGCAGATGGCCAAGTACGCTCAACCATTTGAAGGGTGATCCCATGTCTATTTTCAAGAAGCTTCTCCTTGCTATCATGCCGATACTGTTTGTGAAGATTGTTTCTGCTGAACCGGCGTCACAAATGCAAGATCCGTTCATTAGCACTAAAAAAGTGCTGGTGGTCATGACCAATCATTCCCAATATCCGACAAGAAGCGACCATACAGGGCTCTGGCTCACGGAACTGACGCACGTGTATGACGTGTTAAAGGAAGCCGGGTATGGTGTTGACTTCGTAAGCCCAAGCGGTGGGATAGTACCGCTAGATGAACGAAGCCAAGGATGGCTGTATGTTGATGACGCAGCAAAAAGCCACCTGAAAGATCCAGCTTTCATGGCATCTCTACAATCGACAAAAGCCGCTGCCGACATTGATCCTGCTGCCTATCGAGCTATTTTCTACACGGGTGGACATGGAACGATGTGGGATTTCAAGGGCAACAAAGACCTCAAACGAATTGCTGAGAGTATCTACCGCGACGGCGGCATCGTTTCTTCAGTTTGTCATGGCGCCGCTGGCCTACTGGATCTCCAAGACGATAACGGCAAGCCACTGATAGAAGGACGTCATATGACGGGGTTTTCCAATATGGAGGAATCGCTTTCTGGCGTTAAGGATCAAGTTCCTTACCTTCTGCAAAGTGAGGTAGAGAGCAAAGGGGCGCTCTACGAAAAAGGTTTTATCCCGTTTAGCAGCTTCGTTATTACAGATGGCCGCATCGTCACTGGTCAGAATCCCGGATCAAGCAAAGAAGTGGCACAAGCTCTTCTCAAGGCTCTCCAGAATAACAAGCCACAATAAATTAGGGACGAAAAACATCGCTCCAGCAATTCGATTTGCCACTTCAAGCGCCGAACTAAATGCGCCGTAGAATGCTTCCGTTTGCCCCTCCTCGATTGCGGCGCGCAAGGCAACACGGACAGCATCGCCATATCGCTCCATCTGCATAGATGTAAGGTGATCGTCGCTGTACCTGGGCCACGCTTGTAATGGTCGTATCGCGCTCCGCACAAAATCAGGATTGCCAAATGCTGTAGACATAAAATGCCTATCTCCACCTAGGCCAGAATAATCACCCTCCCTATGCAATATAGAATCTGCATCCGACATTGCCTGACGAATCAGTTCTTGTATAAGCGCATGGGCGCCCGACTCATAGAGTCGATGTTTTTGAACCTCTTCAAGAATTCGGATAAGCAAAAAGGATCAGTCTGTATGCTCAATGTCATTGACTTTGGACTCCACTAAATTATTTGCTGATGGTATGCGTATGCTGTCCAGGTGATAGCGAAAATAAGCAGAAGTGAAGCAACAAGTGCAACGGTTTTTGGTTTGCTACCCACATTGCTTGTAGGCCGTCCAAATGCCCAGACTGCGAACGCTCCCCAAAATATCGGTATCGCCAGATATGCGATCATAGACGCACCTCTAAACCAAGCTGGACAGGCTTCGCGGCAGAGGTAGACATTAAGAGATAACTCGGTCACGCGGGGAATCATGTCGATCAAAAAACCAAACAAGAAACCGGCAACGAAAACTAAAATTTTCCGGATCACTTCATCTCCCAAAATAAAATTTTCTTTGCTTTTCTCAGATCTGAATAGACTGGTATCCATGGCGCCTGGATGCCAAGCCGCCAGCGCATCACGTTTTCCATTGTCCCCATCGCGCCATTGTTCGTTAGCCGTGAACCGTTCCAAAGATCGATATGCCCTCCAGAGGCAGATTCTGCCGCTTCGCCATCTCTCGTCCAGTAGCCGCCGAAAAATATGATGCCGGTTTTCCCTTTGATTTTGTTTTCAAAATCGGATCCGGTAATGTCTTGAGGCTTGTCGGGCAGGCCGGCAAACGGTTTCATGCTCAGCCATCGCGCCAGCTCGTCAGCTCGGGTAGCTGTGGCCTTGCCGTCAAGCAGAATGCGACCGATGCTTTTTTTCCCAGCGTCTGGTTTAACAACATTCTGAGAAAATGATTTCATATCGATGCCGGCCTTGTGCAAGGTGGCGCTCATGCGGATTGCGCATTGATTTTCGTATTCCCTGTTTGGATCGTCATAAGGATTCCCCCTGATATAGTTATCCCACAACTGGGCAAACGTGATCGGCTGCACTTGAAGCTTGAGGACAGATCCTAGTGTATCGTTGGTCGGAACTTTATGTCGACCTGCTGCTGGATGCGTCATTACAAACCTCTCTCCAAGGCATCATCGCCCCAAAAAATTTCGTAGCTGCCAATACCGTCGGTTGCCGTGCGAGGCAGCTCACCGTTCGCGTTCATTGTCCCGCTGATGCGTCGTCCATCTTCGGTCTCGATCAAGAACGGCAAACCGGCCAGATCGATGGCATGACCTTCTTGCGAAACATGAACTGCTTCGTCAAAGCTGCCTGCGTCGTGAATTTTCTGGATTACAGCTATGTGCTGGTCCGCGATAGCGGCGCTTGAGACATTTCCCAATGATTCGGCTTGATCGTCATAGGTCATGGTTTGATGCAGTGTCGCAACAAGCTTCGGCGGGACGGGGCATTTACAGAGAACGATATCGTTTTCTAGGGCAACCTCGCCAATGAAATTCATACGACGCGGGCCGCCGGCTTTAGCAATAATTCCCGTGCCCTTACAGGCGAGGCATGACGCCTGGTCGCCAATAAGTGCGGCCTTGTGTGCGGCGTCGCCAACGCTAAACGTACTGTTCGCGTTTGGGAGAACTACCCCTGCGGTCGTTGTCTTATCGCCCACAACGATAATTTTCGTAATGCCATGCATGCCCCTGACAGTTGCGTTTAATCAATTCTACAGAGTATGGGCAAAACGGCAAGAAAGGAAGAGTAACCCGACGCGCAATGGGTAGATTTTCGAGCCTGGGGACAGATATCGGAGGGGAAAAATTGGGTCGACCGCAACTAAATTCATGTGCTACGAATTTGCTACAGCAAATAGGAGGAGGTAGATCCGGCGCGGGGTTTCAGTCTCATTCCACGCCGTGAACTAAGTGCGCATCGGTTAGAAGCCTTTCCTCGCATCCCTCTCGGAGGAAGGTTTTTTTACCGAAACATGGTCTGCGTGATTTGGCGATGACGAAGAACCTTCAACACCGCTTAATTCTTGGATTTCTTTGAGAAGTTGCCGACACACGCGCATTTGCGGCGAGCCCGTAAGCTTATTGGCAGCATTCAGTGATCGCTCAATTTCTATCATGCGCAACAGATTCTTGTTGACGCGGTTAAGAGCGTCATACGATTCTCTTGCTAACTCTTCAAGTTCAGCAGGACCACCGCCGCCGGTCTTGGCGTACAAATCACGGATAGTCCGCAGTCGCTGCTGAATGGATTTGAATATTTCGGGAATGATCGTTGTCATGCCAACGTGCCCCAAATAAAACATAATTCGCTATCGCGTCAGCGCGCTTGCAGCGTGCCCACGCATATGAGACCAATCTTCTGTCACGGTTTCCCACCCTACCTACGAGTCCCGTTTTAATTCAGCTAATGCTTTTTATCGATTTCCCCAGAGTAGGGAAATCGACTCCGGCGCTGTGCACCGGAGCCGGACAGTTGGCCATCTACCAGAAGTTAGTCGACTTTCACCTCGATCCGGCGCGGTTTTGCCTGTTCGAGTTTGGGTACATGCAACGTGAGTACACCGTCCTTGATGGAAGCCGCGATCTGTGCCACATCAAGCTCGCGACTCAAAGTGAACGTGCGCTTATATTGATCTGCGCGTACTTCCGCATAGACTGCTTTCAAACTCTGTGGTTCGCCCAGAACGACAGTCCCTTCAATGGTCAGCATATCGGAGTCTACTCGAATCGCGAGGTTCTCCTTGGTGACGCCCGGCAAATCTGCCGTCAGCGTAATGCCGTTGTTATCCTCTATCACGTCGACAGGTGGGAATAGCGTTGCCATCTCATTACCGCTTGCCTCGCGCCGGACAATTTCTTGCTTCGTATCCATGTTAAAACCTCCTTTCTTTCCAAGTATGAAAACCCATCTTAGTTAACGTTTTGCACTTCGATACGACGTGGTTTTGACGATTCCCGCTTGGGGATAACAACTCGCAATACACCATTTCGATAGGTGGCGTTCACTTGCGCGGCATCCAGGTCCTCGGGCAAACTCACGACGCGCTTGAATGATCCGCTGAAGCGTTCACGCGCGTAAACACTGAGCTTGTCGTGTTCTTCCGGAACGTCGCTTTTACGTTCACCTGTAATGGTTAACAATCCTTTGTCGACCGATACATCGAGCTCGGCGGGATTGATCCCGGGAGCGAGGGCGTAGATTTCAACGGCTTCATCGGTGGTCCCCATGTTGATCGCTGGAAAAGCGCCACGGCGAACTGCTCGAATGCTTGAAGGCGATCCGAGCGCCCCGAACAGCTGTTCGAATTGACGTTGCAGATCGCCAAAATCGGCAAATAAATCGCCAGGAAATCTCATAGAGGATGAGTACATGATTAACAAACTCCTTTCAATTTTGTTAGCACATGGTGCGAAAGATTTGCGTTTAGTTTAAACATTGCTCCCTTTCGCCCTCCTATGGGGGACAATCCCGAAGCTTCGGCCTAGGATAATTTCTTCCCCACTGCCCCTAATATAGTAACTAGTGAAAACGGCTTCAAGACCCTCAATATGAAAGTTTTTCAGTTGAATGAGATAGCACTCACAATCTTTTTTTGCCGTCGATATTCAGTCTCATTCCACGGCGTGAACTAACGAATAGCCGGCGTGTTTGCTCCGCAAATCAAAAGGCCACCGCGCCGGTGTTGGCTCTCCGGGACTGTCTTTATTGCTGATTGCGGTGCATTTAATAGCGTAACCCGTTGATTAGTTTGAAATTTGGCGCGGACTTGTAATCAGGGGGTGGCGGGTTCAAGTCCTGCAGCCAGCACCAATATCTAAAAGGCCCACCGTCCGGTGGGCCTTTTTCTTTTGTTCCGCAAAAAGTCATTTTGTAGGTTTGACTAGCCTGCCCCTGCAGTGTCGAACTTAGTGTTTAGTCATTGTCGCGGTTGCGTGGCCTTGCTGGTCCTGTGCGGCAGAAATGCCATCAATTTCCTTCTTGTCGGTCCCTGCTTTCGCCCGCAAATCACGGAATTGGAATTCCTTTATTCCGTTTGCAAGTTCGGGGTAGGCTTTGATGGCGCTATCTCGTGCACGCGTAAATAAGCTGCGCAATGTGTTCGCGTTCATTGGATAAGCGATCAAAAAAAAGAACAATATCGAAGTGGATATCGCGGATAGGAGATCGGTTATCGGATTTATATATCCGATTCTCTAAAAACTCGCCAAGTGGCATTTCATGAGGCTTAGCGGCCAATGCCGGGCGAACAAATTTTGACCAAAAACTGAAAATGCTGACAAATTTTGGTAGCGCTAACACCAATTGCTATCTTTGAATGAGCTATTCGTCATTGGCACAGTATTTGCAAAAAATGGATCGCATGATGGAGTGTCGTGCCGAACAATATTTCGACGTCATTGAAATCAAAACCGAACGTCTGGTTTGGCGTACCCGCATAGCCGCCTGGATATGACAGAAAACGAGCCGAGAAACTTCAGCAGATTGCATATCGCGGCCAGATAGACATTCAATTTCCAATGTGATTTCCAAGATATATGAAAAGGTCAGAGCGTGAATAAGCCAGGGATCTATGGCAGCGGCAAATTTCCACTAACACTTCTTGATACAAGCGACACCATTAACGATGAGTGGCATGCCAATGCCATGACGCGTCGCAATTTCAGGTCCAGCCTTGGCGCCTTGTGCCTGGCCGGCTGTGGCAGTGGCGATATGGCGTCCGCGAGCACCGGTGTTGATTCGCCAGCTGCTGCTGTCACTCCGGCGCCAAAATCAACGCCAGCATCAAGACTGCCAGAAACCACGCCACCGGAAACGGCAACTCCTTCCGCAAACAACACATTTGTTCATCCTGGTTTGCTGCACGCGCAAGCTGATTTTGACCGCAGCGCAGGTCGCGGCTTTGGTGTGAGGTTCCGACTGTCGTCAGGTTTCTTGCCAATACCTGGCGGCGGTCAACTGCCTATTGGAATTTTTCCTGCAGAAAATGCTTGCAGGAAAACCGCGACGATTGTTAGGGAATATGTTTCAGATATCAAGAATTAAAAAGTTCGCCGCGTGTTTGTTCGGGCTTCTATTGTTTTCGCATACAACTGCGGTGCGTTGTGACGATCGGTTTTATGTTATCTGGCGAGATTTTGGATTGTCTGATGCAGCACGTCTAGTCAGTCAATATTCAGGCCGTTCGATTCGTTTAGCTCCAGAAGTGCGAGGAGTAATCAATCTTGCTTCAACCGATCCGCTTTCACCAGATGAGATTTTTTTCCAGTTCCAAAAATCACTTCGGGAGCGAGGACTGAAATTGATACACCTTGATGGCAATGAATATCAAATAGAGACGACAAATTCAAGTGCAGCAAGCGATCAGGCCGCGATTCGGCATACCCCGGAAATTGTCGCATCAGAATCGGCGGGGACACCAGCTACGTTTGCAAAATCCACTTGCAGCCTGGAAGAGCCGGTCGGCAGGCGCCGATATGTAGGTGCTGTATTTGCGTTCGAGCAACGCGCGCAGAGAGTTGCCTCGCGGCTCTGTGCGGCTGGAGCCGAAGCTATCGTCCTTGCGTCGAACGATCCAACGGATATGGGCTTTTCAGTTGTATTGCTGTACCGGGACAGTAGAGAAGGCTATCAAGCAATGATTTCTGCGGTAGAGCGGGCAGGATTAAATGATCTGATTTCCACGCCGACGTTATCTGCCGAATTTTCCATGCAGGCAGGTAGCGCGGGTGAGGTCAAAGACAAATGAAGCTGCTGCTGCTTTCCCGTTGTCCGTGACAAAGCGTCATCCTCAAAGATCGGCGGGGGAGCATGTACATTTTCTATAACTGTTCAGAACATGGAGGGCACTTTACGTCACTTTCCAGGCTAAGCGGGTTATCTCGCTTTGCCGTAAAAGCAGGCATGGTTCCTGCGGTGTGCGTGGACGCTGATGGCGATCATGCCAAGCAATACGGCGACACGTTCTTAGCCGCAAATGCCGGCGGCGAAGCCTTGGGTAAAGCTGTTTTATCGGCTGCGGCATCGCGATGCGTCTCATGTCGAAGCTTGATCGGGATCGCTGACAGATCTCCGGTATCAGCTTAAGCGGCGCGCGCGGCGATTGGTTTTCCTTCAATTTCACGGAGTTTCAGATGATTAGATTTTCCCTTCGACATGCTGCGGCACTGCTGCTCGTATTCCTCCTTTTCGGTTGCGGTGGCGGAACCGATAGCGCTCAAGGCGGCACGTCAGGAAGCACGGGCGGCGGCACGTCAGGAAGCACGGGCGGCGGCACGTCAGGAAGCACGTCAGGAAGCACGGGCGGCAGCACGGGCGGCAGCACGTCAGGAGGCACGGGCGGCAGCACGCCGGGCGGCACTTCAAATGCCGCAGCGACTACCACTTTAGTGGCCAGGCTCGGCAAACCTTCTAGGGTGCTGGTCGGGCTTGGGGCTGGCAATTCATTGGCGGACATGCAAAGCCAGAGCGTTCGCCCGGATATTGTTGATAACTATCTGGTGGGTGTCGGTGCGGGCGCGTGGCCCACTTGGAACAGTCCCGATGGAGCGTACATTACATATACTGCGCAGGCCGTCCAGGCCTATGGCGCGACCCCGATGTTCACGCTCTACCAGATGGCGCAGAACGGCGATGGCAACTTGAGCGGCATCGCCAATGCGACGTTCATGAACAGCTACTGGGGACAGGTCCGGTTAATGTATCAACGCATTGCCGCGCTCAATGCGCCTGTACTGATCAATCTGGAGCCGGATTTCTGGGGCTATGTATGGGCGCAGGCGCCGGGGCATGATCCGGCCCAGATACCAGCCGTCGTCAGCAGCCAGGCCGAATGTAGCGGATTGCCGAATACAGCCGCCGGCATCGGCCAGTGCCTGGTGCAGATGGGCAGGAAGATCGCACCTAATGCGTTGCTCGGATTCCCGCCCTCGTTCTGGTCTGGCTCCCCGGCTGAGATTGGCGCCGAAATGAAAGCGGTTGGAGCACATCAGGCGGATTTCATCGTTGCCCAGACGAGCGATCGAGACGCCGGCTGCATGGAAGTCGCATCGCCTCCAGCGGAATGCGCAGGACGAACCGGGTCGTTCTATTGGGACGAAAACAATATCGCTACACCGAATTTCCACCAATCGCAGAGCGCGATCTCGGACTATCGCACTGCGCTGAGCAATGGACTCCCGATCCTGTGGTGGCAGACGCCGATGGGCGTACCGTCCTCTACGCCAGGCGGCACCAATCAGCACTATCGCGACAACCGCGTCGACTACATGCTGCGCAACACGCAGGAATATGGCGACATCCACACCTTCGCCATCGTCTTCAGTTCAGGAGGCACCTTCCAGACCACGATCAACACTGACGGTGGACAATTTGCTCGCCTCCTGGGCCAGTATCTGGCGCAAGGTGGCGCCGCTCTGCGGTAGCGATCGGCAGTCGCCGGCAGCGCTGCAGCCAGGCACTCGCCGGTACTGAAAAGCAAAAAGCTCGCGTAACCAACGCGAGCTTTTAAACTTCCGATAGCATCCCTGCCAGGGAGCGTCTGTGGACACGCCGGCCTTCTTCGCAGTCAAAGCGCCTGGCGCCAAATGCGGCGAGGCCATCCGGCCAGGCGCTATCCGAGGTACTTCACCGCAAAAACGTAAGCGCAGTTGGTAATGAAGAGGAATGGCTTGAAGCGAGCGGGCAAGGACGCTGCAACTACTTGCCACACAGGGAGGTGCGCAGGATGTATGTCTTCCACGATCAGGTAACCGCCGCGTCTTAGTTTCGGCAGTCCGAAAATCATCGTGGCCAGGTTCGCGTTTGGCGAATGGAGGCCGTCATCGATGATCAAGTCGAACTCCATCTGCAATTCTTTGCCGAGCGCGCTGATTGTGTCCAGGTCAGTCTGGTCGATAAAGAAAGTCTCGATCCGTTCTTCGCGGAACAAGATGCGCTTATCGATATCGGCGCCGAAAATCCGCGCATTCGGCAGGAAATCGCGAAATGCACGCAGCGACGCACCCGGGCGTCCCGCACTCCCCATGTTCGACACCACGTCCTCGTTATTGGTACCCATGCCGACTTCAAGCACATTGGCGACTGCCGCGGGATTGCTCAATATCGCGCCATACAGGTGGTGATAGTTGTGCGGTTGCGCCTTGTCGCTGCCATATTGATCGAACAGGATTTTAAGCGCTGCCGCAGCTGCCTGGGCATCAGGGGTTGACGCGAACTCTTGCGCAGGTATCGCCCGCAGCTCCGTGTGCCCAAGGTCGCTGAGAAGGCGCGCCAAAAAGGGAACGGTCTGGTTTGCTGCTTGCAATACCAGTGCTGCGACTGTGTCGATCTCACCGGCTGAAGAAACTGTAAATATGGGAAGGGCATCAATAATTTGCCGGCTGTCAACTATCATTTATTATCCATTCTGGAAATTATGCTGGGGTTGATGCTCAATTTGAGGCGGGCGCTGATCTTCCACTGATGTTAGCATAAGAGAAAAGGACCCTTGAAGGCATAGCGATTAATGCGATGACACATAGATCGAAGCTGGATCGGCGTCAGGCAAGGCGAACGCCTGCTGCATTCTCGCTACTTCCTCAATCGGCGTGCTGCCGAACAGGCGTTTGAATTCGCGGCCGAATTGCGAGGCGCTTTCATAACCCACTTCGACGCAGGCGCTGGCAGCAGTCAGGCCATTTCGCGCCATCAAGAGCCGTGCCTGGTGCAGGCGTGTCGACTTCAGGTATTGCATCGGCGAAGTCGCCGTGATCTTCTTGAAATGCGAATGAAACGACGGCGCGCTCATGCCGGCTTCCTTGGCAAGTTGATCGACGTCGAGTTTCTCGTGATATGACGCGTGGATCTTTTTGATCGCTTTCGCGATTTTGCCGAATTGCCCCTCATTCGCGAGGGCTGCGCGCATTGACGCTCCCTGGTCCCCAGTCAATACGCGCAGATAGATTTCCTTCACCAGCGCCGGGCCGAGGATCTTGGCTTCCATGGGTTCGTCCATGGCTTCCAGGAAGCGCAGAACCGACGCCGACATTTTCTCGTCCATCGCAGTGGCGAACATGCCCTGAGGAATTGCATCGCCTGGCTCAGCAACTTCCATCTGCAATAACAGGCCGGCGAGCATCTTGAAATCCAGCCGGAAATAAATTGCCAGCAAGGGCTTCTTTTCACTTGCGTCCGTTTCCATCGTAAACGGCACCGGCACCGATACGGCCAGGTAGTGCTGCGCATCGTAGACGTAGGTTTGATCGCCTAGAAATCCCCTTTTCCTGCCCTGGCATACGACCACGATTCCCGGCTCATAGAGAACCGGTGTCACGCTCAGCGGGCGGTTGGAGCGAAGAAACCTCACGTCCTGCAGATACGAGAGGTTATATCCCTCGTTTGGCGCGAGTTTTGTCAGCAGGCTTACCATGCGCTGGTGCTGCTGTTTGCTGTTGGTCGTCAACACGGTCACCTGCTGTGGATTGATCAAAGACTTAAGGTTAAAACTCCAGGGCTAATAGGTTTAGGCAAGAACCGCATGTAAACCGGCATTTAGATATTTTGCGTTCGCTCATAAGATTACGTCAAGCCTGCCTGACTTGCCTGATCGATTGATTCGCGCTGTCAGAGTGTTCGCAAATAAACCGTAAAGGACTAAATCCGTGGGAAAGCCAACTGCAATGAAGTTTCTGATTACCGGCGTCAGTTCAGGGTTCGGCCGGGCATTTGCCTTGGCGGCGCTGGCCGCTGGGCACACCGTAATCGGAACGGTAAGAAGTGAATCGGCAAGGAAGGATTTTGAGGATTTGGATATCGGCCGTGCGATTGCGGTCGTGCTCGATGTGACCGATTTTTCGGCAATCGACGCCAAAGTCGCAGAAATAACTGGAAAAGTCGGGCCGATCGACGTCCTGGTCAACAATGCCGGTTACGGACATGAAGGAACGCTCGAAGAGTCGCCATTGGAAGAAATGCGCCGTCAGTTCGACGTCAATGTGTTTGGTGCGGTTGCCATGATCAAAGCCGTGCTGCCGTCCATGCGAGAGCGCCGGAGCGGCCACATCGTCAACATCACGTCGATGGGGGGCTTCATTACCATGCCGGGCATCGCCTACTATTGCGGCAGCAAGTTTGCGCTGGAAGGCATCTCGGAAACATTGGCAAAAGAAGTTGCTGGCTTCGGCGTGAAAGTAACCGCGGTCGCACCAGGCTCCTTCCGCACTGATTGGGCGGGCCGTTCAATGGTTCGCTCGCCGCGCCATATCCAGGATTACGATGCCTTGTTTGACCCTATCCGCGGCGCGCGGCAAGAAAAAAGCGGCAAGCAGCTTGGCGATCCGGCCAAGGCTGCGGAGATATTGCTGAAGATTGCCAACGCGCCTGACGCCCCTGTGCATTTATTGCTCGGCAGCGATGCGGTGGCATTGGTGCAAAATAAAATTGCAGCCATGTCAGACGAAATGAAGTCGTGGGAAAGCGTTTCGGCGTCGACGGATCACTAAGACCGGAATTTAAAAGGCCCTCAGAAATGAGGGCACTTTGATTTGCTCCGCGATTTGCCATTCAGCATCAGGATTTCCTCTGAACCTACATCGACCATTTCCTGCCCAGCTCCTCAAGCCCGGCTCTTTTCAAGTCCTCCGGCGTCATGATCACTTTTAGTTCCACATTGGCGTTAAAGGTCAGGAACCATGGTTCCGCAAGCATGGGGATTTTCGCCGGGTCGTCGATGTCGACGATCAAGAGGGCCGATCGCTGTCCACCCTGTTCGGTAAAGTAAGCCGCTTCCGGTTTTATTTCCTCCAGGATCTCGCCCATTTTATTGCCGACAGAGCCGTCCCTTATGGCCGCGTTGAACTCGGTGTTAGGAAGTTTGACATTCAAAAGCATCCGCATGATTGCCTCCTTAGAGATTTTAATTATTTGACTGCCGAAGTTTTTGATTGCCGTCCCTCGAAGGTCAATTTCCATTGTAGGTTTTCTCGTCGATTTAGCCAGCCGTCATTTCGAACGAATCCGGATGCTTCCAGAGACTGCCCGGTCTGGGGCGAGGCTAATGGCATGATTGCTTGTGCTCCGGAAAATACGCGGTGCCGCGGACGAGTGTTGAGATGCAGCAATAGTTGTCGCGATATGGAGAATGTAAAACAGTTTCGGACTGCTCCTCAACTCTCTGCTTCGCCAACCGCACGATCAAGATTGGCATTCACCCGCAGCAACAGCGCCATCAACTGATCCCGCTCCTCTTTGGTAAAACCCGCCAGGGCTTGCCGGCTGGCTGCTTCCATGACGGCTTTCCCCTTCGGCATCCGCTCAGAGGCGCCGGCAGTCAGCGAAACCAGCTGGCTGCGTTTGTCCTCAGGATTGGGAGCCCGCTGCACCAGCCCATCGCGCTCCATGCGATTCAGCAGTTGCGCCATGCTGGGCTGCTCCACCTGCGCCAGCCGCGCCAGCTCGGCCTGCGAAAGGGCGCCGCTTTTCTTGAGCGCCACCAGCACCGGCAGCTGCCCCATGGCGAACCCCAGCGCACGCAGCGGGCTGTCGACCAGCCGCATGGAAGTGCGATAGGCTTGGCCGATGAGCCTCATGGGGTTGTTCGACAGATCGGTTTTCATCGTGTTGACATTCAATAGGTGGCTATGTTTATATATAGGTACCTATCATAATTGATTTGACCCATCCTGTGAATACACAATTACGCATCGCCATAGTCGGCGCCGGCCCGGGCGGCCTGACCCTTGCCCGTATCCTCTATCTGCACGGCATCGCCGCGACGGTGTTCGAGCAGGAATCCCATCCGCTGGAACGCCCGCAGGGCGGCACCCTGGACCTGCATGAGGGGTCGGGCCTGCAGGCGCTCAGGCAGGCCGGCCTCATCGAAGAGTTCCAGGCCATCGCCCGCTATGAGGACCAGGGCTCGCGCCTGCTGGACAAGGCGGGTAACCTGCTGTTTGAAGACCAGGACGCGGCCAGCGGCAACCGTCCCGAAGTGGACCGTACCGAGCTGCGCGCCATGCTGCTGCAGGCATTGCCTGCCGCGTGCGTGCGCTGGAGCTGCGCCATGCGCGAGGTGCAGGCGCGGGACGACGGACGCTGGGACCTGGCTTTCGACCATGGCAGCGAAGGGCCGTTCGACCTGGTGGTCGGCGCCGATGGCGCGTGGTCGCGGATAAGGCCGCTGCTGTCGCCATACCGGCCGCAATACAGCGGCCTTACCTTCATCGAATGCGGCATCGACGACGTCGACCGCAGCCATCCTGCGCTATCGCAGCTGGTGGGGCGCGGCAAAATGGGCGTTGAAGCCGACGGCAAGGAAATCATCGCGCAGCGCAACGGCAATGCGCACATCCGCGCTTATGCCATCTTCCGCGTGCCGGCAGACTGGGCGGCGCGGCGGTTTGACCTTGCTGCGCCCGCGTCCATGCGTGCAGAGTTGATCAAGGAATTCGACGGCTTCGCTCCCGAGCTCCTCGACCTGTTCCGGGCCAGCAACGACAACTTCGCTATCCGTCCGATCTGCGCGCTGCCGGTGGGGCACTGCTGGCATAACCGGCGCGGCCTCACGCTGCTTGGCGACGCGGCGCATGTCATGTCGCCTTTCGGCGGCGACGGGGTAAACAACGCCATGTTCGATGCCGCCGAACTGGCGCGGTTGCTGATCGAGCGCGCCGGCTGGGCCGAGGCCGTGGCCGAATACGAGGCGCTGATGTTTGCGCGCGTTGTCGAGTCCGCCGAAGGCGCGGCGGAAGGGGCGGCAACCCAGCTGTCGCATGTCGGCCAGGCGCTGACGCTGGAAATGTACCGGAGCCACGCCGGCGGCTAGGATCAGAAATACGCCTTTGCGCCGGGCTTGAGGATCGGTTTCAACGCGCGTATCGGCATGACGAGCTGCGGCCCCAGGCACACGCCCATGGCGTGGCCGATGCCGGAAACGACAAAGGAAATCTTGTCCGGCTCGTCAAATTCGAAATCCAGGTTTTGCGGCAGCACGTCGGTGCAATCGACATCTGGCTCCACTTTGTCGCGGCTCTTCTTTGACTCCACCTTCTTGCTGATGAAGTCTGCAAGAACAGGAGCAATGTCGGACCCGTCCTTGTTCCTTATCCGGACTGGAAACAGGCGGTTGAAATCCAGGTAACCGCCGTGGATCAGGTCGAATGTAAACGGATCGTAATGGTTGTTCGGATGCGCTCCCCCGCAAAAGGTGCTTCCCGCTTCGACGATGCTCATCAGTTTTTCTGACAGGTAGCGAACTTTGATTGTCTCCGAGTCATAGTCTCCCAGGGTCCCGGAAGCAGGCCCGTCCATGGTGTAGAGCGTTGCCTTGCATTCCAGCGCCGCCAGGCTCATCTGCCAATGGCGCTGCTCAAGGATCTGGTTGATGCTCGCCAGTACCTGGGGATCGGGATGGCGGGTCAGCCGCGGATAGGCGAACTTGGTCCTCGGGTCCGTCACCATTCGGTAGCCGACGTTTTTGCGGATGATTTCAGGCCCGGGCTGCAGCGGGAATTGCATCTTCAGGTAATCGTAGGGTGCATTCTTGAGCGAGACCGCCGTGCCATATGCGATGTTGCTGCCGATGCCAGGCGTGATGGCAGCGGTAACGGCTTCCACGCCGGCCGGCCTGATGGCGTCGGGATCGTAGCGGCCGACCTGGTGCAATTCAAACGCCAGGGTTTTCTTTGTTTTGGCGTCGCTCCAGGTGCCCTGGTAAGTATCGCCATCGATTTTTCCGTGCCAGACGCTGCGCGGTTTTTTTGTGGCGGGGTCGATGAATATCGGCAGGCCGCGGTTATCGTCGCCTGCCAGCAGCTCGCCATGTTCATATCTGGGCAGTGCTTCATTGAGCGATGCGAGGGAGCCGTGCAGAGGAATGTCGACGCCATGGCGCAGATAGAAATAGCGGCCGTCATAGCCGTCGGCTTTCTTTTCAAGCTCTAGCACGACTTCGGCATTTTCCCCCAGCGCTCCTTTGAAAACGATGCGTTCGCCGGCCAGCGCGGTACCGGCGGCGGCGCAGGCCAATGTGGTGAGCATGATCAGATATTGAAAGAAGGTTTTCATTGTGGGGCCGGATAATTGGTAGAGTGGAAAAATTGCATCTCAGAATCATGTCGAAAATTCTATCTTTAAATGTTACTGTTTCCTCGTTATTGCAAAAATAATCTGTAGCCCAGACACATGAAAGGAAAACATTCATGATGGATCAAGGAAAATTCCTGAGGACATCCAATGTCCTTGGTTCTGCTTTGTTGGGGATGATGCTGCTGTCCGGCGGATGCGGCGGCGGTGGCGAGCTGCAGTTCGGCACCCCGGTCAGCTGCAGCCAGTTGAACGGCATGGCCATATCGGCGCAGGCCATCGGCTTGCCGACCAGCGGCGCGGTCGTGACCGATGCGCACACTGTGCCGCCCGCCGGCAGCGGCGTGGCGGCGACAGGCGAGTACTGCCAGGTGAAGGGCGAGATCAACCCAGTCGACCCGACCGCGCCGAAAATCAAATTCCAGCTCGATTTGCCGACCGCCTGGAACCGCAAGGCGCTGATGTTCGGCGGCGGCGGGTATAACGGCACTGTGCCCGACGTCAGCGGCAACGTCCCAGCCGGCCCGCAAGACAAGGCCAAGCCGCTGGCGCGCGGCTACGCCACCTTTGCCAGCGATTCCGGGCACCAGGCCAACCAGATGGGCAGCCGCGACGGCGCCTTCGGGCAGAACGACGAAGCCTTGCGCAATTTTGCCGGCGATGCGCTCAAGAAAACACGCGATGCGGCGCTCTACCTGATCAGGCAGTATTACGCCAGCGTGCCGCAAAAATCCTACTTCGCCGGCGGTTCGACCGGCGGCCGCGAAGCATTGGCAGTGGCGCAGCGCTGGCCGCAAGACTGGGATGGCGTGATTGCGCTGTATCCAGCCTGGGCGGCGGCCAGCCTGGACCTGCAGTTCGGCCGCATCACGCGCGCGTTTGCCATGCCGGGCGCTTATTTGAATCCGGCAAAACGCAAGACGCTGTACGACGCGGCGATGGCCAGCTGCGATGCGCTGGACGGCGTCAAGGATGGCTTGATCAGCAATATGCAGGCATGCAACAGCCTCTTCGATCCCGCCAGTGCGACGCTCAATGGCCTGCCGCTGCGCTGTGCCGGCGGTGCGGATAGCGGCGACAGCTGCCTGTCCGATGCGCAGATCGCTGCGCTGAAAACCTACAGCACGGCGATTGCGTTCAGCCAGCCTCTCGGCAGCGGAGAAACCCAGTATCCCGGCTTCAACGTGTGGGGCGCCGATCTCGGCCTGCCCGGCGATTCTGCGGCGCAGAAAACGGTAAGGCTGCTGGCCATGGGCGATAGCCAGCCGGCGCAGCCGATGCCGACCGATGCGCCGTACTGGGCGACGTTCTGGGATCAGTGGGTAAAGTATTTCGTCACGCGCAATCCGGCATTTGATTCGCTGTCGCTCGATCCCCAGAATGCGGGGCCATGGCAGGCGCGCATCGATCAGCTCACGCTCATGCAGGACATCAACAAGACCGATTTGTCGGCTTTCAATGCCAAGGGCGGAAAAATCCTGATGGCGCATGGCATGTCGGATGCGCTGGTCAGCACTCGTTCCAGCGAAGATTATTTCCGCCGCCTGCAATCGGCCATGGGCAGCGCCGCGGTGGACAGCTTTGTCCGCTATTACGAAATCCCCGGTTACGGCCATTCGTTGTCGACCGTCTTCAATGCTGCATGGGATTCGCTGACGGCGCTGGAAAATTGGGTGGAGCAGGGCAGCGCGCCGGTATCGCAGGTGGTCGCGGATACGGCCGGCATCCCGGGCCGCAGCAGGCCCTTGTGCGAGTTTCCCGCGTGGCCCAGGTACAAGGGGGCGGGCGATGTCAACCTGGCGGCGAGTTTCAGTTGCGCTACACAGTAGGGGCCCGGCTGGATGAGTCGCCAGGCGCATTGGCTTTGCCCGGGAAAGAGCCATTTTAGCCACACAAATATGGTGATTTCCAGCCGTGGCCTGCGTGGCGATGAAATTATGGAGACGACAACAAATCCGAGGATTACAATAAAGCCAAGGGGAGGATGCTGCCAGCATGGGATAAGGCCCCGTGTGGCTGCATTGGCTTATGATAACCATCAAGTACAAGAAAATGACCGGGATGGGCGGCATCGTCGCCCTCGGATGGCTGATTTTCACCACCGCGGTCGCTGTCAGCCAGCGCAAGCTGATTTTCAAGCCGGTGCGCGCCAAGGAAGTCGAGCACCCCCATAGCGTCGGACACCGCTCCCGCCTTATCGTATTGCGCAGCGCCGACGGCACCCGGCTCTCGGGATGGCTGTTGACGCCGCGCGTACCCGGCCCCCATCCAGCGGTAGTGTATTTCGGCGGCCGCTCGGAAGAAGTTTCCTGGGTGGCGCGCGACGCCTGGCGCATGTTCCCGAACATGACAGTGCTTGCCGTCAACTACCGCGGCTACGGCGATTCGGAGGGCATCCCGGGCGAGCCGAAAATGATAGAAGACGCGCAGATGCTGTTCGACTGGTTTGCCGAGCACCGCCATATCAACGCTGGACAAATCGCCGTGGTCGGGCGCAGCCTCGGTTCGGGCGTGGCGGTGCAGATCGCCGTCAGCCGGCCGGTTGCGGCGATCGTGCTGATTACTCCCTATGACTCGCTGCTGGCCCTGGCCAAGCGCCGTTTCCCGGCCGTGCCGGGGTTCGTCCTCAAGCATCGTTTCGATTCAATCAAGCATGCGCCTTTGCTGTCCGCGCCGACGCTCATCATCCGTGCCGCATCCGACGACGTGGTGCCGCCTTCCCATACCGACCTGCTGGTTGCCAAACTGGCCAAAGTGCCGCAGGACGAAACCATTCCCGGTTCCGACCACCACAACATCCCCTATCTTGATGCTACCCAGGAGCGGATTGCCAGCTTCCTTACCGCGAAATTCAGCCGGGCCGCGGCAAGCCAGGGGGCTGGCGAGCTGTAAGCGGCGCCTGTTTTCGCCTTTATTTCCGCCTTCATTTCCGCCGTCCTTGTCGATGGGCCGGAGCGCCGCCCGTACCTGACACTTTCACCAGTATTTTTTCTTTGCACATCGGACTAGCATGGGTTTCTCTGCGGCATGGCGGCAGCGATCTTGCCGAGCCTGGAGATGACCTGGTGCCGTCAATCCAGGCCTGCGTTGGAATTTTTGCAGCCTGTGACTGGGACGGTCGCAACAGTTACGGGTATCCGACCATGCGGCCATCGCAAGGGGAATATCATGACGACAGATCTGGCCGGTGGTTGGAGTCATTTTGACTATGAAATAACCGCCGCAGCACGCGCAGTATTCAAGGAAGCGCTGGAAGGCTTTACCGGCGTGGCCTACACGCCATCCGCGTTTGCCACGCAGGTGGTAGCCGGCACCAATTACTGCTTCCTGTGCACCGGCGCAGTTGTAGTCCCGGGCTCGCCGCAGTTCCCAGCCTTGTTGTATATCTTCAAGCCGCTTTCCGGCAAAGCCCACATCAGCGAAATTACAAGAATCAAGCCTTGATGGCGCATCGGCCTTAGAGATCGGGGAGGGACATGCAAAACCCCGGCAAGCGCGAGCTGCCGGGGTTTTGTTTTTGCATATCGCAGGGCGCGCTGATTGGCGGTCTTTCCCGGCGCACTTCCCTGAACCGGTAACGCTAACGGCCTTGCGTTGACTTTCCCGTTTATTCAGTCTTTTTGGTGCGCGCGATCGATCCGCTGCTTGCATCTTCCCGGTAGGCATAAGCCACCTTGCCATTGCGGATTTCGCCCATGACGATCATGTTGAGGGCGATCGCTTCATGGTCGGTCGCCGAGAACGGCTTGAAGTAGCGTGAAACGATGGTCGATGTGGTGTGCACCTGCAGGTTCTCGAGGGCGTCCTTGATCTTGGCGCCGTCTACCGTGTTGGCCTGGAATATCGCCAGCGTGATCAGGCGCAACGCATCATAGGTCTGGGCGGCGGCCACGGCGGACGGGATGCGGTTGGTCTTGTTGACGTTGCGATAGGTCAGCGAGAACTGGTTGCTGACCGAGCTCAATTCGTTTTCGATGAACGTCACCGAGCTGCGTACGCCTTCCGCGCTCTGGCCGGCCTTGTCGATGAAGGTTTGCTGCGACATGCCCCACGGCCCGACTATCGGCAGCCGCAGTTTCAGCTTGTCTGCGCTCTTGACCACCATCGCACCCTCTGGGGCGAGGCAGTACATCACGATGGCCTGGGCGCCATTGTCGCGTGCGTGCTGCAGCTGCGCTGTCATGTCCTGGTCGCCGACCTTGAATCCCTCCACCAGCACCGGCTTGATCTTGCGCCGGTCCAGCTCCGCCAGCATGCTTTGCTTGCCGAACTGGCCGTAGGGGCTTTCGTCGTGCAGCACGGCGATCTTGTCGATCTTGCGGCGGTCGATGACGTCGTTGAGGATCACGATAGGCTGCAGCGCGTCGCTGGCGGAAGTGCGGAAGATGTAGCTCACCGGGTAGGCCGGCGGCATGAAGGACTTGGTGATGGTGGCGCCGGTAGCGCCGGTGACGATCAGCGGGATCTTGGCTTCCTGGAACAGTTTCGCCGCCGGCAGGGCGACGCCGGTATTGCCGAAGCCGACCACGGCGACCACGCCATCCTTCTCGATCATTTCCTTGGCCATGGCCGAACCGACTTCCGGCTTGGCGCGGTCGTCGCGCTCGACCAGTTCGATCTTGCGGCCAAGCACGCCGCCGACCTGGTTGATGTCAGCCAGGAACACCCTGGCGCCGCCTATCATGCTCTGCCCCATGTCTTCCGAGGGGCCGGTGATCGGGCCGATGACGCCGATCTTGATGGGCGGTAGTTCGGCTTGTGCGCTTGCGCTCAATCCTGATGCTGCCAGACAAAAAATGAAACCGTACGTGCTGCGTTTTTGCATCGCTATCTCCTGGATTTAATTGCCGTTATTAGTTTCTTTTTGGAAATATACAGCAGAGCGATGAAAAACAAGGGGTTTTCAAACCTTCCAATCGAAATATAAGGTTGTCGTTTTTAACTGACCCGATCCTGTTCTCAACAAATGGCCAGCCGGATATCAGGCTGGTGACGTGTCGCGCCGGCGCGGCCGTATCGAGCTTGCCACGCCCGCTGGCGGCGTTGCACATGCTTCGCGTGTCCACTTGGATCGAGCAGGATGTTGTCAGTTTGAGATTAAATAAATTTCCAATGCATTTCTCCTTGGAAATTTCAAGAAATCAGCGCGACTCCTGGAAAAAGCCTGTCGGCAAGTGTGGCAAAATTCCCAAAAAGTTATATTTATTTCTGCATAGAAATAATTGTTATTCTGACTGGTGATACAATTGTTTGCAATCTTGCATGCTTATATGGCTGTAAGATTGCTGCACGGAATGCGTTCAACAGGTTTTCTCATGCCGCCGTTCGTAGCGCGAGGACGTCTCAGGGCCCGTCGCGCTGTGTCGTTTCTCTATCGACACACTTCCAGTTTCACGAACTTTCAGTTTCAATCCGCTTGCTTGCGGAACAACCAGCGTTATCCAAGTTTTACTTAATTCATAAGGGGTATCACCATGGCAATAGACGTTTATCTGCAAATCGACGGCATCAAAGGCGAGTCCACGGACAGCGCGCACAAAGACTGGATCGAGTGCAAATCGGTACAGTGGGAAGTGCTGCAGCCGAAGTCGGCAACTGCATCGACCGGCGGCGGCCACACAGCCGAGCGCTGCGAGCACAAGGATATCGTGCTGACCAAGATCGCCGACCTGGCTACACCGCTGCTGCTGCAAAACTGCTCTTCGGGCAAGACCATTCCGAAGGCCAAGTTCGAATTCCTGCGCGCCGACGGCAAGGGCGACCGCATCAAGTACTTCGAAATCGAACTGGTCAACCTGCTGATTTCGGATGTCACGCCATCGGTCCAGGAAGGCGACGTGCTGAGCGAGACTGTCAGCCTGAAGTACTCCCAGGTCAAATGGAAGTACACACAGCAAAAGATCGGCGGCGGTTCGGGCGGCAACACTTCCGGCGGCTGGGATCTGTCGACCAACAAGGTCGTCTGATTTTCATGCACCGATAAAAAAACCGCAGCATGCTGCGGTTTTTTTTCGTTTACGCCGGCAGGTCATGCATGCCGCCAGGCCGCGATGATGAACAGTGCGGCGGCAGCCAGGCAGCATATGGTCCGGACATGGTTCCAGCTGGTCCAGGCGCTGAGATAGTTTTGCCAGACCTGGGACGATTCCGGCCTGGAAGGATCTATGGCGGCCAAGGTGTTATTGAGCGGCACGTTGAATCCCATCGTGACCAGGAATCCGCCGATCAGGTAGAACAGGCTGCCCGCCAGGAACCAGCCGGCATACGGCTGCTGCCAGCGCAGAACGGCAAACACGATCAGAACCGCGCAAAGCAGGGCAGTGCCAAGGAACAGGAGCAGGAACAGCGGGTTGAGCACAGTGATATTGACGGACTGCATTGCCGCAATTCCACTGGCAGGCGAGATGCGCGACAGGGCGTTCATCACAAAGTTGGAAAACGCGAAGAACAGCCCGCCCAGCAGTCCGCAAGCGAGCGCTGCATATAGCGAGATGGGGAACAACAGGTTTTCAATGAAAGTCATGTGAAGTGCTCCGTTGATATAACACCGTTGACAGTCACCCGCGCACGTGCGGGCGCCAGGCCGCACTTCATCACCCTGGATGCGATATGTCAATAAATGCAGGGCGGTTCTCGAGTACTGGCTGCTGCCGCGCCGGCATTGGCGCCAGGTCTCTTTTTGTTGATCAGGGGCCGTTTTCTCATGTACCATGCTGGTCCGTTTGCGCTTCGGCGCAAGCTTGCCATCAGAGGCGAGGCCCTGCCGCCGGCACCAGGTTTCCTAAAGCCTTCAGCAATGAGGGCTTTTTTATTTTTCCAGCAGAACGTTGATATTTTCGCAAAATCTGTTCACTGCGTTAATGCCAATTCCTCTTCGCGACGCCAGTGCGGGTCGACGGTTTTTGTATTTTTTGTATTTTTGTATGTCTAACGGCCGGATACGTAAATGAAAAAAATTAAAGCAACGACTTGGATCATGGTCGGCATGGTCCTCGGGATCGTGGTCGGCTATATTTGCCACAACCTGGCGCCGGACGAAGCGGCGGCAAAGGAAATCGCCGGCTACTTCTCCATCATCACCGATGTGTTCCTGCGCTTGATCAAGATGATTATCGCGCCGCTGGTGTTCGGCACCCTGGTGTCTGGCATTGCCGGCATGAAGGACAGCAGCTCGGTGGGCCGCATCGGCGTGCGCGCCTTGGGCTGGTTCGTGATCGCTTCCTTGCTGTCGCTGGCGCTGGGCATGCTGTTTGTCAACGTGCTGCAGGTCGGCCATGCGCTCAACCTGCCGCTGCCCGCGGTAGGAGCCGACACCAAGCTCAATACCAGCGGCTTTAACCTGAAGGATTTTGTTTCGCATGTGTTCCCGAGCAGCTTCGTCGACGCCATGGCGAAGAATGAAATCCTGCAGATCCTGGTGTTCTCGCTGTTTTTCGGATTCGGCCTGGCTTCGGTCAAGGGCGAGGCCGGCAAGGCCGTGACCAACGCCGTCGACGGCCTGGTGCACGTCATGCTGAAAGTGACCGATTACGTAATGCGCTTTGCGCCGCTCGGCGTGTTCGCCGCCATCGCTGCCGTCATCACGGTGCAGGGTTTCGGCGTGCTGACTACCTACGCCAAGTTCCTCGGCGGTTTCTATGCCGGGCTGGCGACCTTGTGGGCATTGCTGATCGCGATCGGCTACATCTTCCTGCGCGGTTCGATCTTCACCTTGCTGCGTTTGCTGAAAGAGCCGATCATGCTGGCGTTTTCCACTGCCAGCAGCGAGGCGGCCTATCCGAAGACCATGGAGCAGCTGGAAAATTTCGGCGTGAACAACAAGATCACCGGTTTCGTGCTGCCGCTCGGTTATTCCTTCAACCTTGACGGCTCGATGATGTACCAGGCGTTCGCCGCCCTGTTCGTGGCGCAGGCCTACAACATTGAAATGTCGTTCGCCCAGCAGCTCACCATGCTGCTGGTGCTGATGGTGAGCAGCAAGGGCATGGCCGGCGTGCCGCGCGGCTCGCTGGTAGTGGTGGCCGCCATCCTGCCGATGTTCCACCTGCCGGAAGCCGGCATCCTGCTGATCATCGGCATCGACCAGTTCCTCGACATGGGCCGCACCGCCACCAACGTGGTCGGCAACGGCATTGCCACCTCGGTCATTGCGAAGTGGGAAGGTGAGCTGGACGAAGACGCCGGCCGCCGCGCCCTGGAAAATAGCAGGGCCTGACCGCCAAGATGTGAAACGCAGGATTTGAGACACAGCGCCCGCGAGGCGCTGTATTTCATTCCGGAGTATGCTAATTTAGCGGCTGTTGATTGATCATTTCATCCCGGCACATCATGTATATCCCCAAGCAATTCGACGAACCGCGTATCGCGGTCTTGCATCGACGGCCTGCATGCGCAGGGCAGCGATGAGTCGCAGGCGATGGCGCTACTGGTCGAGGCGGGAACAATTGCGCGCTGGTCCTCGGCCCGGGCGCAGCAAAGCGTTGGCGAGGTTGTGGTTTGGCTGGATGCTGTTGGGTGCCGCAGTCGTGCCGATGGCCGCGCATGCCGACGATGTCGAGGAAGAATCCTGGGGCATCAAAGGCCAGGCTACTTATATCTGGCAAAAAAAACCATCTTTCGACGCCGCCTATTCAGGCGCCAACAGCCTGGGTACGCAGCCAGAAAAGGGGTATTCCTTTTCTGGCACGCTGTTCTTCGGCATGCGGCCTTGGCGCGGCGGCGAACTGTATTTCGATCCGGAAGTGGTGCAAGCGGTGCCCATGTCCGGCCTGACCGGGCTGGGCGGGATGATGGATTCGGAGCAGCAAAAGGGCAGTAGCCCGAATCCCACCTTTTATCGCGCCAGGCTGTTCCTGCGCCAGACCTGGGGGGTTGGCGGCGACCGGCAGCCGCTGGAATCCGCGCCTAACCAGCTGGCCGGGATGGTGGACAAGCGGCGTCTGGTGCTCACGGTGGGCAACCTCAGCATCATCGATATCTTCGACAGCAATGCCTATGCCCACGATGGCCGCACCCAGTTCCTGAACTGGGCATTGTCGACCTACGGCGCCTACGACTATGCCGGCGACACGCGTGGATACAGCTGGGGCGCCGCCGCCGAATATTATTACGACGACTGGGTGCTGCGCGCGGGCAGGTTCATGGTGCCGCTGGAATCCAACGGCCAGCGCCTCGATACGCGCCTCGCCAAATACCATAGCGACCAGGTCGAGCTGGAACATGGCCACGTGATCGGTACGCAGCCGGGGAAAGTGCGCTTGCTGTTGTTCCGCAACAAGGAAGTCATGGGCAGTTTTTCCGATGCGCTGGCTTACGCTGCGCTCAACGGCGGCCCGCCGGACGTGGCGCAGGTGCGCAAAGGGCAGGCCAAGTATGGCTATGGAGTCAACCTGGAGCAAAATCTGAGCGACGATCTCGGCGTTTTTGCCCGCGCCAGCCGTAACGACGGCAAGACGGAAACCTATTCGTTTTCTGAAATCGAGCGTTCCGTGAGCGCGGGCCTGGCGCTCAAGGGGCGCGGCTGGCATCGCGATAACGATACGGTCGGCCTGGCCCTGATACAAAACGGATTGAGCAAGGCGCACCAGGATTACCTGGCTGCCGGCGGCCTCGGGGTATTCATCGGCGACGGCCGCCTGAACTATAGGCCGGAGCGCATTCTGGAAGCGTATTACAGCTTCGGCTTGTCCAAGGCGATTTCGTTGACGGCCGACCTGCAGCATTTCTGGAACCCTGCCTATAACGCCGACCGTGGGCCGGTGACAGTGGGATCGCTGCGGTTGCACGCGGAATTCTGACTGTCTCGCCGGCGTGACTGGATCGCGCGCTGCGGCCTGCGTTCAGCCGGCCGCAGCGTCCTTGGTTTATTTCAAGGTCATGGCGAACACATGCATCAAGGCGCCGTTGTCGGTCTGGTACGGCAAGGTGATGCTCTTGACCGCGCGCTTCTTGTCGAGCTGCGCATCCCAGTAGAAGACATAGGCTTTGGTGGTGTCGGCATTGCCGTTCTGGTCGATCCGGTGGGCGCTGGTCAGGGCGATCTTGTTGTAGCTGCCGACCTTGCCGGAACCTCCGCCGAGGGTCCAGTCGTCAAAACGCAAATCGAAGCTGGCCTGGGTGTTGTCGGTATAGGTAACGACCAGCTTGCCGGTAGGCGCGGCCGAGGCATTGGTCGCACTGCCGAGCAGGGCCAGCGTATCTGCCGCCTGCGGTTTGGCGAACGTGATCACCTGGCCCTGGGTGACCATGTTATCCAAGCCCGACTTGCCCTCCGGCCAGGTGAACGTGACGCCGTTGAAACTGAAGCTGGCGCCAGGCGTTGCGCCTGCCGTCGCCAGCGCTTGCGAGGAATAGCTCCAGCCGCCCATGTCGTAGGTATAGCCCTCCAGGCCGCGCACGGTTGGCTGGCCGTCGCTGCCTATGCCGCGGTTGTTGAGCGCATCGGCCAGGGTGCTGAAGCCGTCGAGCCCGAACGATGGCATCTTGGCCGACGAATCCTTGCCCCATTGCGATTGGCTCGCTGCCAGAGAGAAGTCCAGCGTTGCGCTGTCCTTCAGGTCTTTCAGCCACAGCCACGGCATGTCGAGCGCCTGGCCGTTCAGCGCCAGGCTCTGGATGTACGGCGAGTTGGCGGCGGCGCCGCTGGCGTTGATCACCAGCTTCTTGGCGCCGTCGGCCCAGCGGATCACCACCTTGTCGAACATCGGGCTGCCGATGGCCAGGCCGCTTACCGCCTGGATTTCCGGATACAGGCCGAGCGCCGCCCACACATACCAGGACGAGACCGCGCCCAGGTCGTCGTTGCCGGGCAAGCCGCCCGGATCGTCGGAGAACACGGTGTTGGCGACATCGCGCACCACCTTCTGGGTGCGCCACGGAGCGCCGGTCCAGTTGTACAGCCAGGGCGTGGCGAAGCTCGGTTCATTGCCCATGTAGAAATTGGGTTTGTTCATGCCGGCGTTGAGATCCTGGAAGAAGGCGTCCAGCCGCTTGATGGCGGCGTCGTTGCCGCCGACCAGGCCGAACAGCCCGCGCGCATCGTAGGCTGACATCCAGGTGTATTGCTCGGCGTTGCCTTCCACCATGTCGGCATTGGGCTGCGGATTGAGCATCCAGGTGCCGTTGCGGTAACGCGGCAGCAATTGCTTCTGGACCGGGTTGAACTGGTTCTTCCAGTTGGCGGAGCGGCTCAGGAACAGCTGGTAATTCATGTTGTCGCCGAGGGCCTTGGCCAGCTGCGAAGTGGCGAAATCGGCGGTGCCGAATTCGAACGTCAGCGAACCCGCCCACCAGCCGTTGTCCATTCCGGCGTAGCCGTGCACCAGGTAGTCGTTCATCCTGTCGGTGCTGTCCCTGACATGGTCGCCGGTACATTGCACGTCGGCCTTGTTGCCGGCCAGGGTCATGTAGTCCAGCGCTTTCCTGGCGTCGAAGCTGGTGGCGCCGAAGGCATAACCGCCCATGATGGTCGGCACCCCCGAATCGCCCGGCATGATGCCGGCGTCGACATTGATCGGCGCCCAGCGCGGGATGGCGCCGCACTGGTCGGCGTCGTTCACCAGCGATTGCATCATGTCGCTGGTTTCCTTGGGAAACAGCATGCTGGTCAAGGGAATCAGGCTGCGGTACACATCCCAGTTGGAATAGTTGACGTATTGGGTGCGGCCGGCCGCGACCTGGTGCACCTTCTGGTCGAAGCCGATGTAGTCGCCGGTGACGTCGCTGTTGGTGTTGGGCGACAGCAGCGAGTGGTAAAGCGCGGTATAGAACTTGCGCTTCTCGGTATCGCTGCCGCCGGTCACCTGGATCGTATTGAGGCGGGTGTTCCAGGCGTCGGCGGCGGCATCGCGCACGGCGTTGAAATTCCAGTTCGGGTTTTCCTGTTCCAGGTTCTTGCGCGCATTGTCGCTGCTGACATACGACAAGCCGATCTTCATCAGTACCGCCGGATTGCTGCTGGCGTCGAAGCTGACGTTAGCCTTGCCGTTGCTGATGGCGGCGCTGATGTTGCGGTCGAACTTGGCGTAGAAATACAGCGTGTAAGTGCGAGCGCCGCAAAACTTGCCGCCGACGGTGGAGCCGGACAGCGCGTCCTTGCCTTCCGCCTTGATCACGCCGGTGGTGGAGGCGATGGTGTTGGTGCGGGTGGCGTCGAACACCAGGTAGGGCGTCTTGCTGGCGCTGGAGATCGCCGATTTTGCCGGGAAGGTAAAGCGGCCGAAGCCGGTCCTGGTAGTGGCGGTCAGTTCAGTGTTGATGCCGTCGTTGAGGGTCACCTGGTAATAGCCGGGACGCGCAGTTTCATTTTTGTGGTCGAAGTTTTCCTTGGCGTTGACGCCGACCGCGCTGGTATCGAAAGTCGGCATGATGGGCAGTTCGCCTTCATTGCCGTCGCAGCCGGAGCCGCTCATTTGCGTCAGCGGGAAACCGGTGATGGTTTTTTCCTTGTAGATGTAGCCGACCGGATGGTCCTGGCCGCCGTTGCTGGGTGTCATCGGCGTCCATTGCACCATGCCGAACGGCGTCGTGGCGCCGGGGAAGGTGCCGCCTCGGGCGCCGGCCGGCACCGGGTCGGTGGCGGGTTTCGATGAGTCGGCGGTGCCGACGAACGGATTCACATACCGGGTCAGGTTTTTTTTGCCGGCGGCGTCGCTGCTTGGCTGCGGCGCGCCCGCAAGGGCAGCCGCAGCTTGCTTGCCGCTGGCGTCTACCGGCGATGAATCGGAGCCGCCGCCGCAGCCGAACAGCAGGCCGGCGGCAAGACCGATGGTAACGTTTTTCTTCAAGTGCAGATTCATTGTTCCTCCAATGGTTTTTTTGAAAGTCCAAGTTTCTGGATGGTGCTGGCGTGCTTGAACAAAGGCGCGTGCGCCCGCGCCAGCAGCGGGCGCACGCCGGCGGGCCGCCTGGGAGCGGTCCGCGCGCTGTTCAATATGGATCAGGGAGTCTGCGAGAAATTGCCGCCGGCGCCGGACGGCGGCGTGCCGGCCTGGCCCCATGTGGTGGGAGTGTCGGCGGTGCTGAAGTCCAGCGTGCCGCCGGCCTGCACCTGGTTCAACGGCAGCCAGGTGCTGTTCCAGTCCTTGCCGTTTACCTTCAGGCTTTTGACAAAAGCGGCATTCTTGTCGCGCTTGATGAGCAGCCGTTTGCCGTCGGCCAGCTGGATGGCGACGCTGCCGAACTGCGGCGTCGCCATGGTCAGCCCGGGCACGCCGGGAATCATCGGATATAGCCCCAGCGAAGCCCACACATACCAGCCCGAGGTGGCGCCGACATCGTCGTTGCCGGGCAAGCCTTGCGGTTTGCTGGAGAAGGTGGCGGCCATGATCTGCGGCAGCACGAACTGCGTGCGCGATGGCGTGCCGCTCCAGTTATAGGCCCACGGCGCGGCGAAGCCGGGTTCATTACCCATGTAGAAGTCGTTCGAGTTTTCGCCGCCGTTCAGCCGGCTGGGATCGAGCGCCAGCCCGGCCGGCGATTTTTTTGCCGCCGCTGATGTGGTGCTGACGGAAAACAGGGTGTCGAGCCGCGCCACGGCAGCGGCGTTGCCACCGAGGGCGGTGACGATCTTGCCCAGGTCGTGCGGGATGGCCCACAGGTATTGGGCTGCCGTGCCCTCATGGTAGCCGTCGTCCTGCGAAGGCGAGGCCCAGTTGCCGGCAAGGTCCTTGACCGCCATCACCTTGGTATCCGGCTTGAACAGGTTTTTCCAGTTCTCGCCGCGCAGCAGCAGCGTGCCGGCGACCTTCTTGTCGTCAGCGCTGACGGTGGCCGGATCGAGGTTGCTGATGAAGCGGCCGATGGCGAAATCGCGGCTGGCGCCTTCGATGGTGATGGAGCCGGTATGGATGCCGCTGGCGTCGCTGCCTTCAGCGACGTAACCCAGTTTCAGGTAATCCGGCATGTTGCCTTGCGCGCTGCCCGCCACGTTCCGGCCGAAGGCAGGGTTGCCGTTGCAGGCCGGCCATTGCGGCGAGTCGGCGGTGGGGGCGAAGGCCGAGCGTTTCAGGTAGCCCAGGGCGGCGGCGCTGTCGAAGCGGGTAGCGCCGAAAGCCTGCAGGCTGGCCAGCAGCATCGGCGCATGGTCGCCTTCCATCGGCACATCGTCGACATTGGCGTCGGCCCAGTGCGGGAATGCGCCGCATTGCGCTGCGTCGTTCACCAGCGATTGCGCCATGTCCGCCGCCTGGTCGCGGAACAGCCAGGCGTGCATCGCACCCAGCGAACGGTAGGTATCCCAGATCGAGAAGGTGGTGTAGTGGTTGCGGCGCACCAGCTTGCCGTCCTTGTCCTTGTAAGTGTCGGTCTGGTGGCGCTGCTTGTCCATGCCGATGTAGCTGCCGTCGACATCGCTGAACAGGGTGGGGCCGGACATGACGTGATAAAACGCCGTATAGAATTGCTGGAGGGCGTCGGTGCTGGCGCCGCCGGCATCGACCTGGATCGTATTGAGCCGGGTGTTCCATTCGGCGCCGGCTTTTTTCGCGGTGGCGTCGAAATCAAAGCCGGGGTTTTCCTTTTTCAGGTTGAGGCGCGCATTGGCCGGACTGACGTACGACAGTCCGATCTTGACCACGGTGCTGCTGGCGGCCGATTGCGACAGGTCGAAATTCAGGATCAGCGTGCCGTTGTTGTTGATGAAGCGCGGCGCCCGGGCGTAGGCCGATCCGGCCTGCAGGTAGAAATAGGCATCGTAGCCGCCGCCGCAGTTGAACTTGTTGCTGGTCTTGCCGTAGAAACCGTTGGGGTCGGCCGGGTCCTGCCAGATCTGGGCGTTGATGCCGGTCATGGAGTTGGTCTGGGTGGCGTCGACCACCAGGATCGCCTTGCTCTTGTCGGGGTAGGTGAAGCGCGCCATGCCGCTGCGGGCGGTGGCGGTCAGCTCGGTCACGATGCCGTCGTCGGCCTGCACTTTGTAATAACCGGGCGCGGCCTGTTCGTTCTTGTGGTCGAAGGTGCTGCTGCTTTGGCGCATGACCAGGTTGCTGTTGCTGGTGAGCTGGTTAGTCAGCATGGTCGGCATGATCGGCAGGGTGCCGCCGCTGCGGCAGCCGGGGCCGCTGATGCGCGTCATGCTGAAATAATTGATCATCGTGCTGTCGTAGTTGTAGCCCGACCCGCTGGAATAGTATTGATGATCGATATCGGTATCCGGTCCGAACGACACCATGCCGAACGGCAAGGTGGCCGCGGGACTGGTGTTGCCGGGATGGGTGCCGCCCGGCTGCTGCCGGGTGCCGAGGAAAGGCTTGACGTATTGCGTCAGCGCCAGCTCGGGCAGCGGCCTGATCTGGTTGGCGTCGACCGTTACGGGCGTGGTTGCCGCCGGGCCGGCCAGGCCGCTCGCGCCTGTTGCACCGGGCTGGCCGGGAGCGCCTGCCGCACCGGTTGCGCCGGCCACGCCGGCAGTTCCTGCCGCGCCGCCGCTGCCCGGCAAGCCGCTTGATCCGTCGCTGCAGCCGAACAGCATTGCGGCGGCCATGCCAATTGCAAGATTCCTGCATGATTGCTTGTTCATTGTTCCTCCTTATAATCGCCGCCCGGTTCGGACCGGGCAATCGGGTACACCTGCCTGCTACAAATGCGGTTGCCGGTAAAGCCGGCATTGCCAGAATCCGGGCGTGAGCCGGCCCGGCGCGGCGCCTGGATAGCGCCGCGTATCAAGAGATGTTCAAGAGAAAAATGCTGTCGACAGGATCGACGGATTCAAGGTCGGCGGTAGTTCGGTTTCCTCCGGGGACGCGGCGTTTGCGCCGCGTGTGCTGCTACAGATTCATGGTTCGGACAAGGCGCCCAGCACTTCATAACAAGCGCCCATGGTGTGATAGTCGGTCTTGCCGGCTGGGCTTTTTTCGTCGCCATACTTGCGGTTGTCGCGCGTCAGGATGCGGTACCAGGCGCCATGCTGGTGATCGACGAAGTGTTGCCAGCTGTACTGCCAGATATGTTCGTACCAGTCCCAGAAACGGTTCTTGCCGGTGCGTTTGGCGAGCAGGGCGGCAGCGGCGAAGCTTTCTGCCTGGACCCAGAAATACTTGTCCTGGTCGCAGATCACGCCGTCCGGCGCGAAGCCGTAGTAGATGCCGCCGCAATCGATGTCCCAGGCGGCGTCGAGACCGGCGTCGAACAGTTCGATAGCGCGCGGCAGCAGCCAGTCTTGCGGCCGGTGCCGTTCCAGGATCAGCAGCAGCTTGGCCCACTCGGTGTGATGGCCGGGCTGGAAGCCCCACGGGCGGAAAATGTTGCTGCTGTCTTCCTTGTTGTAGTTCCAGTCCGGGGTCCAGTCCTGGTGGTAGTGTTCCCAGACCAGGTCGTTGCTGAGCGCAGCCTGGCGCAAGGTGATATTGCGCGCCACGGTTTCCGCGCGATCCAGGAATTTCGCATCGCCGCTGGCTTCATAGGCTGCCAGCAGCGCCTCGGTCATGTGCATGTTGGCGTTCTGGCCGCGATAGCTTTGCAGCTGCCAGTCGGCGCTGGCCTCGTCGGCATACAGGCCTGCGCTTGCTTCCCAAAAATGCTGTTCGAGCAAATCGTAGGTCTGGTGCAGGTCTTTCCTTGCGCTTGCGACGCCGGCCATCAAGGCATGTGCGTAAGCCAGCATGACGAACGCCAGGCCGTAGCAGTGGCGGGTCGGATCCAGCACCTGCTTGCGGCCGTCTTTCCATGACAGGGTCCAGTCGTAGCCCTTGTGCAGCGGATCCCAGTGCACATCGCGCAGGAACGCCAACCCGTGCTTCAGCGCATCCAGGTAAGCGGCGTCGCCGAACTGGCGGTAGGCCATGGCGTAGTTGAAGATGAAGCGGGTGCTGCTGACCAGGTGCCGGGTTTCGCTGTCGTAGATGCTGCCGTCGTCCTTGAAGAAGTGATAGAAGCCGCCGGAAGGATCGAGCGCAGCCGGGTGATAGAAACGCATGGTGTCGCGGATGTGCTGCAACAGGAAAGCGGGATTGCGGAATTCGGCTTTAGGCATTGCGGTCGGTTCAAGCATGTTCATGGCGGTAGCGGATCAGTTGCCCAGCGTGCTGGCGCGCTGGATCAGCTCCACCGGCAGCATCACTTCGGGTTGTACGAGCGTGTCTTCCAGCAGCAGCTTGATGCCCAGTTTGCCCAAGGCTTCCTTGTCCACGGCCAGCGTGGTCAGCGGCGGGGTGGCGCTGGTGGCGGCGTCGATATTGTCGAAGCCGACAATCGCGATATCTTCGGGAATCCGCAAGCCGCGCGCCTGGCATACGCTCATGACGGCCAGCGCGGTGGCGTCGTTGTAGCAGAACACGGCGTCAGGCGGAGAATCGGATTGCAGCAGGCTTTGCATTGCGGCGGCGGCATGCAGGTGGAGTTCCGGGCCGGGCAGCAAGGTGACTTCCAGCCGCGGATCGAACAGGCGGCCGGCCTCGAACAGCGCCTGGCGGTAACCCAGCGCGCGCTGCGCGATACTGTAGTGCGACAGCGGTCCGCTGATGAAGGCCAGCCGTTTGCGGCCAAGCGCGATCAAGTGGCGGGTAGCGGCCAGGGCGCCGCCCAGGTTGTCTGAATTGATGGAGCGGAAACCGGGCGCCCACAAATCGATCAGCACCACCGGCTTGCCGGTCTGGGTCAGCAGTTCCAGCACTTCCGGCTCCATGAAGCCGGCCACCGCCAGCGCGTCGGGTTCGTGCAGGCGGATCTGTTCCATCACATTGTCAGCCGGGCCGATCGACAATACGGTGGGTACGATGCTGCGTTCGCGGCAGGCGGTTTCCACGCCGTGCAGCACATGCGAAAAAAACGGGCTGGCGACAAAATTGTTGTGCTGGCGATGCAGCAGGAAAGTCAGGCGCCGGATTTTCCCCTGGCGCAGGTTGGATTCGTTGTAGCCCAGCTGGCTGGCGATCTTTTGTACATGGATGCGCGTCTGTTCGGTCAGGCCGGGCTGTTTTTTCAAGGCGCGCGATACGGTGCCTATGGATACGTTCGCTGCGGATGCGATATCCCGAATCGTTGGTCTCATGATCTCTTCCTGCAAGCCGTGGCAAGCATTGTCCTGGGCAGACGCCGCGGTCTGCGGCGGCGGTTGTTGCCGCCCAGGATTGTTTTAGTTGAGTGGTAATGTATAGTAAAAAACTTAAATTTACAATTATTTCGAAAATAAATTCACATAACACATTGTTATATAAGGATTTATTGATTGCAAAATGGATTTATTTGTTTATTAAACATACTAAAAATTTGTTTCTTAGACAGCCCGTCATGCGGATTTGTCGAGAAACAGTATCGAAAGCCGGGCAGAAGGATATTTTTTCCGTGCGCAGGATTTGCCAGGCCTCATTCGCCGGCGCCGGAAATAAAAATGGCGGACCACCGTTTCCGGCCGTCCGCCATGCTCCGGCAACCGGCTTTTATTGCGGCGTCAAATGCTTGGACAGGAATCCTTCCATCGCCGTATAAAAATCGAAGCGGTTTTCTTCATTGTGGAAGCCGTGGCCCTCGTTGTCCTTCACCATGTATTCGACCGGCACGCCGCGCTTGCGCAGGTTTTCGACGATCTGGTCCGACTCGGCCTTGTTGACGCGCGGATCGTTGGCGCCCTGCGCCACGAACAGCGGCGTCTTGATGCGGTCGGTATGCAGGGCCGGCGAGACCGCCGTCAGCAGCTCCTTGTCCTTGACCGGATCGCCGACCATCTCGTACATCTGGTCGAGGAAGGGTTTCCAGTACGGCGGGATGGTCTTCATGAAGGTGAACATGTTGGAGACGCCGACGTAGTCGACTGCCGCCGCGTACAGGTCAGGCGTGAAGGCGACCCCGGCCAGCGTCGCATAACCGCCGTAGGAGCCGCCGTAGATCGCCACCCGCTTCGGATCGGCAATGCCTTGCTTGACCAGCCATTGCACGCTGTCGGTGATGTCGTCCTGCATGGTCTTGCCCCATTGCTTGAACGACGCTTCCCAGAACTGGCGGCCATAGCCAGTCGAGCCGCGGTAGTTCATCTGCAGCACGGCGTAGCCGCGGTTGGCCAGCAGCTGCACTTCCGGATTGTAGCCCCAGACATCGCGCACCCACGGGCCGCCGTGCGGATTGACGATCACCGGCAGGTTCTTCGGGTCTTTGCCCAGCGGCAGGGTCAGGTAGCCGTTGATCAGCAGGCCGTCGCGCGCCTTGTATTGCACCGGCTTCATTTCCGCCATGTCCTGCTCGGCGATGGCGGGATTGATCTCGGCCAGCTTGGTCAGCGTGCCGCTCTTGCTGTCGAACAGGTAGCGGCTGCCTTGGGTGCGGTCATTGTAGGCAGCCACGATCCAGGTCGACTCGTCCTTGGTGTGGGACTGCGTGATGACTTCGTAGCCGGGCAGTTTTTCCTGCAGGGTTTTATGCAGGGCTTCGCTTTGCGCATCGAGGAATTTGTACTGGGTTTTCCAGGTGGTGTAGCTGATCTCGGTGAGCACCTTGCGTTTCCTGGAGTAAGCAAGGCCTTCGACGTCGACCTCGGGGTTTTCATACAGCAGCTCTTCTTCCTTGGCGGTTTCGGGATCTAGGATCACGATCGCTTTTTTATCGCGGCCGAGGTTGGACGATACATACAGTTTCTTGTTGTCGAAGGTGAAGAACAGCGGGTCGACCGAATCCTTGAACGAGGTCGTCAGCACGGTCTTGAACGGCGCGCTTTCGGTGGCGCGATACAGCAGGCTGGTGTTGACGCCGTCGGACGTGGTGGCGGCCCTGACCTTGCCGTCGTGGTCGGTGATCCAGCCCTGGATGTTGCCGGGATTCTTGGCCACCAGCTTTTCGGCGCCGCTCTTGACGTTGACGCGGTAGACATCGAACACTTCGGGATCGCGCTTGTTGTGGCTGACCAGGATTTCATCCTTGTTGTCTTCCAGGTCGTCGACGATCTGGGCCCTGGCCTTGGGGTAGGGCGTCAGGTCTTTCAGGCCCTTGCCGTCGCGGCCCACCGACACCACGTGGAAATTCTCATCGCCGCCGAAGTCCTTGGCGAACAGGATGTGGTCGTCGCCTTTCCAGAAGTAGCCGCTGATGTCGCGCGCTTCCTCGGAGGTGATGCGCAGCGGCGCGGCGTCTGAACCGACGGTCCTGACAAAGATGTTCATGCGGCCCTTCCAGGGTTGCATGAAGCTGATGTATTTGCCGTTGGGAGAAATCTGGAAACCGCTTTGCTCCGGATTGCGGAAGAAGTCGCGCACCGAATATTGTTTGAGCGGGCTTGCCGCCAAGGCGTCGCCGCCCAGCATCGACAAGCTGAAACATGTTGCGGTGACCACATGATAGATAGCGCGCATCAAAAAACCTCCAAAAATACTTCAAGTTGTCGTCGCGTCGCGCCGGGATCGTCCGGCTGACAACTCATTATATGGATAAAATGGAAATGAATCTCAATCAGGCTTTACTTGAGACATATCGACATGCGAAATCGTTCGTTAGCGCTTGCCGGGGCTTGTGTGAATATCGTGTTTTATCGCCAGCATCCTGGCCAACATATTCGTCCCGGAGAAAAAATGCATCGCCTCATCCTCAAGACCTTGCCGGTGTTACTGCTGGCAGCCAGCATCGCCACCGCCCATGCACAGGACAAAACCAGGATCAAGGTCGGCGTCTCGGTCGGCAATGCCGAGCAGACTTTTGAAGTGGTGAAGAAAGTGGCGGCGCAAGAGGGCCTGGATATCCAGGTGATTACTTTCAGCGATTACCTGCAGCCGAATGAGGCGCTGGCCGCCGGCGACCTGGACGCCAATGCATTCCAGCACAAGCCTTTCCTCGACAGCCAGATCAAGGCCAGGAGTTACAAGATCGTGCCGGTGGCCCTGACCATCACGGCGCCGCTGGGGATCTATTCAAAGAAATACAAGAATGTCGACCAGCTGCCGCAGGGCGCCAGCATAGGCATCCAGAACGATCCATCGAACGGCAACCGGGCCTTGCTGCTGTTGCAGAAGGCGGGTTTGATCAAGCTGAAAGCGGGTGTCGGCGAAAATGGCGTCAACGCGACGCCGCTGGACGTGGTCTCGAACCCCAAGAAGTTGAAGCTGGTGGAACTGGACGCCGCGCAATTGCCGCGTTCGCTGGACGACCTGGCGGCGGCATCGGTCAACAACGATTACGCGGTGAAGGCAGGTTTGTCATTGCAGCGCGATGCGATCGCGGTGGAGGATGCCAAAGGGCCTTACGCCAACCTGATCGCCACGCGGGCGGAGGATAAAGATAAACCGTGGGTGAAGAAACTGGTCAAAGCCTATCAGTCGGCACAGGTGCGCAATTTTATCGAAACGGAATTCAAGGGTTCACTGATTCCGGCATTTTGACCTTGCCGCCTGGCGTCTGCGCCAGGCGCCGGGCTTCAGTTATCGAACAGGCGGCCTAGCTCGACGCCAGGCTGCGGCGCGCGCATGAACGCCTCTCCCACCAGGAAAGCATTGACGCCGGCGTCGCGCATGCGTTTGACGTCGTCGCGGGTGTGGATGCCGGATTCGGTGACCACCAGCTTGTCTGCCGGTATCTGCGGCAGCAGGTCCAGGGTGTTTTGCAGCGAGGTGTCGAAGGTGCGCAGGTTGCGGTTGTTGATGCCGAGCAGGCCGGTTTTCAGTTTCAACGCCGCCTGCAGTTCGTCCGCATTGTGCACTTCCACCAGCACGCTCATGCCCAGCTCGTGGGCGACAGCTTCCATTTCCGCCATCAATCCATGGTCCAGCGCCGCCACGATCAGCAGGATCGCATCGGCGCCCCAGGAACGCGCCTGGTATACCTGATACGCATCGATCATGAAATCCTTGCGCAGGGCTGGCAGCTCGCATGCGGCGCGCGCCTGTTTCAGGTAGTCGGGCGAGCCCTGGAAAAACTGGATATCGGTGAGTACCGACAGGCACGCTGCGCCATGGGCCGCGTAGTCGACGGCGATGTCGGCCGGCCGGAAGTCTGCCCGGATCACGCCTTTGGACGGCGAAGCTTTCTTGACTTCGGCAATCACGCCGGCGCGGCCAGCGGCGATTTTTGCGCGCAGGGCGGCTTCGTAGCCACGCAAGGCGGCGCGCGCCTCTGCGTCCGACTCTACTTCGCGGCGCAGGCTGGCGAAGTCTTGCTGTTTTTTTGCCGCGGCGATTTCATCGGCTTTGACCGCCAGGATTTTATTCAAGATGTCAGACATGGTGCGTTTCCTTTACTGCGCTTGCCCTCAACCGGCGGCAGCGATGGCTTGCGTGGCTTGCACGAATTGATCGAGTTTGGCTTTGGCCGCGCCGGAAGCGATGACGGCGCGCGCTGTCTCCAGCCCGTCCGCAATCGAACTGGCGACGCCGGCGGCATATAAGGCAGTGCCGGCATTGATGGCGACGATGTCGCGTGCCGGGCCCGGCTGGTCTTCCAGCGCTTCCAGCACTTTCTGCTTCGATTCCGTCGAATTCGACACTTTCAGGTTGCGGCTGGCGATCATCTGCATGCCGAAATCTTCCGGATGGATTTCGTATTCGCGGATTTCGCCGTTCACCAGTTCACCCACCATGGTGCCGGCGCCCAGCGAGACTTCATCCATATTGTCGCGGCCCCACACCACGATGGCATGCTGCGCGCCCAGCCGCTGCAGCACGCGCACCTGGATCCCGACCAGGTCGGCGTGGAATACGCCCATCAGGATATTCGGCGCGCCGGCCGGGTTGGTCAGGGGGCCAAGGATATTAAAGATGGTGCGCACGCCGAGTTCCTTGCGTACCGGCGCTGCATGCTTCATCGCTGCGTGGTGGTTCGGCGCGAACATGAAACCGATGCCGGTCTGTTCTATCGACTCGGCTACCTGCGCAGGCGTCAGGTTGATAATGGCGCCAAGCGATTCCAGCACATCGGCGCTGCCGGACGATGACGATACGCTGCGGCCGCCATGCTTGGCGACCCGCGCGCCGGCGGCGGCGGCGACAAACATGGAGGCGGTCGAGATATTGAAGGTTTGCGCACCGTCGCCGCCGGTGCCGACGATATCCACCAGGTTGGCGGTGTCGCGGCAGGGAACGGGCGTGGCGAACTCGCGCATGACCTGCGCCGCTGCGGCGATTTCGCCTATGGTTTCTTTTTTGACGCGCAGGCCCATGGTCAGCGCCGCAATCATGAGCGGCGACATTTCACCCTTCATGATGCGGCGGAACAGCGACAGCATTTCATCGTGAAAGATTTCGCGGTGCTCGATGCAGCGCAACAGGGCTTCTTGTTCGGTGATTGGCATGATTTCCTTGCTAGCGATTAGGAGGACGGTGCCTTGTTTGCGATTGATGCGCCGGCGCTAAGCGTTCAAACGGCTCTTTGAACAAAATTACGCAGCAAGGCGTGGCCATGCTCCGACAAGATCGATTCCGGATGGAATTGCACGCCTTCGATATCGTAGTCCTTGTGCCGGACCCCCATGATTTCTCCGTCGTCGGTCCATGCCGTGATTTCCAGGCAGTCCGGTATCGAGTTGCGTTCGATGGCCAGCGAATGATAGCGAATCACCGTAAACGGGTTGGGCAGATCCTTGAATACGCCGACCCCGGTGTGGTTGATTGGCGAGGTCTTGCCATGCATGACTTGCTGGGCGCGGATTACTTTGCCGCCGAACGCTTCGCCGATCGCTTGATGGCCAAGGCAAACACCGAGTATCGGCAGCTTGCCGGCGAACTGCTGCAGCAAGTCGACGCAGATGCCGGCTTCTTTCGGGCTGCAGGGACCTGGCGACAGGCAGATACGGTCAGGTTTCAGTGCATTGATTTCTTCGAGCGTGATTTCGTCATTGCGGAAGGTACGGACATCTTCACCAAGTTCACCGAAATATTGCACCAGGTTATAGGTGAAGGAGTCGTAGTTGTCGATCATTAGCAGCATAGTAGTTCCAGCCCATTGATTTTATTTGGGAATTCTGCCCGCGATATGGTTGCTTGCCAAGTTGTCCTGTTGCTGCAACACAATCACAAAGATCTTGCGGGCGACACAAACTCAGCCCTGGATTACAGGGCGCGGTGTGGTTTTGGCTTTCCACCAACCTTGGTCTAGGGACGCCATCGCAGCTGCGGAATCGCACGCTGGATAAAGTTGGCAGTGAGGCGGGGTATATTCATCTATGGAGATAGGTAAGCTTAGTGCAAGCACATGTCGTTGATGCAAAGTATAGCGTCGTGGCGGCAAAGCGTGGCAATAATCATGATCATAAACGGAAATATCGGAACCGGTTTGATTTTATCCAAATAGCGCGCCTGGACACAGCGGGCCGCCGTGGTTGTCGATTGCCAATATTGGCAAGGGGCAAACCAAATGCCAGTGCTGCGTTGACAAACGCCTGCTTGATTCCTAAGATTTATTGTCAAGCGAGCTCGCAGCAGGCCGTTTGTGTGCATCGGATTTGCGCAACCACATTGCTGCAATGAAGGAGTTCACCATGGCACGCAAATACATCGACTGCCGCGAATTCAAGAGCGACACCAACTGTTCAGTGGCGATCGCCGCAGATAACGACGACGAATTGCTGGCGGCGGCAGTCCAGCACGCAGTAAGCGTTCACGGCCACACCGACACGCCAGAATTGCATACCCAGCTCAAGCAGCTGTTCAAGGAAGGCACGCCGCCGCTGAAAATCTGACGACAGCAGCCATTCTCCAGGGGATGGGGTAGCAGTCCGGCCATGGCCGGATCAGATTTCTCCATCCAGACCGTCTTGCACCTGCTCCGCTGCACGCAGGACTGCGCGCGCCTTGTTTTCAGTTTCTTGCCATTCCATTTCAGGCACCGAATCGGCGACGATGCCGGCAGCAGCTTGTACGTACAGCATGCCATCCTTGATGACGCCGGTACGGATTGCGATGGCGACATCCATTTCGCCGCCGAATGACAGGTAGCCGCAGGCGCCGCCGTAGATGCCACGCTTGGTCAGTTCCAGTTCGTCGATGATTTCCATCGCCCGCACTTTCGGCGCGCCGGACAGGGTGCCGGCCGGGAAGGTGGCTTTCAGCACGTCCAGGTTGGACAGGCCGGACTTGAGTTCGCCTTCGACATTGGAAACGATGTGCTGCACATGCGAATACTTTTCGATCACCATCTGGTCGGTGACCTTGACGCTGCCGGTTTCGGCGATGCGGCCGATGTCGTTGCGCGCCAGGTCGATCAGCATCACGTGTTCGGCGATTTCTTTCGGGTCTGCCAGCAATTCGGTGGCCAGCTGCGCATCCTGCTCCGGGGTGGCGCCGCGCGGACGGGTGCCTGCCAGGGGACGGATGGTGACTTTGCGCTTGGCTTCGCCGTCGGCTTTCGGCGCCGAGGTCTGTTCGTTGCGCACCAGGATTTCCGGCGAAGCGCCGACAATCTGCATGTCGCCGAAATTGTAGAAATACATGTACGGCGACGGATTCAGCGAGCGCAAGGCGCGATACAGCATCAGCGGCGAATCGACGTACGGTTTCTTGATGCGCTGGCCGATCTGGACCTGCATCAGGTCGCCGGCCATGACGTATTCCTGGGCCTTGGCCACGGCTTTCAGGTAATCGTCTTTCTTGAATTCGCGGATGGTTTCGGTGCGCACCGAAGCCGACGTGACCGGCGCGTCGGCCGGGCGGCGCAGCATGTTGCGCAAGTCTTTCAGGCGCTGGCGGCCTTTGGAGAATGCTTCCGGCTGGGTCGGGTCGGCATACACGATCAGGTACAGCTTGCCGGACAGGTTGTCGATCACCGCCAGCTCTTCCGTCAGCAGCAGCTGGATGTCAGGCAGGCCGAGATCGTCCTTGGGCGTCGAATTGGCCAGGCGCTTTTCGATATGGCGCACCGTGTCGTAGCCGAAGTAGCCGGCCAGGCCGCCGCAAAAGCGCGGCAGGCCGGGGCGCAGCGCCACTTTATAGCGCGACTGGAATTCAGCGATGAAATCGAGCGGATTGCCCTCACGGCTTTCGATGACCTTGTCGTTCTTGAGTACTTCGATGCGTGTGCCGTAGCTGCGCAGCAGCGTGCTGGCCGGCAAGCCGATGAAGGAGTAGCGGCCGAAACGTTCGCCGCCGACTACCGATTCCAGCAGGAAGGTGTTTTTGCCGGTCTGCTGGGTTTGCGCCAGCTTCAGGTACAGCGTCAGCGGCGTTTCAAGATCGGCAAAAGCTTCTGCGATCAATGGGATGCGGTTGTAGCCTTGCGTGGCCAGCGATTTGAATTCGAGTTCGGTCATTGTTTCTCTCCAGGCCGCTATTGTAAGACAGCGGTGGTGCACTACAAAAAACGTTGCCTGCGTTTTAATGCCGCAGGAGCAGCAGGCAGCGGCGATCTACGGACTTAGTTAGCCCAGGATTGCCAGCGTCGCCATAGCCAGGCCTCAGGAGCGGCCAGGTAGACGGAGTGTTTTTTGTCGAGAAACATGAGTGGTTTGATAAAGCAGTCAGTGACTTATGTGTTGTGCTGCAACGAGCAGTGAGGCGACTATACCATCGGAATCGACATTTTGTATAGACTCGCCGTGATTGTATCCGTAGGGCACGTTAAATACCGGACAGCCGGCGGCGCGGGCAGCCTGGGCGTCGTTGCTGGAATCGCCGATAGCGACTACCTGCGCCGGTTGCAGCTGGAAATCGGCGCATACCGCCAGCAGCGGCATCGGGTCGGGTTTTTTCAGCGGGAAGGAATCGCCGCCGTAGACCACCTCGAAATAACCGCGCAAGCCGGTTTTCTCCAGCAAGGCTTCGGCAAACGCCAGCGGCTTGTTGGTGACGCAGGCCAGCCGCAGGCCTTTGTCGCGCATGGCTTGCAAGCCGTCCACCACGCCTGGGTAAAGCGTGGCGTAACTGCCGTTGACGACCGCATAGTGGCTTTGGTACGAGTCCAGCGCCGCGCTGAAACGCTGCTCTACTTCGGGCGCCGGATAATCGACGCCGAGCACGCGCCGGATCAGGTTTTCGCTGCCCTTGCCGACAAAATCGACGATTGTCTGCTGCGTCAGCGGCGCTAGGTCCAGCTCGGCGCGCATGCGGTTGACGGCGACCTGGAAATCCGGCGCCGTGTCCAGCATGGTGCCGTCGAGGTCGATGATGGCGGCAGCGATGCCTTTCAGTGCAACGATTGCTGGCGCTGCCGCGTTCATGCGCTTGCCAGCTGGGTGCGCATGTTGTCGATCACGGCCTTGTAGTCAGGCTTGCCGAAGATGGCCGAGCCGGCGACAAAGGTGTCGGCGCCGGCCTTGGCGGCAGCGGCGATATTGTCGACCTTGATGCCGCCGTCCACCTCCAGCATGATCTCGCGGCCCGAAGCGTCGATCCGCTGGCGCGCTTCGGCGATTTTCTTGAGCGCTTCCGGGATGAACGACTGGCCGCCGAAACCCGGGTTGACCGACATGATCAGGATGATGTCGATCTTGTCCATGACGTAATCGAGGTAATGCAGCGGCGTGGCCGGATTGAACACCAGGCCGGCCTTGCAGCCGTTGTCGCGTATCAGCTGCAGCGAACGGTCGACGTGGTCCGATGCTTCCGGGTGGAAAGTAATGATGTTGGCGCCGGCCTTGGCGAAGTCGGGAATGATACGGTCTACCGGCCTGACCATCAGGTGGACATCGATCGGCACCTGCACATGCGGCCTGATTGCTTCCAGCACCAGCGGGCCGATGGTCAGGTTGGGAACGTAATGGTTGTCCATCACGTCGAAATGGATCATGTCGGCGCCGTCGCGCACGACATTGCGTACTTCTTCGCCCAGGCGGGCAAAATCGGCGGAAAGGATACTGGGGGCGATACGATAGGTTGGCATGGCGGGCAATCCAGGGAAGGGCGCTAAAAAGAGCGCTATTTTACCCTTTCGCCTTGCTCCTGGCTTCCTTGCAGCTTGCGTCGCGGGGGAAATTCGTGTGCAATGACCTGCTAGTTATATATGGTGTCTGCAGTATTAATCGAGGAAATCAGCATGGCCGCCTATGAATTTACCGTTTCCGTCAAAACCCAGTACCTGGAAGAGCAGTCCCAGCCTGACAGTTCGCACTATGTGTTTGCCTATGCGATCACGATCAAGAACACCGGGCAAGTCGCTGCCCAGCTGATTTCGCGCCACTGGGTGATCACCGACGCCAACAACCATGTCGAAGAAGTGCGCGGCCTGGGCGTGGTCGGCCACCAGCCTTTGCTGCAGCCGGGCGAGCAGTTCGAGTACACCAGCGGCACTTCGATGGCGACGCCGCAAGGCTCGATGACGGGAGAGTATTTCTGCGTGGCTGAAGACGGCGAACAGTTCGAGGCGCGGATTCCGGAGTTCATCCTGTCCTTGCCGCGCACCCTGCATTGACGCATGGCGTATTGAACTATTGGTCCTTGCCGTCGTCTTTTGGTGGTAACGGTTTGGCGGGCGGCTTCTGGTCCGGCTTGCGGCCGGAAAACATGGTCCACCAGACAATGAATGCAAATAACAAGAAAGCGAAACACGCTTCGAGAGCCACTAACCACATAAAGAATCCTAAATGCCATTTAAACGTATCAGTCTACCCGCTTCTGCTGCCTTAATCATCGCACTCAGCCTAGCTGCCTGTACTACCACCCCAGTCACCGCTCCCGCGCCGGAAGCACCGCGCCAGCCGGGCACGCCGACTGCGCCTTCCGCCGCGCCCGGCGCCAATTTACGCGCTGTAACCTTTGCCGCCCTGCCGGGCTGGGGCAGCGACGACCTGCGCCAGGCATTGCCTGCTTTCCTGACCTCATGTTCGACCCAGGCGCGTAAAAGCGACTGGAAAGAACCTTGTGCAGTGGCGGCCAGCCTGGATGGCGGCAATGAAAATGCGATACGGACGTTTTTCGAGTCCTTTTTCACGCCTTATCAGGTTATCAATCCCGACGGCAGCGACAATGGCTTGGTCACCGGGTATTACGAACCCTTGTTGAAAGGATCGCGCAAGCGCGGCGGCCCTTACCAGACGCCGATTTACCGGGCGCCGGAGGATTTGCTGACGGTCGAGCTGGCGAGCATTTATCCCGAACTGAAGGGCCTGCGCTTGCGCGGCCGCCTGGTCGGCAATAAGGTGCTGCCTTATCCGAACCGGGCCGAACTGGACAAGTCCGGGGCCCTGGCCGGCAAGGAAATCCTGTGGGTGGACGATCCTGTCGATGCGTTTTTCCTGCAGGTGCAGGGTTCCGGCCGGGTCCAGCTGAATGACGGCAGCAGTGTCGTGCGGGTTGCTTATGCCGATCAGAACGGCTATCCCTACAAATCGATCGGCCGCTACCTGGTCGACAAAGGCGAGCTGACCCTGGCCCAGGCCTCGGCGCAGGGAATCAAAGCCTGGCTGGCGGCCAACCCGGGCCGGCAGCAGGAGCTGCTGAATGCCAATCCCAGCTATGTGTTCTTCAAAGAAGAAAAAGTGGTCGATCCGAGCAAGGGGCCGAAAGGCGCGCAAGGCGTGCCGCTGACGCCGCTGCGCTCGATCGCGGTGGATCCGCAGTTCGTGCCGCTGGGCACGCCGGTATTCCTGGCGACGACGCAGCCGAATAACAATGTGCCGCTGCAGCAGCTGGTGATGGCGCAGGATACCGGCGGCGCCATCAAAGGCGCGGTAAGGGCCGACTTCTTCTGGGGTTTCGGCAACGAGGCCGGCGACAAGGCCGGCAAGATGAAGCAGCGCGGCATGATGTGGCTGTTGCTGCCAAAGCTGGCGGCCGCGCGCTAAGGAAACCAGGTTCGGCGCCGGCTGGCGCCGAGGGCGATTTAGCGCAGGACCAGTACTGGAATCGTGGAATGGGCCAGCACCCGCTGGGTTTTGCTGCCCAGGAACAGCCGGCTCAGGCCGCTGCGCCCGTGCGACGCCATGAAAATCGCATCGCAATGGTATTTCTCGGCGGCGTTGATGATTTCCTCGTCGGGATTGAAGGCTTGCGCCGTCAGCATTTCGCAGGGAACGCCGGCATTCTTGGCGGCGTCGGCGACTTTTTGTACATTGAGCTTGGCTAGCGCCAGCATGTTTTCTTCATAGGTGCCAGGGTCGGTGGCCATGGTGCTTTCAGCCATCGGCGAGAACGGATAAGGTTCTGCAACCGAGAGGGCAATGATCTTGCCGCTGCTGAATTTGGCAAATTCAATCGCTGTATTGATGGCCTTGTCCGACAAATGAGAGCCGTCGGTAGGTACAAGAATGGTTTTGAACATGGCTTGCCTCCTTCTGGTTGAAAAAGGGGTGTCGGTCAAAATCGAGCGATCTTGTCGGTAATCGTGTCGGTAATATATAGGCCTGGTGCCGAGATGCTTGGTACTTGGCCATGATTCAGCCTTGCTTAAATGTATAGACAGTTTGCGAGCAGGAAGATTCCTTGGCTGTTTGTAAAGTATCCGGGCTATAACCATCCTATCTCTTATATAGCGGCGCTACAATTAAGTTTATTCGACTCAAGTAAATAAATGGGATCTGCAATGACATACGAAAACATTCTGGTTGAAACACAGGGAAAAGTCGGCATCATCCACCTGAATCGTCCCAAGGCTCTGAATGCCCTGAACGATCAGCTGATGAGCGAGCTGGGCGAAGCTTTGCTGAAATTCGACGCTGATCCCGAGATCGGCTGCATCGTCCTGACCGGCAGCGAGAAAGCATTTGCCGCCGGCGCCGACATTGGCGGCATGGCCGGGCTGAGTTACATGGATGTGTTCAAGGGCGACTACATCACCCGCAACTGGGAGACGATCCGCAGCGTGCGCAAGCCGGTGATTGCCGCCGTGGCGGGTTTCGCCCTGGGCGGCGGCTGTGAACTGGCCATGATGTGCGACTTCATCATTGCTGCCGACAATGCCAAGTTCGGCCAGCCGGAAATCAAGCTGGGCATCATCCCCGGCGCCGGCGGCACCCAGCGCTTGCCGCGCGCAGTATCGAAATCGAAGGCAATGGACATGTGCCTGACCGCACGCATGATGGACGCCACCGAGGCTGAGCGCGTGGGCCTGGTGTCGCGCGTGGTTCCGCTGGACAGGCTGTTGCAGGAAGCGCTGGAAGCGGCGATCGTGATTTCCTCCATGTCGTTGCCGGCAGTCATGATGATCAAGGAATCGGTCAATCGCGCCTACGAAACCACCCTGGCGGAAGGCGTCCAGTATGAGCGCCGCCTGTTCCACAGCACCTTCGCCACAGAGGATCAAAAAGAAGGCATGCAGGCCTTCCTTGGAAAGCGTTTACCTGTTTTTAAAAATCTTTAACAAATCGCTTGCCATAGGGGGAAATGGTTTGCTATAGTTCGCCTCCCGTTGAGAACGACGCGAAATGAGCGAAGCAGCTGAAGTAGAAAAGAGGCTGATTTGTGA
>NZ_JBWKQR010000023.1:0-53815 GCF_059418905.1 Collimonas sp. GW821-FHT07E08 | reverse complement strand
ATCTTGACGAAGAACGGATCAAGCTTCGACCCGCACTTCGTTTCCATAAAAGCTTGACCAAAACCATAGAATCTATTGACGCCCTACGCCTTGCCGCGTTTGTTTGCATGCGCCTGCAACGCGGTAAGGCGTACCCGGTAGGGCGTAATAGCGCAGCGTATTACGCCGCATGCGATGTCCAAATGAGAAAACGACGTCAAATTAATTGCGGCGAATAGCAATTAGAAAATGCTGCTTATGTCGATCAACCGTACGGCGCAATACGCTGCGCTATTGACGCCCTACGCCTTGCTGCGTTTGTTTGCATGCGCCTGCGGTGAGTACGGTCAAACCAGCAGCCGGCGCTGCGAGCGGCAGCACGATCACCGCCGCAGTCAAACTGGAAACAATCCATTTTTATTCCGCAGGCATTGTTTTTCGCAATTGATAACAATTATTGTCTGTAATATAATGACAGCGAGAGTTCAGCCTCGCTGATTTACTCGTCAATCAGCTTGTAAATTTTTATCCGCACTGCGGATATCCTTCGCATCGATGTACGCCGCACGTCTCGACAGATGTCCAGCCGCAACGATCGCTCCAGATAAGTTTTGCCAGCCGCACCGCCAGCCAACATCTCACTGCTTTAAGGAAATCCTATGAGAAAACGCTTGCCTCGCCTGTTTCGTACAAGCTCCATTATTGTCGCCGGCCTGCTCGCCGCCCCCGCATCGGCTGCCGACGTCGATCCTGAATTTTCTGCCGCTGAAAACCGCCTCAAAGCCAATAATGCTTTCGATAGCCTGAGCCGCTCCAAGGCAAGGCGCGCTTTCGACGCCTTGCCGCCAGCCGATCGCGAAAGACTGTTGTCGTCGCGAATCAGAAAGGCTGTGCCGGGTGCGGCCAACACCAGGATTTTTCTGCGGGACGAGACGGATGACTGCCGCAACATGCCCAGTTATAGCGAGAATAGCGTCGGCTTCAGAATCGGCGTGACGCCGGACGGCTTGAAATTCAGCGGCGGACCCGGCGAATCGTTGCGGACGCCTTATCCATCCATGCATAAAGACGCAGGCTTTTGCGATTTTTCCCTGCATGGCATGATGCCGGCAGTTCGGCAAAACCCAGACGAACACCGGGGCAGTTTGCATGGCGCGAATATCGCTCCTCCTTTTAGAAGCCGCCATTCACCCACTTCCACGCTGGCCGAATCGCTGCGCAACCAGCGATATGCCAATGAACAGCAACGGTTATCGGCAAACCCGCCGCCGATGCCGGTCACAACGGATACTTATCGTGAAGGCCGTTCAAGCCGGACTCCCCATTTGCCAGGCAGGGTCATCGTCACCACGCCTGGCGGCGGTCTCAGATTCAAGCCGTAGCAGGTACGGCGTATCCGGCAGGTGTAATGGCGAAGCGTATTACGCCATTACACCTTACGCCTTATCGCGTTGTTATTTGTCTCAGTTTATTTGATATCGCTTGCTTTTGCGAAGCATCACATGCGGCGTAATACGCTTCGCTATTACGCCCTACGCCTCGCCACATTGCACGGCCGGATCAAAGCACACTTCCTCCAACGGCCTCCTTGAGCGGGGCTTCTTTTTTCCCGGAAAACAGTTTCTTCAGCCAATGCTCGAACTCGTCGACGTAGGTAAACACCACCGGCACCACCAGCAAGCTCAGTGCGGTCGAGGTCAGCAGGCCGCCGATGACGGCCACCGCCATCGGTTGCCGGAAGCTGGAGTCGGCGCCGAAGCCTAGGGCGATCGGCGCCATGCCGGCGATCATGGCGACGGTGGTCATCACGATCGGCCGCGCCCGCTTATGGCAGGCGTCTATCAATGCCTCGAACACCGACAGGCCGCGGTCGCGCTTGCCGACGATGGCGTACTCCACCAGCAGTATCGAGTTCTTGGTCACGATCCCCATCAGCATCACCAGGCCGATCATCGACGGGATGTCCAGTTCGCTGCGCGCCATCAGCAGCGCCAGGAAAGCGCCGCCGAGCGACAACGGAATCGCCGACAGGATGGTGACCGGCTGCAGGAAATCGCGGAACAGCAGCACCAGCACGCAGAACACGCACAGCACGCCGATGACGATCGCCATCATGAATCCGGCGCCCAGCTCCGCCGCGATTTCCGCATCGCCGGTCTGGATCAGCTGCACGCTGGACGGCATCTGCTTGACTGCCGGCAGCGCTTTCGCCGCCGCCAGCGCTTCACCCAGCGGCATGCCGCCGAGATCGGCGCTGACCGTGACGTAGCGCCGGCGGTCGTATCTTTCGATTTTCGACGGCCCGCTCTCCACCGACAGGCTCGCCACCGAAGACAGCGGCACCAGGCCGTTGCGGCCCAGCACATGCAGGTTGGCAAACGTGGTCACGTTCTGGCGATCGACGTCCGGCACGCTGACATTGATATCGACCTGCCGGTTGTCGAGGTTCAGCTTGGCCAGGTTTGCCGAAAAATCGCCGGCCGTGGCGATCCGCACCACCTGGCCGATGGCGGCGGTCGACACGCCCAGTTCGCTGGCGCGCTGCAGGTCCGGCCGCACGATGATTTCCGGGCGCTCCAGGCTGGCGGTGGAACTGATGTTGGCCAAGCTGCCGACGCCGCGCAGCTGCCGCTCCATGGCCTGGGCAGTCGCCTTCAGCGCATTTTCATTGTCGCCGGCAAGGATCAGCTGCATTTTCTCGCCAGGGCCGCCTGCACCCACCGTGAAACGGGCGCCGGGCACGTTCAGCAAGGCGCGCCGCACCGCTTTCTCGATTTCGGTCTGGCGCGGACGTTTGGCGCGGTCGGCCAGCGACAGCGTCAGCGAGCCGTTGCGCACTTCGCCAGCCTGCAGCTGCCCGCCGCCGACCACCTGCGACACGCCTACCGTGGTAAAGATAGCGTCGATGCCGCCCACGCTGCCCAGCGCGGTGCGCGCCCGTTCGGCTACCGCCAGCGTATTCTGCAATGAGCTGCCAGGCGGCAGTTCAACGTTAACCGTCGTATACCCGCGGTCGGCCGGCGGCATCAAACCGGTCGAGATCAAGGGAATCAGGGCCACCGAACCGACAAAAAACAGCGTCGCCGCCAGCATCGTGGTCTTGCGGTGCTCCATGCACCAGCGCACCGCATGCAGGTACCAGCGCATGATCCGGCCATCCTGCTGTTCAACCGCAGGCTTGGATTTCAACAGGTAGGCGGCCATCATCGGCGTCAGGATGCGCGCCACCAGCAACGAGGTAAGGACAGCGATCACCGCGGTCCAGCCGAACTGCTTGAAGAACATGCCCGCAATGCCGCTCATCATGGCCGTCGGCAGGAATACCACGACCAAGGCCATGGTGGTGGCCATCACGGCCAGCGCGATCTCGGTGACCGCGTCGCCGGCCGCCTGCAGGATCGGTTTGCCCATATGCGCATGGCGCTCGATATTCTCGATTTCGACAATTGCATCGTCCACCAGGATGCCGACGATCACCGCCAGCGCCAGCAAGGTCAGGGTATTCAGGGAAAACCCGAACCACGCCATGGCGGCAAAGGCAGGCAGGATCGACAAGGGCAGCGCCGAGGCCGCGACCAGGGTCGCGCGCCAGTCGCGCAAGAAAAACCACACCACCAGCACCGCCAGGATCGAGCCTTCGTACAGCATGTCCATCGAGCCTTCATACTGCTCCTTGGTGTAGCCGACCGTTCCCGAAATCCGCGTGAATTTCAGCGTGCGGTTGCCGGCTTGCAGCTTTTCCAGCGCCGCGCCGACGTTTTTGGCGATCACGGTTTCGTCGTAGCCCTTGGCGCGGAATACCTTGAAGCCGACCACCGGCTTGCCGTCCAACAAGGCAATCTGGGCGCGCTCGGCGCTGGCGTCGCTGATGGTGGCGATCTGGTCGAGCCTGAGCTTGCGCCCGTTGGCCAGCGTTATCGGGAACGCGGCCAGCTCCGAGGCCTGGTGCACCGTCGCGATCACGCGCGCCGACTGTTCTTCCTGGCCGAACTGCCCGCGCCCGCCCGACGATTCCTGCTGCATGTTGCGCAACGCCTGCGAGACGTCGACAGCGGTCACGCCCTGCGCCGCCATGCGCACCGGATCGACAGCAACGCGCACCTGGCGCGTCAGGCCGCCTACCCGGTCTATGCGGCCGATGCCCGGCACCGCCAGGATCGCCTTGCCGACGGTGTCGTCGACAAACCAGGACAGCGCCTCTTCGCTCATATCGGCGGCGATGGCGTACACCAGCACCGCATCGCCGCCGACGGTGACGGCGCTGACGGTCGGCTGCTGCAGGTCGGTCGGCAGCTGCGAGCGTACGCTGTCGACGGAATTCTTGGTGTCGATCAGGGCGTCCGAGAGATTTTTCTCAAGGACGAATTCCACTGTGATCTGCACCTGGCCGTCGGTGATCGAGGTGCGCAGGTGCTTGAGCCCGCTCATGGTCGCCAGCGCGTCTTCCACCTTGCGCGCCACCTCGGTTTCCAGCTGCGCCGGCGCGGCGCCGGGCTGGGTCAGCGTGACATTGATGGTGGGCAGGTCGATATCCGGCAGGTTTTGAATAGGCAGCTTATGGAAACCCATGATGCCGGCGACGGTCAGCAAGGCGAACAGCAGGATCGCCGGGATCGGGTTGCGGATGGACCAGGTGGCGAAATTCATTTGGCCTCCTTGGCTGCCGGCGCAGCGGCGGCATCCGCGGCGTCGCTTGCTACCCGCACGGTATCGCCCTCATTGAGGAATCCGGCGCCAAGCACCACGACCTGGTCCGATGGCGCCACGCCCTTCACGATTTCGATGTCGGTGCCCTGCCGGCGTCCGGTGACGACCGCCAGCCGCTCCACTTTATTGCTGCCGTCGTCCTTGAACTTGAGCACATAGGTATGGCCGTCGCGGATGACAATGCTCTGCGCCGGCACCACCAGCGCCTGCTTTGGATTGAGTGCGATCGCGCCGTTTGCGTACATGCCGGCCCGCACCTGCTGGCCGTCGGCGATATCGGCATACACCAGCCCGAGCCGCGAGCTGCTGTCCAGTGACGGTGCGGTTTGCCGGACCACGGCAGACGCCGTACCGCCGCCGGGCAGCGCCAGCGCCACCTGCTGGCTGGCCGCAATCCGCGCCAGCTGCTCCGCCGTCACTTCGCCGCGCCACTCCAGGCGCCCTTTCAAGATCATCCTGAACAGTTCCTGTCCGGTCGACACCACCGAACCGGCGGTGGCGGAGCGCGAGCTGATGACGCCGTCGTCGGGCGCGATCACATCGGTATAACGCAGCTGCAGCTGCTTGAATGCAAGCTGGGCGCGCGCCGTCTTGGCCAGCGTGGTCGACTGCAGCACGTCCTGGTCGCTGATGCCGCCGCTGCCCTGCAGCGAAATGGCCCGTTTGGCGTTGGCCTCGGCCTGGTCGTAAGCGGCCACCAGTTGCGCTTCTTCGGCGCGCAGCAGGTCGGGATTGAGGCGCGCCAGGACCTGGCCCTTTTTGACATGGTCGCCGACATTGACCCGCACCTGGTCCAGCTGGTAGCCGCCGATCTGGCTGCCTATGATCGCTTCCTGCCAGGGCGCGACGGCGCCGGACGCGGTCAAGGTCTCGGCCCAGCTGGCCTGGGCCGGCCGGGCGATCGTCACTGTCAGCGCTGGCGTGGTCTGGGCCGGCTTGGCTTCAGCCTTGCCGGATTTCGCCAGCATGGTGACGCCGGCGGCGACCGCCGCCACGGCAAATACAAGGGCAACGGCGATGGCGGCGCCCTTGCGCCGCGGGGAGGATTTGACGGGTGCTACCATTGGTTCGGACGTATTCATGGCTGGGTTTCCTGGTGTATTGCTATCGTATGGTTGTGATGGCGCTGGTGCAGGCATGCACCGTGCTAGCCCGGGTTATCGATTTGCCCGGTGGCCTGCATCAGGCTGATCCAGGCTTGCCCTTGGTCGCGCTTGGCGGCAATGAAATTCTCTTCGGCGGTCTGGCGCTGGCGCCGGATGTCTTCCAGCTCGAACATGCTGATGGCGCCGGCGCGCCACTGCGCCTGGCTGGCGCGGAAACTGAGCTGGGCGGCGTCTACCGCGTCCTGCGAGGATTTCACGCGTTCTTCGGCCGACGTCTGGAAGGCCAGCGCATCCTCGACGTTCTGGACCACTGTACGTAAAGTCGACTGCAATGTGGCGGCAGCTTCCCGGTAGCGTCCGGTAGCGGCGTCGACATTGGCCGCGCCGGCGCCGCCGTCGAATAAAGGAACGGTCAATCCCGGCCCGGCCGACCAGCTGGTGAAATTGACCGAATTGCCGACGGCGCGCAGCCAATTCCCCGACAGCATCGCGCTAAGGCTGATGGTCGGCAGCCGCTGCGCGCGCGCCACGCCGATATCCGACCAGGCCGCAGCCAGCAAGCGCTCGGCGGATACCAGGCTCGGATGGTCGCGCAGCACTGTCGCCGGCAGCTCCGGCTGCATGGCTGGCGGGGTCGGCATGACATGCGCGACATCGTCCAGGATCGCGCTGCTTTCCTGCGGATCGGCGTTGCTTGCCGTCGGCAGCAGCAAACGGCGCACCGCTGCCGCCGGCTGTCCGGTCAGCGCCACCAGCGCATCGACGTTGCGCGTGCATTGTTCCTGCTGGCTGATGCGTGCGGTGCGGGCGTTAGCCAGGTTGGTCAGCGCGCTGAATTCCGCCGAAGACGCGATATAACCGACTGCGCGCCGCTTGCGGGTAAGGGTCAGCTCGGTTTCGCGCGAAGCGATGTCAGCGTCGCGCACCTGCAGCGAATAGGCGCAGGCGCGCAGCGCAAGGCTGGTATTGGCGACTTGCGCCGCCAGCGACAGGCGGGCGCCTTGCGCATCGGCCGTGCGCGCGTCGAGGCGCCGTTGCGCCGCCGAGACCGATTCCCTGATGCGGCCCCAAAGGTCGATCTCCCAGCTGAAATCGGCGCCGACCGAGGATGAACTCTCCAGCATGGTAGTGGAGCTGCCGCCCAGCGTGTTCTGGGTCTGCGCGCGCGTGGCGCTGGCGTTGCCGTTTACCGCTGGCAAGCGCTGTGCGCTGGCGACACCGGCGGCAGCCTTGGCCTGGTCTACCCTGGCCGCAGCCTGGGCCAGGGTCGGGTTATCGGCAAACGCCGAGGACACCAGGCTGTCGATGGCGGGATCCCCCAATTGGGTCCACCACTGCCCGTTCGCGGCCACTGCGCTGCGCTTGCCGGGATGCGGATTGTTTTCCCAGTCGGCCGGGACCGGCTGCTTGGGCGGTGAATAGGCGGGCTGGGTTGCGCACGCGCTCAGGAGCAAGGCAACCGCGGCGGCGGCGGCAAAGGTTCTCATTTTTGGCATATCCGTTTCAATCCATTCCTGCTTTACCTGGAGCCCGGTGGGTTTTGTCCGACTGACATTATTTAATAGATCGAGCATTCTATCTATTATAAGCAGGAATCAGCCGCCGTCAATTTATGTTAGATTGATCGCTCTATTTTGTATCTTTTTGGTTTTTAGGAGGCCGCATGCGCAAAATCGACCCGGTAAAACACGAGCAAAAGCGGCGCGACATCCTCGAAGCCGCGGGCCGCTGCTTTGCCAAGGACGGGTTCCGCGGCGCCAGCATTTCCAGCATCTGTTCCGAAGCGAAAATCAGCGCCGGCCACCTGTACCACTATTTCGCCAGCAAGGAAGCGATCATCGAGGCCATGGCAGCGACCGGCCTCGAACATGCGGAAGCCCGTTTCAATCACTTGATGAAAAGCGACAATCCGATCGAGGGCCTGATAGCGGAAATCGAGCAAGCCAACACCCAGAGCTGCTCCGCGCAGCAGCATCAGATCGACATGCGCGCAAAAAAACAGCTGCATGTGGACATGCTGGCCGAAGCCGGCCGCAATCCCGCCATGGCGGAAATCGTCAACCAGCATTCAACGAAAATACGCGGAATGCTGGCCACCCTGCTGCAAACAGCCCAGAAACGCGGGCAGATCGACCAGACCCTGGATCCAGACCTGGCCGCCGCCATTTTGCTGAGCGCCATGGAAGGCGTCGGCAACATGACGATGCGCGATCCCGAGCTCGACATGAAAAAGAAGCTGGAGATGCTGAGCACGCTGATCAAGCGTTTCCTGACGCCGGGCTCAGGTAAAGAAAAATAGAGCCCGGATTTAAGTCATCGATCTTGTTACCTGGCTTGCTTCACCGCCAGCCATTCGTTCAGCGCCGCCCTGGCAGTCGGGGTGAAGTCGGTGAACACGCCATCCACGCCCAGCTCGAAATACGCCTTGTATTCTGCCTTCGGGTCGCCGCCATAGGTGCGCGTCAAGCGCGCCGGCTCATCGCGGTAGGTGAACGGATGCACGAACAGGCCCAGCCGGTGGGCGTCGGTAATCAAGCTGGTCGGCGCCATGTTGGAGGCATCCGACAGCTTCTTCACCGCATTGCCGGCGGCGTCCACGCCTTGCGGCGGCAGTATGTACAGTTTCCATGGCCCGATGCCGTCGGCATAGGTCTTGACTTCAGCCAGGCCTTCCGGCGTCGCCATCGCCGCGAAGGTGCGCGGATCGCCCTTCTGCAGCCAGGAGAAAGGCTTGGCGGTGTCCGGCGAACCGTAAGTCATGACGCCGGTCTTGAAGTCGGTGCCGTCGCCGTCCATCAACTGCACCACCTTGGTCTTGAGGCCGAGGCGGCGCATCAGCTTCAGGCTCTCCGGTTCGAACGATTGCACGAAAACCGGGGAATCATGGGTGTTCCAGCCTTCCTTATCCAGCATCGCGAGCAGCTTTTCTTCCAGCGGCACGCCCAGCGCGCGCTGGTAGATCGGATTCTTGGTTTCCGGATAGATCGTCAGGGTGCTGCTGGGATTGGCGGCGCGCGTGGCTTTGGCGAGGTCGATGACTTCCTGGAACGTCGCCATCGGGTACATGCCGTCGTACTGGTGGCTGCGGACCGCGATCGGCTGCTTGACGCGCAAGGTCTTCAGTTCGGCCGCCGTGAAATCGCTGATATACCAGTCCGGCGCCACGGCCACGCCGTCGACCGTGCGCGATTTCTTGCGCGACGCGAATTCAGGGTGGCTGGCGACATCGGTGGTGTCGCTCAGGAACGGGTTGTGGCAGACGAACAGCACGCCGTCGCTGGACGACATCAAGTCCATCTCCAGCGAATCGGTGCCGGCGGCGATCGCCGCCTGGTAACCCGCGATGATTTCTTCCGGATACAGGCCGGCCAGCCCGCGGTGGCCGATGATCAGCGGCGGATTGCCGTCGAGCGTCTTGAGGCCGGGGTAATGCGCAGTGCCGCCAGGCGCCGGCTGGCTGGCGCAGCCCGCAGCCAGGGCGGCTGCGGCAAGCAATGAAGCTGTCAGTACGTATTTCATAGGACTCCTGCAGGTTGTTCAGGGAAAGTGTCTGGAACGGCACAGCGACTATTGCACAATGTCTGCGCGTTGCAAGATATATGTCTGGTTGGGACACAACTTTGCCTGGAAAAGCGAGCAAGATCCATACCCATGCGATAGGGTGAAATGACTGATCAGAAGAGTGTTTAGTCGACTAGCCGATTTATATTTACATATAAATCAGCTAGTTATTGAAAATATTTAATCTATTACTTTAAATATTTTACTTCTAATATTTTGCTTTAACTTCGATGGTGCTCGAGTGCGCTCAGGCCACCTGCTCCCGCCACCAGCGCAGCCCCTCATGCGGCTCCGCAAGGCTGAGCAGCTCGCCCATCTGCGGCGTGCTGACCGGCACTCCCTGCTGTTCGGCCAGCACAACGATGCGTTCGAACGGGTCTTGCCAGACATGCAAGGCTAGGTCAAAAGTACCGTTATGCACCGGCAGCAGCTGCTTGCCGCCCAGGTCCAGGTGGGCCTGCAGGGTCTGTTCCGGCTGCATGTGCACATCCGGCCAGTCAACGCCGTAGGCGCCGGTTTCTACCATGGTCAGGTCGAACGGGCCGTAGCGGTCGCCGATTTCCTTGAAGCCGCCGAAATAGCCGCTGTCGCCGCTGAAGAACAGCCGCAGGTCGTCATCCAGAATTACCCAGGAAGCCCACAGGGTGCGGTTGCCGTCGCTCAGGCCGCGCCCTGAAAAATGGCGCGCGGGCGTGGCCACCAGCTGCAGACCGCTTACCATCGTGGTTTGCCACCAGTCCAGCTGCTGTATCTTTGCCGCCGGCACCCCCCATTTGACCAGCGTATCCCCTACTCCCAGCGGCGTCAGGAAATGCTCTACCTTGCCGGCCAGCTGCAGGATTGCGTCATGGTCAAGATGGTCATAATGGTCGTGCGAGAGGATCACGCCTTTGATCGGAGGCAGCTCGGCGATGCCGATCGGCGGCTGGTGGAAGCGCTTGGGGCCGATCCACTGGAACGGCGAGGCGCGCTCGGAAAACACCGGATCGGTCAGCCAGAATTCGCCGCGCAGCTTGAGCAGCATGGTGGAATGCCCCAGGCGGAACAGCGAGCGGTCCGGCGCCGCCAGCAGCTGCTCGCGGCTGAGCGCCTGCACCGGGATCGGCCTGGCGGGCACCGTGCCGGGCGGCTTGTGGAAGGCAAACCGCCAAATGATCTGCAAGGTCTTCCACAAACCGTTCTTGTGCCTGGGAAGCTGGTTGCGGAATTTGCCCTCGCGCCGCTGCGATGGCCTGGGGAGAATACTCGTATCGGGTGCTGTGAGCGTTTCGCTTGCCATGCCGTTTATCCTGTTGCTGCCGGTTAGTCGACGATTCCCTGCAATGGCAAGGAACAATTACACTACACAGTGTAGTTTAAACAGAAAAAAAGTAAACTAATTAGTGCAAATAATTTGTAACCGGCACCAGGCTGCCTGACAAATTGCGGCTGCTTACAGGGATTCAGTAATCTTCCTGTCCGTTTTACACTGCGGCTCCGGCTCGGGTCCGAAAATCATGAAACTGACCGCCGCCAGCACCCAGACGCCGACGCCGCCGTACAGCATCACCAAGCCAAAACCGTGCACCAGCGCTGCGTGCGCCACCGTTCCGGAAGCATCCAGCGACGACAGTTCCGGGAACCCTTGCTCGAGCGAGGCAAAATTTCCCGAAGCAATCCTTTCCGCCAAAGCGCGCAACCGCAACGCGTCGACGGATGCGGGAAAAGCGCTCCGCATGTAAGACAGGATGCCTTCCAGCAGGATGAACCCCATCAAGGCGATGTTGACCGCCAGGGAAATCAGCCTGGCGCTCATGTCTATGCCGGAAGCCATGCCGGCCCGCGTGACCGGCACCGAGCCGGTGGTGGTATTGGTCACCGGTGTATTGGTCAGGCCCAGCCCGATGCCCGCCAGCAGCGAACCGGGCAGCATGGTCAGCCAGCTGGCGTGCGCGGCGCCGCTGCCGTATTTCATCAGGATGAAGCCGAGGCCGATCGTGAACAGCCCGCACGGGATCACCAGGCGCGGCTGGTAGCGCAGCGACAGGCGCTCCGCCAGCGGCGGGATCACCAGCGTCGGCAGCGTGTAGGCCAGCAAGGACAGTCCGGCCGCCACGACGTCGTAGCCCAGGCCGCTCTGGAAATAGATCGGCAGGTAAATCATGAAGGGCCAGAAGCTGAAATTCATGCCGGCCGAGCCGATGATCGCACCGGAAAAATTGCGTATCCTGAATACGGAAAAATCAAACATCGGATGCGGGTTGATTCTTTCCACCCACACGAAAATGAGGAAGCCGACGACCGCGGCGGCAATGATGCCGATGGCGGCGTCGCTGGCGAAACCAAGGTCCGGCCCTTGGGTAATGAAGTAAGTCAGGCCAAACACCGACAGCGACAGCGTGACGATGCCCAAGACATCCAGTTTTTTTGCCTGGGGATCGCTCGATTCCTCGACGCTGCCGAGCACCAGCAGCAAGGTAAGGATCGCCAGCGGGACGTGGACCAGGAACACCCAATGCCAGTTTGAAACAACCACGATCATGCCGCCGATGATGGGCCCGAAACCGAGGCCGATGCCAAACACCACGCCCCAGATGGCAAACGCTTTGCTGCGTTCGGCGCCCTCCTGGAACTGGTGCGACAGCACCGCGATCTGGCAGATCAGCATGGCGCCGCCGCTCATGCCCTGCAGGAAGCGGCTGGCGACCAGCACCGGCGCGCCCTGCGCCAGGCCGCAGATCAGGGAAGTCAGGCCGAACAGCACCAGGCTGATGATGAAAATACGCTTGCGGCCATAACGGTCCGCCAGTGTGCCGGCCGCCATCAGCACCGTGGTGCAGGCGATGGTGTAGGCATTCATGATCCATTGCATGTCCTTGAAACTGCCGTGCAATACCTTTTCAAGGGTCGGCAATATCACCGGCACGCTGGAAATTTCCAGGCCGAACATCAGCGCGGTCAGGCAGACGGCGGCCAATGCGATTCTGTTTCTGCTGGCGTGAGAGAAGCTCATGGATGTTTGCACTCGGTTGTATCGGAGGAAACATTGTGGAAGGATTTGCCCTATGATGGAAATGATTTAATTTTGTGCCATTCATTAGCAGCCATCATCTATTGGAAACAACCATGGACTTCGATCCGACACTCCTGCGCGCCTTTGTCGCTGTCAAGGAAACCGGCGGCTTCACCCGTGCGGCGCAACGGCTGCACCTGACCCAGTCGGCGATCAGCCACCAGATCCGCCGCCTTGAAGAACAAACCGGACGGCCGCTGCTGCGCCGGACGACGCGCAAGCTGACCTTGACCGAGGACGGCGAGGATTTCCTGCGCTACGCCGAGCAGATCCTGGATACGCTGGATGCCATGGCGCGCCGCTTCCGGCCGTCGCCGGTGTCGGGCGTGGTGCGTTTCGGGGTGCCGGAAAATTTCATGGGCGAACGGCTGCCGCCGCTGCTATGCCAGTTCGCGCGCGCCTTCCCGGCGGTCCGGCTTGAAGTGCACGTCAGCATGAATCTGGATTTGCCGGCCATGATCGCGGCGGATGAACTCGACCTGGCGGTAGTGATATCGGTGCCGCGCAGCGAGACCGGCACGGTATTGCGGCGCACCCGGCTGGCGTGGGTGGCGGCGGAAAATTTCGAGGCAACGCCTGGCGCTTCGCTGCCGCTGGCGTTCTTTCCGGCGCCATGCATCTACCGCCAGGCCGGCCTCGTGGAGCTGGACCGCACCGCGCTCGACTGGCATGTGGTATTCACCTCGCCCAGCCAGCAAGGTTTGCGCGCGGCCGTGCTGGGCGGGCTGGCGGTGACGGTGCTGACGCGCGACGACCTTGAACCCGGCATGAAAATCGTCGACGGCCAGTACGGCTTGCCGCCCTTGCCTAGCGCCGATTTCTCCCTGATCTGGAGCGGCAGCGGCAAGACCCAGGCAGCCTGCGAGTTCGGCCAGCTGATCCTGGAGATGCCGGAACTGCCACCGCTGCCGTTTGCCCTTGGCCGCCCAGAAGCCCGCGCGGCTTCCCTGTAGCGCCCTATTCCGCGATGGCAACCCTGAGCGCCAGCGCAATCCCCTTGGCTGCTTGCGAGATCTCGTCCAGCGACGGGAAGCTGGGAGCGATGCGGATGTGGCGGTCCTCGACGTCGTTGCCATAAGGGAAAGCGGCGCCGGCAGACGTCAGCGTGATGCCCAGCTCTTTGGCCAGCGCGATGGTCCGCTTGGCGCAACCAGGCGGCGTAACGAGGTCGATGAAATAGCCGCCGTGCGGCCTGGTCCAGGATATCCCGTCGATCCCGCCCAGGTAGGCGTCGAACTGCGCCAGCACGGCGTCGAATTTCGGTTTCAGCAGCTGGCGGTGGCGTTCCATCAGCGCTTCGACATTGGCACGGTCTTTCAGGAAACGCACATGGCGCAGCTGGTTGATCTTGTCCGGGCCGATGGTGCGCACCGATGTCTTGCGCTGCCACCAGGCGATGTTGGCTGCCGATGAAGCCAGCGCGGCCAGGCCGGCGCCGGCCAGCGTGATCTTGGACGTCGAGGCAAAAACGATGGCGCGGTCTGGATTGCCGGCGCGTTCGCAGGCTTCGAGCACATTGATGGTGGTGTGCTTCTGCTCGCTCAGGTGATGCAGGCGGTAAGCATCGTCCCACAGCAGCAGGAAATCCGGCGCGGCGGTCTTCATGGCGGCCAGGCGCTGCACCACGTCGGCTGAATAGATGGCGCCGGAAGGATTGCTGTATTTGGGAACGCACCACATGCCCTTGATGCTGGCGTCGCCGGCCACCAGTTTTTCCACCACGTCCATATCCGGGCCGTCGTCGGCCAGCGGCACGCTGATCATCTTGATGCCGAGCGATTCGCAGATCGAGAAATGGCGGTCGTAGCCTGGCACCGGGCACAGGAAAGTCACCGGCTGCTGCTGGCTCCAGGGCGCATGGCCGGTTATCCCGTATAACAGGCAGAACACGATGGCGTCATGCATCAGCGCCAGGCTGGCGTTGCCGTCCACCACCACCTGCCCGGCGGGCACGTCCAGCAGGCTGGCAAACAGGGCGCGCGCTTCCGGCAGGCCGCTGGCGACGCCATAGTTGCGTGTGTCGGTGCCGTCGGCCGCGGTAAAACCGTCGAGCTGCTGCAGCAAGGCGCTGGACAGGTCGAGCTGCTCCGGCGCCGGCTTGCCGCGCGACATGTCGAGCTTGAGGCCGAGCTGCTTGAATGCATCGTATTGCGCTTGAATCTCTTGTGAAGTCATTGGTTTTTCCTGCAAAGGCAGCCCCAGGCCGGGGCTGCGCGTTAATCAATCAATAGCCCAGCGCCAGTCCCGAGTTGCGGCGCGGATCGTTCGCGCCGTAGAAACGGTTCTTGCCAACCGGCTTGCCGCCCAGCGATGGCGCCCCGACCAGTATGGCGGCGACATGGTTGAACGGTTGCGGCACGGTGAACTTCTGGCCCCAGCCTTCGAGGATTTTCTGGGTATCGGGGCTGAGCGTGAACGGTTCGAGATTGGTGGCTTCCGGCAGCCACTGCTGGTGGAAGCGCGGCGCATCGACCGCCTCCTGCAGGTTCATGCCGTAGTCGATCATGTTCAGCATGGTCAGCAGGGTCGCCGTGATGATGCGGCTGCCGCCAGGCGTGCCGACCACCATTACCGTCTTGCCGTCCTTGGTGACGATGGTCGGGCTCATCGACGACAGCGGACGTTTGCCGGGAGCGATGGCGTTGGCCTCGCCCTGCACCAGGCCGTACATGTTGGGCACGCCGATCTTGGCTGTGAAATCGTCCATTTCATCGTTGAGCATGATGCCGGTCTTGCTGGCCATGACGCCGGCGCCGAACCAGTCGTTCAGCGTGTAGGTGACCGACACCGCGTTGCCCCATTTGTCGACGATCGAATAGTGCGTGGTGTTGCTGCCTTCATGCGGCGCCACCCCGGGCTTGATGTCCTGCGATATACCGGCCTTGTGCGGATCGATGGCGGCGCGGATCTTTGCCGCATAATCCTTGTCGAGCAAGCGCGCCAGCGGATTCTTCACGTAGTCGGGATCGCCCAGGTAGCTGTTGCGGTCGACATAGGCGTGGCGCATGGCCTCGATCTGGTAGTGCATCGCCTGCGCTGAGCGGAAGCCGAGGTTTTGCATCGGGTAGCCCTCGAGGATATTCATGATCTCGCAGATGACCACGCCGCCCGAGCTGGGCGGCGGCGCCGAGACTACGTGGTAGCCGCGGTAATCGCATTCGACCGGCGCCAGTTCGCGGGTTTTGTACTGGTCGAGGTCAGGCTGGGTGAGGATGCCCTTGCCGGCCTGGCTGGAAGCGACGATGGCTTGCGCCACCCAGCCTTTGTAGAAGCCGTCGCTGCCCTTGGCGCTGATTTCGCGCAAGGTCTTGGCCAGGTCCTTTTGCACCAGTTTCTGGCCGACGCGGAACGGCTCGCCTTTGTTGAGGAAGATGGCGCCCGAGTCGGCCGCATCTTTCTTGAAGGCAGCGGTTGCGGTGTCCAGCATGTCGACATCGCCCTGGTCCAGCACGAAGCCGTCTTCAGCGTACTTGATGGCCGGCGCGATCACCGCGGCGCGCTTCATCGTGCCGTATTTGCTCAACGCCAGTTCCATGCCGGACACCGTGCCCGGCACCCCGACCGCCAGGTGGCCCTTGGTGCTCAGGTTGGGAACCACGTTGCCGTTCTGGTCCAGATACATGCTGGCGGTGGCCGCCAGCGGCGCCTTTTCGCGGAAATCGAGGAAAGTCTTGCGGCCGTCGGCCAGCTGGATGGTCATGAAACCGCCGCCGCCGATGTTGCCGGCGGCCGGATACACCACCGCCAGCGCATAACCGACCGCCACTGCGGCATCGACCGCATTGCCGCCGTCCTTGAGGACGTCGACGCCGATACGGGTGGCAAGGTGCTGGGCCGTGACGACCATGCCGTTCTCGGCCGCCGCCGGCGCCAGCGAGGCGGCCTGGGTGCAGGCATAACAAAGGGCGAATGCGGCCGCAAGCAGCGACTTGGCCAGGGGATTCGATTTCATGTGCAGGTCTCCAGTGCTGGGGAAAGGGGCATTGTCAGCTGCGGCCCGGCAGCGCAGCGATGCCAGGGCCGTGCACCACATTCTATAGTGGATGGAAGCAGAAAAGCGCGAACTAAGCCGCTGCCGGCCTGGGCTTGCGCAACGCCGTCAGCGAAGCCCGCTGCTGCCCTTGCCCGTCGAAGTTGCCGGGCGCCAGCCATTGTTCAAAAGCCGCGCGCAGTTCCGGCCACTCGCCGTCGACGATCGAGAACCACGCAGTATCGCGCGAGCGGCCCTTGTAGACGATGGCCTGGCGGAATATGCCCTCGAACTGGAAACCGAGGCGCGCGGCCGCCTGGCGCGACGGCGCGTTGAGGCTGTCGCATTTCCATTCGTAGCGCCGGTAGCCGAGGTCGTCGAAGGCGTGCCGCATCAGCAGGTACTGGGCCTCGGTCGACACCGGCGTGCGCTTCAGCAACGGTGAAAACGCCACAAAGCCGACTTCGACGACACCATTGGCCGGGTCGATCCGCATCAGGGCCAGGGTGCCGACCGCCTTTCCCGTCTTGCGCTCGATCACCGCATAGTGCAGAGGATCGCTGCCGGCGGCGGCCTGCTCGGCATAGCTGCGGTAGCCGGCGGCATCGGCGAACGGGCCGACCGACATGTAGGTCCAGTCGCGGCCGTCCGCCGCCTGGCTGTAGGCGGCATACAGGTCGGCGGCATGGCGTTGCGCATCCAGCGGCTCGAGGCGGCAGTAGCGTCCTTCGATGGCGGCGCTGTGCGGGGGACGCGCACGGGCAGTCCAGCCTGGCAAGGGTTCGCCGATCGGCTGCTGGTACGTATTCAAAATGCTGGGCATAGAAGATTCCTTGCTGGATGAGGCCCGGCATGCGCCGGGCATGTGCTAAAGTAAGCCTTTCGTGGCCCTGGAAAAAGATCCACATCCCACATATTTCATGGTGCCACGCTGACACTCCCATGACGACCGCCCCCGCCCGCCTGCCGCAAGCCCTGCTCGAAGCCCCGCTGGACAAAGGCAGCGGCGCAACGCCGATGCAGCGCCAGCTGCATCATCGCATCAAGGAAGCGATCCTGGACGGCCGGCTTGCCCCCGGCAGCCGCCTGCCAGGCTCGCGCGCCCTGGCCGAAGCGCTGTCGATCTCGCGCAATACCGTGACCGCCGCCTACGACTTGCTCGCCGCCGAAGGTTATGTCGCGCCCGACCGCCAGGGCACCAGGGTGGCGACGCTATCGCGCCCGGCGCCGCCGCATCGGCATCTGCAGCGCGGCGCATCGCCTGCCCCTGCCGTAGCACTGCGCCTGAACCGCATCCCCGCCAGCCCGCCGCGCACCGACGCCAGCGCAACACTGCGCCCCGGCGTTCCAGCCTTGTCCCATTTTCCATTAGCGGCCTGGCGCCGCGCCGTCGACCGCGCGATCCGCCGCAGCGGGCCGTCGGCCCTGGGTTACGGCGACCCGCTGGGCGAACCGGCGCTGCGCGCTTCCATCGCCCGCCATCTCGGCATCGCCCGCGGCGTGCGCTGCGAAGCGGAGCAAGTCATCATTACCGAAGGCGCGCAGGAAGCGCTGGCGCTGTGCGTGCGGCTGCTGACCAATCCCGGCGACACGGCCTGGGTCGAGGATCCCGGTTATCGCGGCGCAAAAGCGGCCATGCATGCCGGCGACTTGCACATCGCGCCGCTGCGCATCGACGGCGACGGCGTGATCGCAACGGAAGACGACTGGAAATCCCCGCCGCGCCTGGTCTACACCACGCCTTCGCATCAATACCCGGCGGGCGCGGTGCTGACGGTTGCCCGGCGCCTGGAGCTGATCGCGCAGGCGCGGCGCCATGGCGCGTGGATCATCGAGGACGATTACGACAGCGAATTCCGCCACGCCGGCGAATCCATCGGCGCCATGCAGGGACTGGTGGCGCAGGCGCCGGTGCTGTATGTGGGAACCTTCAGCAAGACCATGTTCCCCTCGCTGCGGCTGGGATTCCTGGTGCTGCCGGCGGCGCTGCTGGCCGAGATGCAGACGCCGCTGGAAGAAATGCTGCGCGGCGGCCACCGCTACGAACAGCTGGCGCTGTCCGAGTTCATCGAAAGCGGCCAGTTCAGCCGCCACCTGGGACGCATGCGGCGCCTGTACCGCGATCGCCAGCAGGCGCTGCGCGAAGCCATCGCACGCCACCTGCAGGTACCGCACATGATCGAAGGCGGCCACTGCGGATTGCACCTGACGGTGCGGCTGCCGGCCAGCTTTCCAGACCGCAAGATCGCCGCGGCCGCGCGTCGTTATGGCATTTCGCCCTACCCGCTGTCGGGTTTCGCGCTGCAGCCCAGGCCGGAAGACAACGGCCTGGTGCTAGGCTACGGCAACACTTCCGCCGAGCTGTTCGAACCCTTGGTGCGCCGGCTGTCGCAGCTGGCGCGCGCCGCGCAAATGCCCTAGCCTGCCGGATATTCTTCGATGGCGTCGACGCGGTCCGGGTAAAACGCCAGGTGATCCTTGATCCCGGCCACCGCCGCATAAGGCGCTTCATAACTCCAGACGCTGTTCACGCTACGGTCGCCGCCGGCGGGAATGCTGTAATAAGAGCATTCCCCTTTATAAGGACAGTAGGTGGTATGCGTGCTGGGCGCCAACTGGGACATGTCGACGTCCTGGCGCGGGATATATTGCACCGCCGGATATGCTGCCTCGCGCAGCGTCAACGCCTTGCCGGTGTCGGCGACGACGCGCCCGGCGACGGTGACGCGGACCCGCGCCAGGTTCGGCGTCACCGTGATCGGATGGTCCGGGCCCGGGATCTTTATCGGTTTTTCAGTCATGGCGCTAATCCTTTCCTGTGGCTTGCGTTAAACGTGTGCTGGACACGATAGCACGCAGCCGGCGAAGCTGCCGGAGCAGCGCTCAGTCCTCAACCGCCAGCCGGCTTTCGCTCCGAAAACGTCCCGGGCTTTGCCCGGTCCAGCGCTTGAAGGCAATGCTGAAAGCAGTATCCGACAGGTAGCCGACGCGCGCGGCGATGTCCGTCAACGGTTCGGCGGAGTGCTTCAGCGCGGTGCGGGCGATGGTCATGCGCCACTGGTTGAGGTATTCCAGCGGCGTATTGCCGACCTTGGCGCGGAAGCGCGTGGCAAACGCCGTGCGCGACATGCCGACCGCATGCGCCAGGCTCTCGATGGTCCAGCGCTCGCCGGGCTGCGCATGCATCATCGTCAATGCGCTGCCTATCTTGGGATCGGACAAGGCCCCCAGCCAGCCGCCCGGCTGCTGGCTGGCTTCCAGGTAAGCGCGCAGCGCGTGCACCAGGACCAGCGCCGCCAGGCTGCTTCGGGCGACATCGGCGCCTGACTGCAGTTCGCGGGTTTCCCACCTCAGCAGTTCCAGCACCCGCGCCAGCGGATGCGACCCGTAATCCGCGCTGCGCAGGTGTATCAGCGGCGGCAGGTGCCGCAGCAGGATGTCCGTCACATCGCTCTCGAAGGTGAACAGGCCGCCCGCCAGGATCACCTGTTCCGGGCTGGCCATGCCCTGGTAGCGCACGATGCCGTCCTTGCTGCGCGCGGCGTCGTAGCTCGACGGCCCGTCCATCGGCGGCAGCGCCGGATCGCTGGCGGTGCGGAACGGACGGCCGTCGGTGAGCATGTAGAAATCGCCTTCCTCAAACAGCAGCGGCGCAGCGTCGCCGTCGATCCAGAGATACAGGCGGCCGGACAGCACGCCGCCGAACTTGATGTGCTTGTACGACGGGAAACGGAAGGCCCATGCGCCCTGTCCTTCAAAGCGTGAAGACAACGCGCTGCTGACGCGGAGCATTGAAAGAACGTCTGAAAGAGCATCCATAATTGTACGATCTAATAATAAATACGCTGTTTTGATTATACACAAACAGGTTTTCAGCTGCGATGATGTATTCAACGCGACGGCAAATACGTTCTTTGAAGCAAGCCGCAGGTTTCTTTTGAATAAAAACCACATCAGGACAGGAGCAATTGATCATGAAAGCTTGGCAACTTGAACGGTTGGGCGGCGCACTCAGCTTGAACGACATCCCGATTCCCGAGCCGCGCGCCGGCGGCGTGGTGGTGAAGATGACGGCGTCCTCGCTGATGTCTTACATGAAGGATTACGTCGAAGGCAAGCTGCCTATCTACGATCCGCCGGGCCGCAGCTTCATCCCGGGCGGGAACGGCGTCGGCGTGATCCATGCGGTCGGCCGCGATGTCTGGCACCTGAAACCCGGCCAGCGCGTGGTCCTCTCATCGCATTTCACCGCCCAGGAAAACGTCCCGGATCCGGCGCAAATACTGATCGGCATCACTGCCATCGGCGCCGCCGCCAAACAGGTCCAGGCAGACTGGCCCGACGGCACCTTGGCCGAATATGCATCGTATCCAGCCGCCGCAGTGACGCCTGCCGACGGCCTGCCGCAGCTGGATGACGCCAGGCTGGCCGCGTCCATGCGTTACATCGTCCCGTACGGCGGGCTGCTGCGCGGACGGCTCGCCGCCGGCGAAACACTGGTCGTTTCCGGCGCCACCGGCGCTTACGGCACGGCCGCAGTGATCCTCGCCCTGGCAATGGGCGCCGGCCGCATCGTCGCCGTCGGCCGCAACGCCAAGGCCCTCGAGGCCGTCGCAGCAATCGGACAAGGACGCGTGGTGCCGGTAACGGCCAGCGGCGACGCCGAGACCGATGCCGACAACATCCGCGCAGCAGCCAACGGCGGCGCGCACATGGCTTTCGACATGGTCGGCAACGCCGGCGACCCCAACATGACGCTGGCCGCCCTGCGCAGCTTGCGGCATGGCGGACGGCTGGTGCTGATGGGCAGCATGACAGTGCCGCTGCCGATTCCCTATCTCGAGGTCATGCTGAACAGCTGGGAAATCATGGGCCAGTTCATGTATCCGCGCGATGCCTGCGCTCGCCTGCTCGACCTGGCGCGCAGCAGCCAGCTCGACATGAACGCGATCCGTCCGCTGTCCTATCCGCTAAGCGCGCTGCCGGCAGCGATGGAAGCAGCCGCCACGGCCGGCAATTTCGAATGCATCACCATGCAGCACGAGGGATGAGGCCATGGGCACAGTCAACCAGGCTTTTCGTCTGTATGTCGAACCCGGCCAGCTGGAAAGCACGATTGCTTTCATCCTCCACGGACCGCACGCGACGCTCGGCGGGCGTCATCTCACGGCCCGCAATCCGGATGGCTTGGCGGTTGAATATCATGAAGCGGCGGAGGCTGCCTGATCGCGGCCGGCGGCTAGCTCGGGCCGGGGCCGCAATTGTTTTTAATATCTTGTTGAAGGATCGGGATCAAAACCTCGGCATTGCTGATTCCTTTATCCTCACGCAGCATCTCCGACAGGAAATACCGGCTCCCCAAGATTAAGCATCAACCTGTTCGCCCAGGCAAAGATCGCCACCGAATGAATCAGGTCGAGAATCTCCAATTCATTTAACCCCACCTTTTTCAACGCCTGGATGCTGGCGGCACTCAGTTCAGCCGGCGCATCGGTGAGTTCGGCGGAGAATTTCGAGATGGCCTGCTCGCGTGCGTTGATGCCGGCCTGGTAGGGATCGTCGAATACCTGCTGCACGGTGTCGTTGCGCTTGGCCAGCTGTTCGAAGCGCTGGGCGTGCACCGAGGCGCAATACACGCAGCCGTTGATGCGCGACACCACCATTGCTCCCAGTTCGCGCTCTGCGCGCGACATGCCTCCCGGCGCGTACATGATGGCGTTGAACGCCGCCGAACGCTGGCGCAGGATGTCCGGCTGGTGGCCGAGGAACAGGTAATAGTCCGACACCTTGGCCTTGGGATGGCTTTCTTCCAGCACCTTGAGCTGGTCTTCGGTGGCGTGGCCGATGTCGATCACGTCCAGCCATGCGCTCCACTCCAGCACTTCATTGGTGAAGCCTTGCGATTTGACGATATTGCTCATGCCGGCTCCTTGTTTGCCGATAAGCCGGCCTGTTCGATTGCCTTCAGGCCGGCAACCAGCCTTACCTGGTACGAGATGAACGCGATCAGCTGCGACAGCGCCACCACCGCCGGTGTGCTGATGCCGGCGGCCGGCAGGCTGTGCAAGGCCTGTTTGTCGCCCTCGACCGGGCGCTGGGTCAGGGCCCGCGCATAGGTCAGCATGGCGCGCAGGCGACCGTCCGGCAATTGTTCCGGCGCCCCTCCGGCAGCGATCTGCAGCTGTCCGGCATCCACTGCCAGTGCTTCCAGTCGTTGACGGTAGTGGGCCGCCAGGTCGTGCGCGGCGCTCAGGCGGCAGGCGTACAGCGCCACCAGCAGGCGTTCATCCAGGCTGATGCCGGCCAAGGTCGGATCGAACAGCGTGTCGTAGCTGCCCTGCGTCGCGGCCACCACTTTCTCGCGCTGGTGGCGCAAGGCATAAGTGCTTGCGCCGGGCTGCAGGCCGGCCAGCCGGTCGACGACATCGTTTTCGACGCCATGGGTTTGGGTTGTCATGAGATTTCCTTTTTAGATAGATGTGCCGCCACAGCCTGATGCAGGAAAGCCAGCGCCTGTTGCCAGGAATGGCGGTCGGCGTGGGCATTGGCTGCCGGCTGGCCGCCGCCGGTGCTGATGCGTCCGGATACCGGATGGGCGTAGCTGAGCTGGGTGGTGGGAACGTACGGGAACAGGATGGCGTGGCCGGCGTCCTGGTAATCCTGCCATTCGACCGGATACGGATGGCCAGCTTCCCTGAGTTTGTCGCGGACCATCCTGGAATACAGGCTGGACGGCCAGGAGCCGTCGTCGCTGGCCGACAGCAGCAATACCGGGGCCTGGATTTTTTCCACCGGGATACGCGCCCGCCGCACCGCGTCCTGGTCTTGCAAGGCGGTCAGCATGGCCAGCGCGTGGCGGTGCGGCGGCGGCCCCTGGTCGAACGGTTGCCAGCTGGCTGTGCGGTTGTTTTCCCATTGATGCGGCAAGGGCTGGCCGTTCAGCAGCCAGGTCGGCCCTTCGCGGCCGATGGCGGGATCGGCGGCGTTTTGGGCGCTGTGCACCAGTGCGCTCGGCACGTAAGCCAGCAGCGCCGACACCTGTTGCGGGAAGGTGGCGCCAAGCAGCAGCACCAGTTCGCCGCCGCGCGACTGGCCGCTGAGGGCGATGAAACCTGCTTGCGGTTTCAGCTCGCGCCGCATCCAGTCGAGCCCGGTCTGGAAATATTCCAGCGGCGTGTTGGAGATATAGTCCGGCAAGCCGGGCGCCTTGAAATACGCCAGCGCCAGCGCGGCATAACCGCGCGACGCATACAGCGCGGCACGCGCCTCGTTGATGCCGCCGCCGGAGCCGTTGAGCACCATCACCGCCGGGTGCGGACCGGCGCCGGCCGGCAGGAACAGCGTGCCGACCAGGCCCTGCTCGCACACGGGCTTGCGCGTCACGCCTTCCCGGCACAGGCGTTGCAGCAGCGTGGCGGAAGCGCTGGCGCCAGCCGCCATGGCAGTCAGTTCGGTCGCCAGCGGTTGCTCCACGCTGGCGTTGAACAGCTCGCGCCGGCCGGCCTGCTCCGGCGCCTGCGACCACAGCAGGCCCATCGGCGAAACACCGGCATAATCGCCGTCCACCGCCGCGGCCAGCGTCAAGTCCAGCTGTCCATGCGCATCCGCCACAAAACAGGCGCGGCTGCGCCAGGCGACGCCGGCGCGCAGCGTACGGCTGCCGATTTCCACCAGCTCGCCGGGAGCCGCGCCGCGCACCACGATGCGGCGCTCGACGTCAATCAGGTCGTCGGCCGGACTGACGCTGATGTCAAGCGTTGCCATCGCCGCCCTCCTCTGCCTGCCGCAACAATCGGCCTGGCATCTTATTTCTTGCCATCCTGGGTCACCATCATGGCGGTGGTGCGGTCGCTGCTGACCGGCGTGACTTTTAAACCCTTTTTTGCGGCCCAGATGTTCTGGTAGTGATACAGCGGGATCACGCCGGCGTCGTCGGAAACCACCTTGGCCGACTGGCGCAGGATCGCTTCGCGCTTGGCGGCGTCGAATTCAGCGGTGGAATCGGCCAGCGCCTTGTCCACCGCGGGATTGCTGTAGTGCCCCCAGTTCGATGCGCCCAATCCTTTTTTGGCGTCCACGGTAGCCAGCACGTTCACCAGCGCATAACTCGCCTCGCCGGTGCCGTTGCCCCATGCCAGCATGCTGACCGCAAATTCGTTCTTGTTGGCGCGCGCTGAATAAGAGGCCCAAGGCACCACTTCGACCTGGGTCTTGACGCCGATGCGGGTCCAGAACTGGGCGACAGCCTGGGCGGTTTCCGGCGCCTGCGGATAGCGGTCGTTAGGCACATGGATGGTCAGCTTGAAGCCTTGCGGAAAACCGGCGTCGGCCAGCAGCTTCTTGGCCTGGCTGACGTCGTTGGGAATATTCTTGATGTCCGGGTTGTAGCCGAAGGTATCGGCCGGCATCCATTGGTTGGCTTCGGTCGCCGCGCCTTGCAGGATGCGGTCCACCAGCGCCTTGCGGTTGATCGCCAGCGACAGCGCCTGGCGCACGCGGACGTCGAGCAGCGGATTCTTTTCCAGCGGCTTGCCGCCGTTGTCTGTGATGTACTGGCTGACGCCCTGGTGGAAGCTCGGCTGCAGCAACAGCACGCGCAAGCCGTTGTACGGGAAAACCTTGACGTTGGGCGACTGCTTGAGCCGGGCCAGGTCGGACACCGAAACCTTGTCGATCACGTCGACATCGCCGGACAGCAAGGCCGCCGTGCGGGCTGCGGCGTTATTGATGTAGCGGTAATTGACCTTGTCCCATACCGGCTTTGGGCCCCAATAGTCGTTGCTGCGCTCCATGACCACACGGTCGCCCGGCGTATAGGCGACGAACTTGTAGGGGCCGGTGCCGATTACCGCGGCGCCGCTGTTGTAGTTTTCGGTGCTCGATTTTTCCCCGACATGCTTGCTGACGATATGGACCGAGGCCAGGTTCAGCGGCAGGTCGGGATTCGGGATATTGGTCTTGACCACCAGCGTCAGCGGATCCTTGGCGCTCACCGATTCGACCGTGCGCAGGTAACCGGCGAAAGTCGCCACGCTGCCCGGCACGCTGCGCGCGCGCTGGTAGGAAAAAATCACGTCGGCAGCGGTGAACGGCGTGCCGTCCTGCCATTTGACATTGTTGCGCAGCTTGAACTCCCAGGTCTTGGGATCGACATTCTTCCAGCTCGCAGCCAGGCCCGGCTGCAGCTTGTTGTAGTTGTTCTCGACCAGCAGGTCCCAGAAATGCAGGTCGACCGAACGGTCGCCGGCGTGGTTGTTGAGTTGCGGATCAAGCGACGACAAAGGGTCGGCGAAGGCCACGTTCAGCGTCTGCGCCTGGCTGGCGGCGGCGCCCAGCAGGGTTAAGGCCAGCAAGCTGGAAAGAAGCGGTTTTTTCATCTGCATCATCCTCGGTTGGTGTTTTCAGGTATCTATCAGGCGTCGTTCAAATGGCAGGCGCTGCGCTGCCCGGGCGCAATTTCCTTCAATAGCGGCGCCTGTTCCCGGCAACGCTGCATCGCATGCGGACAGCGCGGATGGAAATGGCAGCCGGACGGCGGGTGCAGAGGGCTGGGAATCTCGCCCTTGATCGCGGTGAACAGCTTGTTGCGCGCCTGCAGCCGCGGCACTTCGGCCAGCAAAGCCTGGGTGTAAGGATGGTTGGGGCGCGCGAACAGGTCGTCGACGCTGGCGGCTTCGACAATCCGGCCCAGGTACATGATCACGACCCGGTCCGAGACATGCTCGACCACGCCCAGGTCATGGCTGATGAACAGGTAAGCCAATCCCAGCTGCTCGCGCAAATCCATGAACAGGTTCAGCATCTGCGCCTGGATCGATACGTCCAGCGCCGCCACCGCTTCGTCGCACACCAGCATCCGCGGCTGCACCGCCAGCGCGCGGGCGATGCCGATGCGCTGGCGCTGGCCGCCGCTGAACTGGTGCGGATAGCGGTCGCGCAGCTGCGGATCGAGGCCGGCCTGCAGCAGCTGGGCGCACACGTAGTCGTCCAGTCCTGCGCGGTCGACCTTGGCGTGGATCAGCGCCGCTTCACCGACGATCTGGTCGACCCGCCGCCGCGGATTCAGGCTGGCGTACGGGTTCTGGAAAATCATCTGGATCTTCAGCCGGGCCTCGTGTTCGCCGTGCGCGCTCAAGCCGTGGCGATCGGCGCCGTCAACCAGCACCTGCCCTGCCGACGGCGCCAGCAAGCCGCTGACGATCCGGCCCAGGGTCGACTTGCCGCAGCCGGATTCGCCGACCAGGCCGACCACTTCGCCCGGCATGACTTGCAGGTCGACGGCGTCCAGCGCCTGGGTGACGGCGGCCGGCCGCATCCAGCCGCGCGCCTGCAGCAAGGTTTCAAACGGGCGCGGCCGGCGTTCGCCGAAGCGCTTGCTGACCTGCCTGGCTTCCGCCAGCGGTATTTGTTTATCCATGGTGCGGCTCCGTTGCGGCAGCAGGCAACGCGGGATGGAAGCAGCGCAGCAGATGGCCGCTGGCCGGCTCGCTGGTTTCGGGGCGTTGCAGGCAGCGCTCGCTGGCCCGTTCGCAGCGGGCGGCAAACGCGCAGGCGGACGGCAGCTGCAGCAGGTTCGGCGCCATGCCGGGAATCTGGCGCAAACGCTGGCCGCGCCGGTTGTTGCTGGGCAAGCTGCCGATCAGTCCTTGCGTATAAGGATGCAAGGGGCGGTCCAGCACCTCCGACACCTTGCCTTGCTCAACGATGCGGCCCGAATACATGACCGCAATTTCGTCGGCCAGGCCGGCCACCACCGACAGGTCGTGCGTGATCCAGATCAGCGCCGTGCCATGCAGGCGCGCCAGGTTCTGCACTTCGGACAGAATCTGCGCCTGGATGGTCACGTCCAGCGCCGTGGTCGGCTCATCGGCGATGATCAGGTCCGGCTTGTGCAGCATGGCGATCGCAATCGCCACGCGCTGCCGCATGCCGCCCGACAGCTGGTGCGGATAAGCGCGCAGCCGTTCTTCGGGACTGGCGATGCCCATCATGCCCAAGGTCTGGCGCGCCAGTTCCCTGGCTTGGGCCCGGCCGACCTTGCTATGCGCCAGCACGGCGTCGATCATTTGCGCCTCGATGCGCAGCACCGGATTGAGCGTCATCATCGGGTCCTGGAAAATCATCGCGATGCGGTTGCCTTGCAGCTGGCGCAAGGCGCGCTTGTCCAGCGCCAGCAGGTCCTGTCCCTGGAACAGTATCTGGCCGCCGACCACCCGTCCGGGCGGATCGAGCAAGCCCAGTATCGAAAAGCCGGTGACGGTCTTGCCCGAGCCCGATTCGCCCACTAGCCCCAGTATCCGGCCGCGCTCCAGGCGCAGCGAAACATCGTCGACCGCGGGCAGCACGCCTTCGCGGGTGAAGAAATGGGTAGACAGGTTGCGTACATCCAGGGTCGGCGGCGCGCTCATTTCTGCCACCTTGGATTCATCACGTCGCGCAGGCGGTCGCCCACCAGGTTGATGGCGACGATCACGATCAGCAAGGCGATGCCTGGATAAAAACTGATCCAGTACTCGCCCGCCAGCATGTACTGGTAGCCGTTGGCGATCAGCAGTCCCAGCGACGGCTGGGTGATCGGGACGCCCAGGCCGAGGAAGCTGAGCGTCGCTTCCAGCATGATGGCGCGCGCAATCTGCAAGGTGCCGACCACGATCAGCGGCGGCAGGCAGTTGGGCAGGATATGGTGCACCATGATGCGCCAGCCGGAAACGCCGAGCCCGCGCGCTGCCTCGACATATTCCTTTTGCCGCTCGACCAGCGCCTGGCCGCGCGCGGTGCGGGCGTAATAGGCCCACTCCAGCACCACCAGCGTCGCCATCACGTTGAAGATGCCCTTGCCGAGGTAGGCCAGGATCAGCATCGACACCAGTATCGACGGGAACGACAGCACCAGGTCGGCTAGCCGCATCAGCAGCGCATCGACCTTGCTGCCGGCATACGCCGCCAGCAGCCCGGCCAGGGTGCCGATCACGCCGGCGATCAAGGCGGAACCGACGCCGATGCCGACGCTGATGCGCAGGCCGTACAGGATGCCGGAATACAGGTCGCGGCCCTGGCCGTCGGTGCCCAGCCAGTAGGTAAATGTGCCGAGGCCGTTGGCGGTGCCTGGCGGCAGGCGCGCATCGAGCACATCCAGCTGCATCAGGTCGTAGGGATTTTGCGGCGTCAGCCAGGGTGCGGCCAGCGCCGCGGCCATCAGGACCAGCGCCACCGCCAGCCCCAGCATGGCCGATTTCGACGCCAGGAAATCGCGCAGGACGCGGCGCCAGGGCGATTCGCGGCGCGGCAAGGCGACAGCCGGCGCCTGTATCCTGGCCAGCGCTGCCGGCAATGCCTGCTTGCCAGCGGCGCTCATGCCTTGAGCTCCACCCGCACGCGCGGGTCCAAGAGCTTGTACAGCACGTCGACCAGCAGGTTGAGCGTGACGAACAGGCAGACGATCACCATCATGTACGCCACGATCACCGGCCGGTCGAGGGCGTTGATGCTGTCCAGGATCAGCTTGCCGGCGCCGGGCCAGGCGAAGATGCTTTCGGTCACGACCGCGAAGGCGATGGTCGACCCCAGCTCAAGGCCGAGCACGGTCACCAGCGGGATCATGGTGTTGCGCAGCACATACATCAGCACCACGCGCAGCGGCGACAGGCCCTTGGCGCGGGCGAACTTGACGAAATCCATCGGCAGCACCTCGCGCACGTTGGCGCGCGTCAGCCGGATCACCAGTGAAATCTTGAACAGCGCCAGGTTCAGCGCCGGCAGCAGCAGGTGGCGCCAGCCGTCGGCCGTCAGCCACGACCACTTGACCCCGAACAGCGTCGCCGTCGCGCCGCGGCCGCCGGAAGGCAGCCAGCCCAGCGCCACGCTGAAGGCCATGATCAGCATCAGGCCGATCCAGAAGGTCGGCAAGGAAAACCCGAGGATGCTGCCGGTCATCACCAGCTTCGACAGCGGATGGTCGGGAAACAGGCCCGCCAGCAGGCCGAGCGGAATGCCGGTAAGCACCGCCAGCAGCAGCGCCGCGAACGCCAGTTCCAGGGTCGCCGGCAGGCGCTGGAAAATCAGCATGATGGCCGGTTCGTTGTAGACGAAACTGTTGCCCAGGTTGCCGTGCAGCGCGCCGTTCAAGAAAGCCAGGTACTGGCGCCAGATCGGCTGGTCCAGCCCGAGCTGGTGGATGATGCGCAGGCGGTCAACCTGGTCGACATCCTGGCCGATCAGGATATCGACCGGATTGCCGATCATGTGCAGGCCGAAAAACACGATCACCGTCATCAGCAGCACCACCATCAGCGCCTGCAGCACGCTGCGCAAGATCGCGCCGCTCATCGCTGCTCCTCCGGCGCCGGTTCGGCTGCCGTCCATTCGTCGCCCAGCAGTTCCGGTTCGTCGTACTGCTGGATGTTGAGGTAATGGGTGTCGATGTTTTCGCGATACAGCAAGGCGGCGATGCCTTGCGCCAGCCGCTGCGCGCCGTCGCTGATTGCCGGGATGTCGCCGGACAGGCTGCCGTGGCTGAGCGCGGCCGGATAGCAGAAGCAATGGATGCGCTCCAGGCCCGGCAAGCCGCCCTCCTGTTTTTGCTGGAATTCGAAGGCGCTTCCCAGGTCGGGAGAATCGGCCAGTTCCGGATCTTCGTCGCCGGGCGGCGGCGTATAGCGCTCGCTCCAGCTACGGATGTGCGGCGCGATGGCGGCAAATTCGGGGCGCACGGTCCAGTCGATGCGGAAGCCGGTGGAAAAAATCAGGAAATCGAGATCGAACACGCCGCGTGCAGTGGTCACCTGCATCCCGGTTTCGCCGACGGCGATATGGCTGATGCCGGCGCCAAAGATGAAGCGTGCATTGGGAAAGCCGGACACCCTTTGCACGCTGGCGCTGGGCGGCGGCGTTTGCTGGAGGTTGATGTAGTGGCGGATGCGCCACTTCCATTCATCCGGCAAATACAGGTGGCCGCTGGTCAGGCCCGGATTGCCGGCGCCCTTGCCCTTGTTGACGCGCGGCAGTCCGGACCGCCGTATCAGCAGGTCGACCCTGGCCGCGCCCGCCTCCAGCGCCGTGGCCGCGCTGTCCATGGCCGACGCGCCGGCGCCGATCACGCCCACGCGCAGGCCTGCCAGCGTGGCGTAGTCAAGGTCGTCGGCAGAATGCGCCCAGCGCCGGCGCGGCAAATCCAGGGCCAGCGGCGGCAGGTACGCCCCGCCCAGTCCGTCGCGCCCGGTAGCCAGCACCACGCGCCGCGCCAGCACCGTGGAAACGCCGCCGGCCGCGGCAATGCGCAGTTCCACCACGCCGTCGGCGCGCGGCAGTATGGCTTCGACCCGATGCTGGTTGCGCACATCGAGCGCCAGCACGCGCCGGTACCAGCGCAGGTAATCCATCCATTGCAGGCGCGGGATCTTGTCCAGCAATTCCCAAGCCTGCAGCCCGAACTGGGCTTCGTACCAGGCGCGGAAAGTCAGCGCGGCAAAACCTAGCGCCGGGCCGGTGAGTTTTTTCGGCGAGCGCAGGGTTTCCATGCGCGCCGTGGTCGCCCACGGTCCCTCGAAGCCGGCTGGCGACTGGTCGAAAATCACTGCGCCTATGCCCAGGTGATTCAGCGAGGCGGCGGCAGCCATGCCCGCCTGGCCGCCGCCGATGACGGCGACTTCCAGTACCGGCTGGCCATCGCGCACCAAGGGCGGCACCCAGGATTTGGCCGGCAAGTCGAGCCAGGCCAGGTCCTGCCGCAGGCGCGCTTCCAGCGCCGCCAGCCCGCCATCCGCGGCAGCAATCGGTTGGCTCATCGCAGCGCCTCCTGCCTGGCTGATTGCAGTAAATACAGTAAATGTCGTTTGTTCATCGGGTATTCGCGGCAGGTGCGGGTTAATCGGGCGGCTTACAGCAAATCGTCGTGCTGGCCGGCGTCACGCTTGACGAAACCGTGCAGGATATTCCTGGAGGCGGTTTCCAGCGCGGCGATCAAGGCCTGGGTCACGCCGTCGATCGGCTTGCCGTAAGGAGTCACGACGCCGAAATAAAACGGGATATTCACTGCCAGCGGCTTCACCGCCAGTCCGCTGATCGGCATGCCGAGCGCGGTCATCGGCTCCACCAGGGCCACGCCCAGGCCGGCATGCGCGGCCATGATGGCGTTGAACGACGTATTGGTTTCTATCGCCACATCCAGCGCAGCGCCGTTGCCGAGCGCGCTGTCGATGCGCTGGCGCAGCCGGTAGCGGTTCGACATCGTGATGAGCCGCTGCCGGCGCAGCATGTCGGCGCTGACCACGTCGCAACCGGCGAGTTCGCTGTCGGCCCGTACTACCGCCACGCACGGCGCCTCGCCTATCCAGTGCAGGTCCAGCCCGCGATGCGCGACCGGCAGGCTGGTCAGTCCAAGGTTGACGGTCCGGTGCAGCACGGAGTGGACTACCTGTTCGGCGGAGGCGCTGCGTAAATGGATATGCTCGGGCAAGCCTTGCGATTCCACCAGCTTCAGCGCCATCGGCGCTATGGTCGACGCCAGCGCCGGCGTCGCCACCAGGTGGATCGGCTGCTGTTCGTCGCGGCCGATCTCCAGCGCCCGCTCCCGTATCGTGCGCAGGCCGACCAGCGAACGCTCGACCTCTTCATACAGCAGGAAAGCCTTGTCGGTCGGCGTAACGCGCGGCCCGTTGCGATCGAACAAGGCGTAGCCGAGCTCGCTTTCCAGGTCCTGGAGCGCCTTGCTCACGGCCGGCTGCGAACGTCCCAGGCTGCGCCCGGCGCCGGTCACGCTGCCGATCGTCATGACTGCCGAAAATGCTTCCAGCTGGTTCAGGTCCATAGTAATTTGCTATATACGTTTATCGAATTATATGATTGTATTTATTCGATTTAAGTATAATCATTTCGCATAAGCAAATGCAAAAATAATCCACGCGGATACTGTCTTTCGGCCATCTGAAAAGAACAGGTGCAACAGTAAACGCCTATCAAAATGAAATAATATTTGTTTTTCAAATAATGCTTTTAACGTAAAGTATGGTTCGTACCATTTCAGGATTTCCCATCATGACTGCTGCCTGTACCACCGTAGTACCTGACAAGTCCCCCGCTGCAACAGCCCCGCAGCTCCCCATTTACCTCGATTATTCAGCGACCACGCCGGTCGACCCGGCCGTGGCGGCCAAGATGTGCGAATACCTGACTGAAAAATTCGGCAACCCGGCCAGCAGTTCGCATGCATTCGGCTGGGAAGCCAAGGCCGCCGTGGAACGGGCGCGCAGGCAGGTGGCCGCGCTGGTGGGCGCCCAGGCCGGCGAAATCGTCTGGACATCCGGCGCTACCGAATCGAACAACCTGGCCCTGAAAGGCGCCGCCCACGCCTTGCGCGAAAGCGGCCGCGGACGCCACCTGGTGACCATGAGCACCGAGCACAAGGCGGTGCTGGACACCATGCGCACGCTGGAACGCGAAGGATTTGAAGTCACCTACCTGGCGCCGCAACCGAACGGCCTGCTCGACCTGGAAACATTCAAGGCGGCGCTGCGCAGCGACACCATCATCGCCTCCGTCATGATGGTCAACAACGAGATCGGCGTGATCCAGCCGGTTGCCGAGCTGGGAGAAATCTGCGCCGGGCGCGATATCGTGTTCCACGTCGACGCGGCGCAAGCGGCCGGCAAGGTCGCCATCGACCTGCGCAGCCTGAAGGCCGACCTGATGTCGTTCAGCGCGCACAAGATCTACGGTCCGAAAGGGATAGGCGCGCTGTTCGTGCGCCACGATCCGGCGCTGAAGCTGGAAGCCCAGATCGACGGCGGCGGCCATGAGAACGGCATGCGCTCCGGCACCCTGGCTACCCACCAGATCGTCGGCATGGGCGAAGCATTCAGCCTGGCGGCGCAGCTGCTGGACAGCGAAAACGCCAGGATACGCAGCTTGCAGGAGCGCTTGTGGGAGGGCTTGAGCGATTGCCCCGGGGTCGTGCTCAACGGCGACCGCCAGCAGCGCGTGCCGCACAACCTGAACCTGAGTTTTGAGATTCCCGGCAGCACGCCTATCGCGGCGCAGCTGCTGGACATCGCGGTGTCGGCCGGCTCCGCCTGCAATTCGGCCAACGCCGCGCCATCCTATGTGCTGTCCAGCCTGGGACGACCAGACGCGCTGGCGCGCAGCGCGATCCGCTTTTCATTGGGACGCTATACCACCGCGCAGGAAATCGACTATACGGTGGCGACGCTGAGGCGGTTGCTGAACGCCTAATCGCTCCGAATCGGACAGTTAAGCATCCACTGCACCCCGAAGCGGTCCGTCAGCTTGCCGAAGTAGTCGCCCCAGGGCTGGATGCCAAGCGGCGTGGTGACGTTTGCGCCTTGGCTCAAACGCGCGAACAGCTGGTCGGTCTGCTCGCGGCTGTCGGTCATCAGGATGTGCGCCGAGCCGCGCATGGGTTCGGCGTCGTCATTGTCTGAAGCATAAAACAGGACGCCCGGTCCCTCGAACCTGGAATGCATGATCTTGCCGCGCATCGCCTCGTTCTTCAGCGGCATGCCGCCGGCGCCGTGATACATGACTTCGGTCACCTGGCCCAGCCCGCATTCGGTATAGAAGGCCAGCGCCTGTTCGCAGCCGGTGGTGAAAAACAGGTAGTTCGATTGCTGCATCGTCATCGCTCCTGGTGTGCGCTAACCTTCTCGATGAAAGCCTGCATTACACCATTGAATTGCCGCGGCCGCTGCAGCGGCGCAAAATGGCTGACGCCCGGCATCACGATCAGCTCCGCTCCTGGAATGCTGCGGCTGAGATATGCGGCATGTTCGGCTTTGATGAATTCATCATGCTCGCTTTGCACGACGGCGACAGGCGCCTGGATTTCAGCCAGGTCGCGCGCCGAATAATTGGGTTGCGTCTTCATCATCAGCCCCACTGCATCGGCAAACGCGGCGAACTGGTCCGGCGTGGCCGATAGCTGGGCGTAGTCCTTGGCGTGGCGGCTGAAGCAGCGGTCGATGACAGGCGTCGGCTGGAATTCCCTGGCGCCGCTCGGATCCATGTTGCAGCCGAAGAAAAATACGCCGGCGACGCGCGCCGGCGCTTGCATGGCGAGGACCAGTGCGGTGCAGGCGCCGTCGCTCCAGCCTACTATCGGCGCTGTCTTTATATGCAAGACGTTCATCACGGTCAATACGTCGGACGCCATCAGCTCATAGCTGAACGGCCGTGAATCGCGTGTGCTGCGGCCGTGGCCGCGGCTGTCGATCAGCACCACGCTACGGCCGGAGCCGACCAGCATCGGCAGCTGGTAACCCCAGTTGCCGCTGTGGCCAAGGCCGCCGTGCAGCAGGATCACCGGCGGGCCGGAACCGTAGGTCGCATACCAGATGCGCGCGCCGTCGCGCATCACATGGCCCTGGTCGTCCGCCGCCGGCAGCGGCGCGGCGCCATGCGCTGCGAAATTCCTGAGGTCGTCGTCGAATGTTTCCATCGTATCCATTGCAAGGTTCAACGCCAGGCCCGGTACAAGGCTTAACGCAAAATCGCGCCGTGTTTGCCGATCATGATCATTTCCACGAATTTCGAGCCGTCATGATTGTCCGGCGTATACGATACCCGCACTCCGCCCAGGTCGAAATCGCGCATGGTTTCCAGCGCCGCCATCAGTTTTTGCCTGGTCGGATTAGGGCCCGCGCGGCGCAGCCCCTCGGTCAGCAGCTTCGCTGCCACAAAACCCTCGAATGCCGAATAAGAAGCCGGCGGAGGCTTCGGCATGCTTTTCAGGACGCTCTGGAATTCGCGGCTCACGCCGGCGCTGAAATTCTTCGGGTACGGCATCACCTGCATCACGCTCACCCCTCGGCCATCCTCGCCCAGCGACTCGAAGAAGGTATCGGAACTGACATTGGAAAGCATCATGAAGGAGGGATGGAATCCTTTCTTGTGGACCTGCTTGACAAAATCGGCGCAGGCCGACGGCGTGCAAGCCATCAGCACGGCCTGCGGATTGCCGGCGATGATGGCGTCGACCGCCTTGTCGATTTTCAGGTCCTTGCGGTCGTAGCTGGCAGTCACCAGGGCCTTCAGCTTGTGCGCCGCCAGGTTGCGCTCAAAACCGGCCAGGCCGTCGCGGCCGAAGCTGTCGTCCTGGTACAGGATCGCGACCTTGCGGATCGCCAGGGAACTGAACAGTTCCACCATTTTCGCCGTTTCATCCTGATAGCTGGCGCGCAGGTTGAACAGGTAGGGATTGAATGGCCGGTGCAGGCTTTGGCCGCCGGAAAACGGCGCGATCAGCGGCACTTTCTCCACCTGCAGCAAAGGCAGGACGGCTTCCACCGTCGGCGTGCTGCGGTAGCCGAACAAGGCCAGCGCGTTATCCTGGGCCAGCAGCTTCTCGGTATTGCGTTTGGTGGTTTCCGGCTTGCGCTGGTCGTCATAGGATTTCAGCTCGATCTTGCGCCCATGCACCCCGCCTTGCGCGTTGACCCAGCCGAAATAAGCCAGCGCACCCTCCATGTTTTCCTTGCCGGTAGCTTCGCCCGATAACTCCACTGACTGTCCGATGACGATCTTTTCCTGGGCTCCGGCGCTGGCCATGGACGCCAGGAAAAGAAGCGCAAATAGCGTCTTCATGATGATTGTCTCCCTGATTATGATTATTTTCGGTCGACAATACTCTCACGAACCTTGCAAATAGCTTTCATTTTTAGAGGTTTTTGATTTTTGCAAGGCAGAGATAAGACAATGACAAGAGCGGGGGAATGTGTTTTTATCAACAACCACCATTGCAGCTGGTTCAGGCACCTCGGAACAACGGCTGGCGGCGGCTGGCGAAAGCGCTCAGCCCCTCGCTGAAATCCTCGCTGGCGCACGCTTGCCGCCGCAGTTCGGCGATCCGTTCCAGCGCCTGCACCGGCAGCGGCTGCAGGTCTTCCAGGATGCGCAGCTGCTCCTTTACCGCCCGCACCGCCAGCGGCGCCTTGGCGGCGATCCCGCGCGCCATCTCCAGCGCTGTCGCTTGCAGCTGATTCTGCTCGACCAGCCGGTTGACAACGCCGAAATGGGCTGCGCGCTCGGCCTCCAGCGGCTGGGCGCAAAAGAACATCTCCTTGAGCACATGGATCGGCAGGTTATGGAAAAAGCGCAGCAGCCCGCTGGTGGTATACGGCAGGCCGATGTTGGCCGGCGTCATGGCGAAGCGCGCGCTGCGGTCGGCTACCACCAGGTCGCAGCTCATCGCCAGGTCGACCGCCCCGCCCCACACCGATCCCGAGATCATCGCGATAACTACGCCCGGATAAGCCCGCACGCTGCGCAGCACGCGCTCCAGCGGCTTGCCGTAGGCAAGCGGATCGCGGTCGTGCGCAAGTTCGCCCAGGTCGTGGCCGGCGCTCCACACCGCCTGCCCGATCCCGCTGCCAAGCAGTATCGCCGGCAGCCGTTGCGCCGCCAGTTCATCCAGGCGGGCCTCCAGCGCGCCCAGCAGCTCGGCGCTGAGCGCATGGCGACGGGAAGGATTGCTGAACACAACCTGGCCTATCCCCGCTTCGACGATGTGGGCGCTGACCGTGGCCGAAGATCCATCCGGTGCCTGGTTCATTGCGCCACCTCTACACATTGTTCCGTTGCCGGCGGCGGACCGGCTTCGTTTTGATACACGATGTTTGCCGCCAGCAAGGCATCGATAGCCGCATCGTCGAAACCGGCTTCGCGCAACGCTTCCACCGTGTGCTCCCCGAGGCCGGGCGGCGCCCTGTGGGTAACCGGCGGCGCCGCGCCCACGCCATAGGCCGACACCGGCGTGACCACCTGGCGCAATGCACCTAGCGTGGGATGCTCGACCGTTTCGACCAGCCGGCAATGCTGCACTTGCGGGTCGTCGAACACTTCGGCCAGGGTATTGATCGGCCCCGCCGGCAAACCGGCGCCGATGAACAGCTCGCTCCATTCCCGTTTGCCGCGCGTCTTCAGGCGCTCTTCCAGTATGGCCTTCAACGCATCGCGGTGAAGCACGCGTTTCTCATTGCTGGCGAAACGCGGATCGTCCGGCAACTCCGCCAGGTCGAGCAGCTGGCACAGGCGCAGCCACATGCCGGCAGTGATCGGCGCCAGGTTGAGCGGGCCGTCGGCGGTCTCGAACACGCCGTAGGGCGCGATCACCGAATGGGCGTTGCCGGTGCGCTGGGGAATCTCGCCCAGGCTCAGATAGCGCTGGCCGTGCACGCTCAGCAGCCCCACCAGGCTGGCCAGCAGCGAACTGCCGACATGCTGGCCGCGCCCCGTGCGCTCCCGTTCCAGCAGCGCGGCGAGCACCGCCATCGCCAGCCACATGCCGGAACTCATGTCGCCGATGGCGGTGCCGGTGCGGGTCGGATCGCCGTCAGCGAAACCGGTCAGGCTCATCATTCCCGAATAGCCTTGCGCGATCTGGTCGAAACCGGGCCAGCCGCTGAGCGGACCGTCGGCGCCGAAAGCGTTGATGCTGCCCATCACCAGGCGCGGATTGCGCGCGCTCAGCACGTCGAAACCGAGGCCCATGCGCTCGACCGTGCCCGGCTTGAAATTCTCGATCACTACGTCGGCGCCGTCGATCAGCCGCTGCAGCGCGGCCAGCCCTTGCGGCTGGCGCAGGTCGATGCAGACGCCGCGCTTGTTGCGGTTGCAGGACAGGTAATAAGTGCTGACGCCGCGGTCGAACGGCCCCCAGTTGCGGCTCATGTCGCCGTCCGGCCCCTGTTCCACCTTGATGACGTCGGCTCCGAGGTCGGCCAGCGCCATCGTGCAGAACGGCCCGGACAGCGCGCGGCTGAGGTCGATTACCTTGATTCCCTTTAATGCTTGCATCTGCTTCTCCAACTGATGACTGGTGACGGGTGAATGACGGCGCAGCCGGCGCTATCCGGGCAATGCCTGGTGGTGGGTTTCCACTGCAAAAGGCAGGATCAGCAGGCCGGCCGCGAAAGCCGCCGCGGTCCAGGCGATCGGCAGGCCGAGCGAGCCGTGCCATTGAATCGCCGCGGCCAGCAGGAAGTTCACGCCGGCGCCGAGGAAACGGCCGACGGAAGCGTTGAAGGCAAACGCCGTGGCTCGTATCCGGGTCGGGTACTGTTCCGGCAGCCACAGCGAGAAGATGGCGAAATTACCGCCGAAGAAACCCAGGAATAGCAGCGACGCCATGAACAGGTTGAGCCCGTCCGGCAGGTAGAACACCCAGCCGAAGGCAAACACGATGGACAGCGCCATGCCGCCGAAATAGATGCCGAGCGCGATGCGCCGGCCCAGCCGTTCGGCCAGCCACGGCGCCGCCAGGCAGCCGAGGATGGTAGCGAACGACAGGATCGCCGCGCCGACCGACGCCAGGTGCACGGCGCCGACGCCGTCGATGCCGGCACGCTTGGCCAGCGTAACCACCGCGCTGGCTTCATAGACCGAACCCGCCCACAAACCGATGATCGCTACACCCACCAGCGTGGCGCTGGTCAGCGTGCGGCGCAGGTAGGCCGGGGCGAACAGTTCACGCAACGAGCTGCGCGCGCTGGCCATGGCGGTCGAATTATGGCTGCCCTTGCGCCACTGCCCCGGCTCCTTCACACGCAGCACGGTGAAGATTGCGAGCAAGGCCGGCGCCAGGCCGCACAGGAACATGGCGCGCCAGCCGTAGGCAGCGCCGACCGTGTAGTTCAGCCAGGCGGCGATGAAAAAGCCGACATAGTAGCCAGTCTGCAGGTAGCCGGCGCCCATCTTGCGGCGGTCCTCCGGCCAGCTTTCCGCCACATAGGTACCTGCCAGCGCCCACTCGCCGCCCACGCCGATGCCGGCGATCAGGCGGAACGCCGCCAGCGCCCAGACATTGTCGGCAAACGCGGCGGCGCCGGTAAACACTGAATAGATGAGGATGCTGGCGGCCAGGGTCTTGACCCGGCCAAAACGGTCGGCCAGCGGCCCCCAGATGAAAGACAGCCCCCAGCCGATCAGGAACAAGGCAAACAGGATGGAACCGTACATGCCTAAGTTGCCAGGCGTGGCGGCAATGCCCGACGCCGGCAGCAATTCGGTCAGCGCCGGGATCAGCACCAAGGCATAGATCACTGAATCGACCCCGTCCATCACCCACCCCGCATACACCGCCCAGAAGCCGCCGACCTGCTCGCGGCTCAATGGTGTGCGCCGGGGCTTGGCGCCCGGCTCCTGTAGTGCAATCGCCTTGACCATTCCTGTCTCCTTGTCAACCTGTGTCGGCCGTGGTGACGCGATTCCGGACTGCCTGGCCGGGCCTGCGTCGCATTTTTTGTGGAGCCAGTATAGGGAGGCGGTAAATAATTTAAAAATATGTTATTACTCTCTCGCTATAGGATTAACGTATGGAATAAATCGCTTGAGAAGGAGATGAAATGGACTTGCGGCAACTGCGGTATTTCGTCAAGGTGGTCGAGTGCGGCAACGTCACGCACGCCAGCGAACTGCTGCATATCGCCCAGCCCGCGGTCAGCCAGCAGATGCGCAACCTGGAACGGGATCTCGGCATGCAGCTGCTGGAACGCAGTGTGCACGGGGTGGCGCCGACGGCGGCCGGACGGACGCTGTACCGGCATGCGACTGAGCTGCTGCGGCAAGCCGACGGCACGCGCGAGCTGTTGCGCCAGGACGCCGAACTGCCGCAAGGCAAGGTGTCGGTCGGCATGCCGTCCAGCACCGCGCGGGTGCTGGCGATTCCGCTGGCGCGCCTGGTGCGCGACCGCTATCCCGGCATCGTGCTGGAACTGATCGAAGCGCCGAGCGCAGATCTGGGCGGCCTGATCGGCGACGGCCGGGTGGAAATCGCAGTGGTGGCCGATGCCGTCGAGACCCGCGGCGTGGCGGCGCAGCGGCTGGTCACCGAGGTGCTGCACCTGATTGCATGGCCGGATTTTGCGCTGCCGGCCGGGCCGGTGAAGCTGGCCCAGCTGGCGCGCATGCCGCTGATCCTGCCCAGCGCGCCGAACTCGATACGCAGCCGGGTCGACTGGGCGCTGCGTGAAGCCGGCCTGCCGTGCGAGGTACTGTTCGAGGCCAGTTCCACCGCGCTGCTGTTCGCGGCGGTGATCGCCAGGCTCGGCGTCACGATCCTGCCGTGGTCGGCTGCGCATGTCGAACTGGATGAGCGCAAGCTCAAGCTGGCGCAGGTCGACCATCCCCTGTTCTCGCGCGACCTGTCGCTGTGCTGGCACGATACCGAACTGCTCAGCAACGCCGTGCAGAAGGTCAAGGCGATCATCGTCGAGCTGTTCGATGTACTGGGACGGCGTCCGGAATGGACCACCGAGATGCGCAGCAAACCGGCAAAAAAAACGAAGTAGCTGCGATCAAGGCTGGCGACGCAGGATCAGGCCGATCTCGGCGAACTCTTCCAGTATCTCGCCGATGCGCGCCGTCGCCACCGCATCCAGCGCCTGCACCGCCTGGTGGCCGTGGAACGGCTTTTTCCGCGCGCGTATCCATTGCAGCACTTGCCGTGCGTCCGGCGCCAGCAAGCTGCGCTCGCGCTTGCGGCCCGATTTGGTGACCAGCACATCGTCGTCGCGGCTGCGGCCGATCTCGAACTCCACCTCGGGGTTCCGCTCAAACGAAGCAGTAAACGCCCCGCCCCAGTCGGCCAGCAAATCCGCTGCGGACAGCGACGCCACGGCATCGCCGGTGGCGTCGATCAGGTTTTGCAGGCGCTGCCGCTTTTCTTCGTGGCCCATGGTGGAACCGAGGCCGAAGGCCAGCTCGCGGCCGGCGTCGTGCTTCAGCATCCGGTCCTTGATTTCTTCCATCAGCAGGTCGGTCCAGGATGGCGGGTTGATAGTGAACAGCAGGGACAGCGACGGTTCGTGGTTGAGGGTGCAATGCCAGTAGCCCGGATGCAGGTAAACCAGGGTGCCGGGCTTGGCCTCGAAACTTTTGCAGCCGGCAGGCATGCGAGTCGGAAACGGCTGGCGCGCATACTGCCGCATGTGTTCGTTGACCGCCGCGCCGGCAGACCAGCCGACGTGCGGGTTGACCACATGCCGGTTGGCGGCGACGCTCCACTGCTTGCTGCCGATCAGCTGTATGTTGATGGTGACATTGGGGTCGAAATGGAAGGTCGAGCCGGTGCCTTGCGAAATGAACGCTTCGAAATAGACATCGTCCTGGCGCAGGCCAAGGTCGCGCTCGAGCGCACGCGCAATCGGTTCCAGCGCCGGCACGTGGTCTTCCACCTTGCTCAGGTACAGCGTGTAGCCGCTTTCATAGAAAGCCGGCAGCTGGCGCGCGGTGGCGTTGATCAGCGGGTTCTTGGTGTCGCGCGGGGCCCAGGCGTCGGCGTCGCCACGCCAGGCTTCCAGCAGCGCATCGATGCTGGACAGCTCCGGAATGGCCGCGATGTCGGCGAAACGCTGCGGTGAACCGTGGCCTATGTAAGGTTTCTTTTGCCAATAGCGCGCCATGAAGGTATCTACCGCTAATGGATGTATCAGATCGGCCAATCCCAGCTTTTTCATCGTCGCTCCCCCTCGTCTCGGAACCATGGATTGCCAGGGACAATTCAGAAGCCGGGCCCGCTTGCGCCAGGCTTTTCCAGAAGCTTGTTCAGGAACTTGATGCACGGACTTGATACACATGCATGGTTAAGATTAGCTCAATATTTCCATATTGCAATATTATTTTTGTGCTACCGTCTGTTGCGGCCGCAACCGAAGCGTCGGCCACGCCGGGCATGACGCTCGGCGTGGTTTGCCACCCGATGGCTATCGGCGTGAAAAGTTATCGCTTGGTGGTATGCACGATGTGATAGGCAAAGGCCGAGGCCACCGGCGCCCCGTCCAGCCTTGCCGGAGAAAACTGCGTTGACTGCAGCCCTTTGATTACCGTGTACGCGAGGATTTTTTGATCGTCGCTCAGCATGAGTTCCCCGTTGTTTTTGGCGCCCAGGATATCGACGGCGCTGACCGATCCGGTTTCGTCGACGTGCACGATCAGTTTCACATCCTCCTTGTGAGTCATCGAATTATCCATGCGGACTCCTCGCGACACTCCCAAATTGCGCAACAAGCTGCGAATGTTTGGCGAGGGGAACGGCGGAATCACGTTTTCATCGGTGATATCGACGAATTTCCGCCATAGCGCCTGTTCGTTGGCGGACAGCTCGTCCCAGCTTTTATTGACGTCCACGGCGATCCCGAGCGACGCCCGGCTTTTGCTGATGGATGAGCCGGTCCTCGCATCGCCGACAGCGATGGAATATTCCGCTTCCGACGCATATGCCGGCAACAAAAGGCAGCTGGAGATGACAACCGGTAATACCGTCCGAGCCAGGAAAATGACCATGTATCTAATCTCCGCTAAGAAAAACCAGGAAAATGGGGCGCCGTGCACGCTACATAAAAAAGACAGCGCGAATAGAATCGGTTGTCTCGGCATTTTCATTGCTGGAAGGCCATCCTGTCAAACTGGAAACACGCTGCGATTGAAAAGCCGTCTTTTTTTCCAGGACGGCGGGGCCGCTTCTAATCGAAGCAATCCGCAGCGGTAGTTATAATTGGCAGTAAAGACGCCACCCGCAGCACTTGAGTGATATATTGCCCTATTGCAACTTATTGTTTGGATGAAGAAGGCGTATATTGCACCTCTCAACGCCGGCCAGGCTGTGCGCGGCATTGTGAGTTCTATAATGGATAACTTGCATCAGGTCCACCACGCGGATACCCACCCTTAGACATTGCCAATGTACTCATTATTACCCGCCTTGGTAGCCTCGGTTTTCCTGGGTTACGGCTTGTACGTACTTTGCACGCAGGGATTCACCCGCATCGGCATCAGCTTTTCCGCGCTGTGCATCATCTCCGCGTTCTGGCAGGGAACCTGGGCGGTGCTGTTCCAGGTCCATACGCCGGGCCTGGCGATGTTCCTGATCAAGTTCGGCTACCTGCTGATCCTGTTCCTGCCGACCAGCCTGTACCACTTCCTGACCGAGGTCTCGGACCGCACCAAGGAACGCCACCTGGTTTACCTGTCTTACGGGATCGCCTCGGTCCTGGCGCTTTTCCTGGTTGGCGGCGACCTGTTCATTTCCGGCTTCTACGAATATTTCTGGGGCTACTACCCCAAGGCAGGACTGCTCCACCCCATCCATGTTCTGCAGACGGTAGTGGTGGTCAACCGCGGCCTGTACATCACCTTCCTGCAGCAGAAAAATGCACCGCCCAACAAACGCATCAGGCTGCGCCTGTGCATCGCCGGCATCCTCACTTATTTTTTTGCCGCGGTCGATTACCTGTGCAACTACGGCTTCGAGTTCTATCCGCCCGGCGTGCTGTTCATTGCCGTCAGCCTTGGCATCATCACGGTGGCGATCGTGAAGTACGGACTGTTCAATCCCATGGCGATTGCCGCCAGCGTGGCCCACGAAATGCGCACGCCGCTGCTCTCCATCCGCAACCAGGCGCAGGGTATCAACAAATATATCCCGACGCTCCTGCACAGCTACGAGCTGGCGGTCGCCAACAACCTGTGCGAATCGTCGCTGCCGCCGTTCGCGATGACCTATCTCGCCACCATAGGGAAGACGCTGACGCACGAAGTGGACCGTACCAATGCGGTGCTGGACATGATGCTGGCGTCGATCAAGATGGACCAGATCGACAAGACCAATTTCAGCCAGCACGCCATAGGACACTGCCTGGCGGAAGCGGTCGACCGCTACACCTATGACCGCCAGGACCGGGAGCGCATCGTGGTCGCCGACGCCGAAGAATTCCGGTTCTACGGATCGGATACGCTGCTGATACTGGTGCTGTTCAACCTGCTGAAAAATGCGCTGTACGCCATCAAGATGGCCGGCAAGGGTGAAATCCGCATATCGACGGTGCGCGGCCCGACTGTCAACCGCATGTATTTCAGCGACACCGGGACTGGCATAACGGGCGACGCGCTGCCGAACATTTTCGACGGCTTCTTCACCACCAAGCAAAGCGGCGGCACCGGGGTCGGCCTCACGTTCTGCCATCGGGTGATGGCGTCGTTCGGCGGGCGCATATTGTGCGATTCCGTGGCCGGGCAATATACGACATTCACCCTGGAATTCCCGCTGGTGGAGGATCAGCCGTCGGACGGCCTGTTCGCGGCGTCGGCGCCGCGCCAGGCGGAGCAAGAGGCTGCTGCCTCTCCTCCGCATGGTCCTTAGGTCAAGGACAGGCTGATATAGCCCGTTACGCCGTTACTCTCCCTTCTCGATTTCATATTGCCGGATCTTTTCAAGGATGTGCTCCGGCAGCCGCGAGATCCTTTTTTCCTTGTTGGCGAAAACGATCTGCTGCTGGCCGGTCGCCACCAGCTTGCCCTCTACCAGGAACCGGAACGCCAGCGAAAACGAGCATTGCTTGATGGCGAAAGTATTGACTTCGCACGCAATCTTCTGGAATGCGAATGTCTCGCAGACATACTGTTGCTGCGCCTCCTTGGTGATAAAGACGCCGAGCGACTGCAGCATGTCGGCGGAGATGCACTCGAAAAACCAGCGCTCGCGGCAAATCCCTTGCCACTCGAAATGCCGGGCGAAATAAATGTTCCCGGTGGCGTTCGAGTCCTTCAGGTACACATCGATCGCGTGGTGGAAGGTTTTTGGCTGGCGCGGCCGCAGATAGGCGAGCGGGAAAGGAATGGCTTCTATTTCGGTTTCTTGGACAACAGGACGCTGGGTCAAGATGGCAGACATGATGGTAACTCCCATAAGCAAATGGAAAATGGCTGGTTTCAACAGCCGCTATTGCCTCCTCGCCCGGTCCAGGCACGAGGATGCAGCTTATAGTGTTAATCATGTGACGCCACTTACAAGGAAGGGCGCCATAAACAGCCGCGAGGCGGCAAACGGCGATATGTGGTAATCGCCGCCGCTTATTTGCGATGGCTATTTGATGCGCTGTTTTTCCAGCTTGCGCGCCAGCGTGCGCCGGTGCATTCCCAGGCGCCGCGCCGTTTCCGAAATATTGAAGCCGGTTTCCACCAGCACTTCATGGATGCGCTCCCATTCCAGCGTCTTGATCGAGGTCGAGCGGTTGCTCAGTTCAATCGCCGCGGCGCCGGCGACATGGCCGAAAGCCGCTTCGATATCATCGGTGTTGGAAGGCTTGGCCAGGTACTGGCAAGCGCCAAGCTTGATTGCTTCCACCGCCGTGTTGATGCTGGCGAAGCCGGTCAGCACCACGATCAGCATGGCCGGATCGTGCTTGTGCAGCATCTGCACGCATGCCAGCCCGGAAGTGCTGTCGTTCAGCTTGAGGTCGACTACCGCATATCCGGGCGAATGCTGGCGCAGCAGCGCAGCGGCCTGGTCCAGGTTCGACGCCAGCAGCACGGCATAGCCGCGGCGCTCGAACGAACGGCCCAGCGTGCGCGCGAAAGTGGCGTCATCTTCGATGATCAGCAGCAGGCGGTCAGTTGCCATGTCCGGCCTCCCCCTCAAGGCTGATCGACGCCAGCGGCAGCGTGAGCTGGACCAGCGCCCCGCCCTGCTCGCGGTTGCGCGCGGTTACCGTGCCGCCCAGCTTGCGGGCGACGTTGACCACGAAAAACAGGCCCAGGCCGCTGCCTGGCCGTCCCTTGCTCGACTGGTAGGGCTTGCCCAGGTGCGCCAGCATCGCCGGCGCAAAACCGGGGCCGCTATCGGTCACGACCAGGGTCAGCGCATCGTCTTCCCGCGTCGCTTCCAGGCTGACCCACTGCGGCGATGCTTCGAGCGCGTTGTCGAGCACATTGCAGATCATCTGCTTCAGCGCCGAGTCGAAAACGACCGGCATATCCTGCTCGATCCGGTTTTCGTAGGCAAACGAGACAATCGGCCGGGTCGCGCACCATTCCTTGGCCAGGTCGTTGAGGAAAGTGCTGATGGTGGTTTTCACCGACGATTCGCCGCGCGCCTCGCCGGCCGACAGCAAGATGCCGCTGACGATGCTCTTGCAGCGCTGCAGCTGGGCTTGCATCTCGCCGATTTCTTCCAGCAGTTCGCTGTTCGTGCTGAACTCCGGCATGCGCCGCCAGTCGCCCAGGATCACCGACAAGGTGGCCAGCGGCGTGCCGAGCTCATGCGCGGCGCCGGAAGCCAGCAGGCCCATGCGCACGATGTGGTCTTCCTCCGCCGCGCGCTGGCGCAAATCGGCCAGCTGGGCGTCGCCGGCGCGCAGGTTGCGGCCGATGCGGGTAACGAAGAACACCAGCAGCGCCGCATTCAGCACAAAACAGATCAGCAAGCCTTCCACATACAGGCTGGACAAGCCGTTGCCATGGTCGGGCGGCAGCGCCAGAGGCTCGCAAAACAGCGACAGGCCGGCCAGGCAGACGCTGGTGACGGCGACGATGGTCCAGGTCGACCAGGTTTCCAGCAGCACGGCGCTCAGGATCACCTGCAGCAGGAACAGGAAGGCGAAGGGATTGTTGATGCCGCCGCTGAGGTACAGCTGGGCAGTCAGGATGCCGACGTCGACCAGCAACGCCAGGAACAGCTCGCCGTTGCTCGCCACGCGCCGCTCGTGCCAGCGCAGGTGGCTGGCGATGTTGAACGCTACCAGGCAGGCCAGCACCTTCAGCATGTGCGGCAGCGGCAGCTGGATGCCGAAGCCGGCGATGACGATGGCGATGGTAGTGATCTGCCCGACCACGGCGATCCAGCGCAGCTGGATCAATTGCAGCATGTTCTTGTGGCCGGCGGCGTTTTCGACGCCGGCCGCCAGCGTCCAGCGCCGCTTCAAATCTTCTGTATTTGCAAGAATATCAATTTTACTTGCCATCTTCACTTTCACGGTCGAGACCATCCGCATCGGCGCCAGGCCGATACTGCCGGCGCAGCTTCCTTTCCTCGCGCCCTACCCAGAAACAGGCGCCCGCCACCATCAAGGCAAGAGCATACCAAGTGAGAGCATAAACCAGATGGTTATTGTGAAAGGCAATCACCGTCAAGCCGCCGACCGGGCGGTCGCCGCCGGTGTCCCTGCCGGCTGTCGCCGCGTCTGCATCGATGAAATAAGGCGCCGCCGGCGACAGGTTGCGCGCTGCCGCTATCGCTTGCACGTCGCGCGAAAACCAGCGGTCGCCGGCTGGATCGTTGCGGCGCAGAAAACCGCCGCCCGGCTCGCTCATGCGCAGCAGTCCGCTTACCTCGGCCGGACCGACATCCGGGCCGTCCTGCTCGGCGCCGGCCTTGGCCGGCACAAAACCGCGGTTGACCAGCACCACGCTGCCGTCCGCGCTGCGCAGCGGCGTCAGCAGCCAGAATCCGCCGCCGAGTTCGGTCGAAGCCTGGACCCGGGCTGTCAGTGCGTAGAGGAATGTGCCGCTGAGACGCACGCGCCGATATTCATCGGCGTCGGCATTGACTTGCGGCCAGCGTTCAGGGCCGGGAGCGGCCACGGCGGGCGCGTGCACCCGCTGTTCAACCCGTTCGATCAGGGCCAGCTTCCATTGCAGCCGCTTGAGCTGCCAGGTGCCTAGCGCGGCGAAACCGGCAAACACCAGCCCGGCGCAGATGGCCAGCGCCAGCAGCACGGTTGCGGAGCGCGGCCTTGGCGCAGCCGGGACCGGGACCGGGACCGGGCCTGCATCCTGACTGTCCGTCACCATGCCGCGCGGCGCCTGTTTCATTGCATGTGTTGCATATGCTGCATGTCGTGCGTTTTTGGCATCCCAGGCATCTCGGGCATCGCTTGCATCGATTCCGGCACCACTTCCGTGGTGTCAGGCATCATGCCCGGCATCATGTTGTGGTTCAGGTGATACATCACCCACAGCGAACCGCTCAGCATGATGAACACCAGCATGATCGTGAAGATCAGCGCCAGCATCGACCAGCCGCCTTCGGATTTGGTGTTCATGTGCAGGAAATACACCATGTGCACCACGATCTGCACGGCGGCGAAACCGAGCAGCACCAGCCCGGTGGTGCTGGATTTGTCGAAGACCTTGCCCATCACCAGCCAGAACGGGATCGCCGTCAGGACCACCGCCAGCACGAAGCCGGTGGTGTAGCTCTTCAGGCTGCCGTGGTCGGCATGGGTGTGGCCGTGGTGATCGTCGTGGCCATGGGCGACGACGCGCGCCGGGTGCTGTTGATGTCCGCCGCTCATGGCAAAACTCCCATCAGATAGACAAAGGTGAAGACGCCGATCCAGACCACGTCCAGGAAGTGCCAGAACATCGACAGGCACATCAGGCGCCGGCCATTTTCGGCGGTCAGCCCGTGGCGCTTGACCTGGAACATCAGCGTGACCAGCCAGACGATGCCGAAGCTGACGTGCAGGCCGTGGGTCGACACCAGGGCGAAAAACGAAGTCAGGAAGCCGCTGCGTTGCGGTCCGTAGCCTTCGTGGATCAGGTGCGCGAATTCATACAGTTCGAAGCCGATGAAGCAGGCGCCGAGGATGCCGGTGACGGCCAGCCAGGCCAGCGTTGCGCCCTGACGCTTGCGCTGCATCTCGAGCATGGCGAAACCGTAGGTGATCGACGACAGCAGCAGCAGCGACGTGTTGACCGCCACCAGCGGCAGGTCGAACAGTTCGGCGCCGGTGGGGCCGCCTGCATAGTTGCGGCCCAATACGGCGTAGGTCGCGAACAGGCAGGCGAAGATCAGGCAGTCGCTCATCAGGTACAGCCAGAAACCGAGCAGCGTGCCGTTCTCCGGGTGATGTTCGCGGGTGTAGAAGCGCGCGCTTGGATCAGCCGCGCCGGCGGGGTTCATAGTGATATCAGACATGGCTAGCCAGCAATCGTGTGCGTTCGCCCTCGGTACGGACGACCTGGTCCGCCGAGATATGGAAATCGCGGTTGTAGTTGAAGGTGTGGATGATGATCGCAGCCATCATCGCTGCGAAGCCGAGGCCGGCCGCCAGCCACATGTGCCAGATCAGGGCAAAGCCGACGGCTGCGCTGAGCGCGGCGATGATGAAACCGGCTGCCGTGTTCTTCGGCATGTGGATAGCGACAAAATCCTTCAGCGGACGAGTGTAGCCGTTGGCCTTCATGTCGGTCCAGGCGTCGTTGTCATGCACCACCGGCGTGAAGGCAAAGTTGTAGTCAGGCGGCGGCGACGAAGTCGACCACTCCAGCGTGCGCGCGCCCCACGGATCGCCGGTGGTGTCGCGCAGCGATTCGCGGCGGCGGAAGCTGACGATCAGCTGCACGATGAAGGAAGCGATGCCGAGTGCGATCAGCACGGCGCCGAAGGCGGCAATCTGGAACCAGATCTGCAGCGACGGATCTTCGAAGTGGCCCAGGCGGCGGGTCACGCCCATCAGGCCCAGCACGTAGAGCGGCATGAAGGCGACGTAGAAACCGATGGTCCAGAACCAGAAGCAGCACTTGCCCCAGAAATCGTCGAGCTTGTAGCCGAAGGCTTTCGGGAACCAGTAGTTGATGCCGGCAAACATGCCGAACAGGACGCCGCCGATGATCACGTTATGGAAGTGGGCGATCAGGAACAGGCTGTTGTGCAGCACGAAGTCGGCCGGCGGCACCGCCAGCAGCACGCCGGTCATGCCGCCGATGACGAAGGTGATCATGAAGCCGATGGTCCACAGCATGGGCAGCTCGAAACGGATGCGGCCGCGGTACATGGTGAACAGCCAGTTGAAAATCTTGGCGCCGGTCGGGATCGAGATGATCATCGTCGTGATCCCGAAGAAGGAATTGACGCTGGCTCCCGAGCCCATGGTGAAGAAGTGATGCAGCCACACCAGGTAGGACAGGATGGTGATCACCACGGTGGCGTAAACCATCGAAGTGTAGCCGAACAGGCGCTTGCTGCTGAAGGTAGAAACCACTTCCGAGAAGATGCCGAACGCCGGCAGGATCAGGATGTAGACTTCGGGGTGGCCCCAGATCCAGATCAGGTTGACGTACATCATGGCGTTGCCGCCCATGTCGTTGGTGAAGAAGTTGGTGCCGAAAATCCGGTCCAGCGACAGCATGCCGAGCACCGCGGTCAGCACCGGGAAGGCAGCGACGATCAGGACGTTGGTGCACAAGGCGGTCCAGGTAAACACCGGCATCTTCATCATGTTCATTCCGGGCGCGCGCATCTTGACGATGGTCGCGATCAGGTTGATGCCGGACAGCAGCGTCCCTACCCCGGCAATCTGCAACGCCCATATGTAGTAATCGACCCCCACATCCGGACTGGCAAGAATGCCCGACAGCGGCGGATAAGCCAGCCAGCCGGTACGGGCGAACTCGCCGACGAACAGCGAAGCCATCACCAGCATGCCGCCGAAGGTCGTCATCCAGAAGCTGAAATTGTTCAGGAAAGGAAACGCCACGTCGCGCGCACCGATCTGCAGCGGCACCACGTAGTTCATCAGGCCGGTCACCAGCGGCATGGCGACGAAGAAGATCATGATGACGCCGTGCGCGGTGAAGATCTGGTCGTAGTGGTGCGGCGGCAGGAAACCGGCGGAATCGCCGAAGGCAAACGCCTGCTGGGCGCGCATCATCAGGGCGTCGGCAAAGCCGCGCAGCAGCATCACCAGGCCCAGCACCACGTACATGATGCCGATCTTCTTGTGGTCGATGCTGGTGAACCAGTCGCGCCACAAGGTGCCCCAGACCTTGTAATAGGTCAGCGCGCCAAGCACGGCCGCGCCGCCGATGGCGACCATGATGAAGGTCGCGATAAGAATCGGTTCGTGGTAGGGAATCGCTTCCCAGGTGAGACGGCCGAAGATCAGCTTGGTCAGATCAATATGGTCTAGCATCGTTACTTTCCGGTAAAAAAGGGAAACACGGCGCCTACCGTGCATGTTGCGGCGCCGCCGCTGGCAGAACAGAACACTGCCGGCTCTTGCTGCAAACGGTTATTCATGGTCTTTGGCCTGGTGTCCGGCCATGCTGTGGCCGCCGTCGGCCGCCATCATCTGCTCCATGCACATCTGGCCCGGCTCGATGCAGCGGTTGAGGATGGCGTGGTACAGGCTTGGATCGACAGCGCCGTAATAACGCACCGGCTCCTTCTCGCTCGGTTTTTCAAGCTGCAGGTAGTCGGCCCGGTCCAGCTTGCCGCTGGCGGCCTTTGTGGTTTTTACCCAGTTGTCGAAATTTTCCGCGGTCATGCCATGGAACTTGAACTTCATGTCGGAGAATCCGGCGCCGCTGTAGTTGGCCGAGAAGCCGTCGTATTCGCCCGGCCGGTTGATCACCGCATTGAGGGATGTCTGCATGCCTGGCATGGCGTAGATCTGGCCGGCCAATGCTGGAATGAAGAAGGAATTCATGATGGCCGACGAAGTGATCTTGAAGCGGATCGGCATGTCGACCGGAGCCGCCAGTTCGTTGACGGTGGCGATGCCTTGTTCCGGGTAGATGAACAGCCACTTCCAGTCCAGCGCCACCACTTCTACCGTCAGTGTCTTCGTGTCGGCAGGGATCGGGCGGTTCGCATCCAGGCGCGACAGCGGCCGGTAAGGATCCAGGGTGTGGGTGCTGATCCAGGTCAGCAGGCCGAGCGCGATGATGATGAGCAGCGGCGCGCCCCAGATCACCAGCTCCAGCTGGGTCGAGTGATCCCAGTCGGGTTCGTAGCGTGCGGCGGTATTGTTCTTGCGGTAGCGCCAGGCAAACCATATGGTCAGTGCAATCACCGGGACGATGATCAAGAGCATCAGGATCGTGGAAACCACGATGAGGCGGCCCTGCTGGGAAGCGATGTCGCCTGACGGATTCATCACCACCGTATTGCAGCCAGCCAGCAAAATGAGGGGAAGGAGGAGCAATCCGCGCCGGGATAAGAGGGAAACCATAGAGTAAAAGTACCGTCGAAGCTATCAGATTGTGATAATGTACACTGACTGGTATGCGTTGGCGATTGGACGTTTTGTCCTACCCTTACCAGTGTGTTGTTTCGTAAATAATGAGGCTTCAGGTTTGCGAAGCGGCACACTCAGGAAGGGTTCGGCACGGCCGGTTGGCATGGCCAGTATTGACAGAAACCCACTAGAGACAAAATTATGATGACGAGCACCCATAGCCACAATGGCGAAGTTTCCGCTGATTTCTCGTCGCACTCGACAATCAATGATGCGCAAAATGCCAAGTCAGCCAAGCCAGACTCCATCGCCCCCGGCGAGATAGCCATCGGCGTAGTAATCGGCCGAGCATCTGAATATTTCGACTTTTTCGTGTACGCCATGGCCTCGGTGCTGGTGTTTCCCTCGGTCTTCTTCCCGTTCGAGCAGCAGCTGGAAGGCACGCTTTACGCATTCGTGATTTTTTCCTTTGCCTTTCTGGCAAGGCCGTTCGGCACCGTCCTGTTCATGGCGATCCAGCGCCGCCTCGGACGCGAGGTCAAATTGACGGCGGCCCTCTTCATATTAGGCATCTCCACGGCCGGGATTGCCTTCCTGCCAACCTTCCAGCACCTGGGATTCTACGCCATCGTCTTGCTGGCGCTGCTGCGCATCGGCCAAGGCATTGCGCTGGGCGGCTCCTGGGACGGCCTGCCCTCGCTGCTGGCGCTGAATGCGCCGCAGAACCGGCGCGGCTGGTACGCCATGCTGGGCCAGCTGGGCGCGCCGGTAGGCTTCATGATCGCCGGCGGCCTGTTCGCCTACCTGCTGTCGAACCTGACCACCGAAGACTTCCTTGACTGGGGCTGGCGCTATCCGTTCTACGTAGCGTTCGCCATCAACGTCGTCGCCCTGTTCGCCCGCCTGCGCCTGGTGTCGACGCCGGAATATGCGCGCTTGCTCGACGAGCGCGAACTGGAGCCGACCAACGCCCTGGAAATGACGCGTTCGCAAGGACGCAACGTCATCATCGGCGCCTTGGCGGCCTTGGCCAGCTACGCCCTGTTCCACCTGGTGACCGTGTTCCCGCTGTCCTGGATCACCCTGTATTCGATGCGCTCCGTGAGCGACTTCCTGATTCTCCAGGTCATCGGCGCCGGACTCATGGCGCTCGGCGTAGTCGCCTCCGGCCTGATCGCCGACCGTCTCGGCCGTCGCACCACCCTTGGCGCCTGCGCGGTGCTGATCGCGGTGCTGAGCGCCTTTGTGCCGACCTTGATGAACGGCGGCGAGTTTGGCCAGAACACCTTCATCCTGCTCGGCTTCGCCTTGCTGGGCCTGTCGTACGGCCAGGCCGCCGGCGCCGTCACCGCCAACTTCCCGGCGAAATACCGCTACACCGGCGCCGCCCTCACCTCCGACCTGTCCTGGCTGGTGGGAGCCGGTTTCGCACCGCTGGTGGCGCTTGGCCTTTCGGCGCATTTCGGCCTGGCTTACGTCAGCTTTTACCTGCTGTCGGGCGCGGCCTGCTCGCTGGCTGCGCTGAGCTTGAACCGCGCCCTGGAAATCCGCGATTGACGATCTCCAGCTGACAATGCAAAAAGCCTGTTTTCACATGAAAACAGGCTTTTTTTATACCAGTGACCCGTCCTGAATTAGGTTGACACTTTTTCGATGAAGAGAAGGGGTGTCAGATGGAGCAATCGATACGGCGTAG
>NZ_JBWKQR010000022.1:0-69804 GCF_059418905.1 Collimonas sp. GW821-FHT07E08 | reverse complement strand
GCGCCGATGATAGTGCTGCAACCAGTGTGAAAGTAGGTCATCGTCAGGCTTTTATTAAAAAACCCTCTGCATTCAACATGCAGAGGGTTTTTGCTTTGCGCAAACGGTTTACGACTCGACTCGCACACCGTTATTCTTTGGCATGAGAATGCGGCCTCAGCGCGCCAGGAATTCCGTGATTATCCAGTCCCCCGGTGTCCAGCCAGCGACGGGTTTCCGCCGCCGCCCGGTCTATCAGCAAACCGCACTGGCTGTAATCGTACGGCGAGACATCCAGCGGACATAGCGGCGCCACCACGGCTATCTCGGCATGCGCCGCCCAGCGCTCCAGGTCCGACACCAATTGACGCGCCACCAGCAGGTTGAGCGCACTCATTGCATGCTCAAGCGCCCCCTTGGGCTGCCGCCGATCGGCACAGCTAAAGCCGGTGGCAAGCACGATCACACGTGTCGCGCCAAGCCTTATCGCCGTAGAGATCGGCGTATTGTTTGCAACGCCGCCGTCAATCAGTACGTTTCCCGCAAGGGAAACCGGTGGGAAAACGCCGGGAATTGCCGTGCTGGCCAGCACAGCCTCTACCGCCGACCCGGAAGAAATCACTATCTCGTTGCCGGTGCTCATCTCGGTGGCGACGACATGCACCGGAAGATCTGTATCCTCCAGGGGGCGATTCCCAAAATGTTCATAAAGAAGGCTTCGTAACCGCGCCGGATTTACCAGGTGCGTGCCGCGGGCGGCGCCAAGAAGGGCAAGAAACGACCAAGGCATGATCTGCTGGCGACGGATGCCGCGCCACAGGAATTCCAGGCGCATGGCGCCGGCCGCATGCGGCTGGAAGCCAAAGAATACGCAATTGATTGCGCCGGCAGAGGCGCCGACCAGGAAATCCGGCCGCACGCCGGCTGCAATCAGCTCTCGCAACATGCCGGCTTCAATGGCGCCAAGACTTCCGCCACCGGCGAATACAAATGCAGTCTTTTCCATAACGGCAACCTGTGAATAGCCATAGGCGGTACATGGCAACCTGTATAGCCTAATCCACCTGGCGTCGCTGCGCCAGCGATGCGAGTTACAGGCCGGATTCACTGATTCAGATAAAATTGCCGGATCAAATGGAAGTTAATTCTGAAAGCGGACATGCAGGCATCAAACACACCACTTGTCACCTTGGCCCAGGCAGCTGAAACAGACTTTGAGGAACTGGTCGCATTGCGCATAGACGCCATGCGCGAAAGCCTGGAACGCATCGGCCGCTTCGATCCGATGCGTGCGAGGGAACGGTTCCGCTCCGGTTTTTCGGCAATGCATACACGGCACGTGGTGGCCGACGGCCGGCGCCTGGGTTTTGTGGTTGTCAAACCCGCCAACGGCCAGCTGTTGCTCGACCATCTCTATATCCGCCCCGGCAACCAGGGAAAAGGAATCGGTGCCGCCGTCCTTGCACAAGTCTTTAAAGAGGCCGACGCGCTGTCATTGCCGATACGCGTAGGCGCGCTGAGAGGAAGCGATGCTAACCGTTTTTATCAGCGCCATGGCTTCGAATTCCTCGCAGAAGAGGAATGGGATATTTATTATCTTCGTCCATCGCGATAGCCTTGCCCTGGCGGCCACGGCATCCATCGAACCCTGTGCCGCAGCCAGGCAGGCAATACAACACTAAGCAGCCGATCCCGGCAGACCTGCACATGGTCATCAGCGCGTAACAAAGCGCTGGCACGATGTAAACGTTTACATCGCGGATAAAATTGTGCGTCCATCCATCAAACAGGTAGCCCTGGAAGCCGGCGTATCGATCGCCACGGTATCGCGTCTGCTGAACAAGCCGGATTCGGTCAGCATCGATGCCGCCAGCAAGATCAACCAGGCAATCGAAGTCCTCGGCTTCCGCCCGAATTTCAACGGACGCAATTTACGCGCCGGGCGCTCGCGCACGGTCGGCGTGGTGGTGCCGACCTTGTCCAATACGGTATTTGCGCAATGCCTGCAGGGCGTAGAAACGGCGGCGCGCCAACGCGACTATTCAGTCATGTTCACCGCAACCGAATACCGCCAGGAAGATGAGTCCGCAGCCGTCGCGCTGTTGCTGGCGCATCGGGTCGACGGCATCATCCTCACCGTCACCAACGCCGACGCGAGCAGCACGCTCGATGTGCTGGAGCGCGAACGCATCCCGTACGTATTGGTGTACAACCAGCCGCAACGGACGGCGCGGCCATCCGTGTCGGTCGATAACCGGGCCGCGGCGCATGAAGCAGTAACCCACCTGATCAATCTCGGCCATACCCGGATCCAGATGCTGTCCGGACAATTCCATGCGTCCGACCGGGCGCTGCAGCGTTATCACGGCTACCGGCAGGCGATGCGCGAGCATGGGCTGCAAGCGTTGACGCCAATTGAAATTCCTCGCCATACCTATGCCGCGCTTTCCCTTGAGCACCTGCAAATCTTTCGAGATCCCAAGCAGCGGCCAAGCGCGCTGTTCTGTTCCAACGATTTGCTGGCGCTGAGCGTCATGCGCGATCTGCGCGCAATTGGCTTGCGCGTGCCCGACGATGTATCGGTGATGGGTTTCGACGGCATCCCGCTAGGCGAGCTGATGGATCCGATGCTGAGCAGCGTCGCCCAGCCATCCGAGCAAATCGGCGAGCTGGCGCTGCGTACCCTGGTGCACGCGATCGAGGAACCGCAAGACGGCCAGGCGCCGGCGCCCACGCAATTATTGCCTCACACCGTCCGCCTGGGCGGCTCGGTCAGAACCTTTGATTTTCACAGTTAAATTCAAGAAAGGAACAAGCATGCGCTTAGCACGTGTTTTCCATGCGATGGTTGCCGCCGTCGCCCTGGCCGCATCGGCCCATGCCCTCGCGCAAAACGCGATCTGCTACAACTGTCCGCCGGAATGGGCCGACTGGGCAACGCAGATCAAGGCCATCAAGGACAAGACCGGCATCACGGTGCCGCCAGATAACAAGAACAGCGGCCAGTCGCTATCGCAGATCATTGCTGAAAAGGCCAGTCCGGTAGCCGACTTCACCTATGTCGGCGTGACCTTCGGCATCGAAGCCAAAAAGAATGAGGTCGTGGCGCCTTACAAGCCAGCCGGCTGGAATGATATTCCAGGCGACCTGAAAGATCCCGACGGCTACTGGTTCACCATCCACTCCGGCACCATGGGCTTGATGGTGAATGTCGATGCGCTCAAGGGAAAGCCGGTGCCGCGTTCCTGGCAGGACTTGCTGAAGCCTGAATACAAGGGACTGATCGGCTACCTCGATCCAGCCAGCGCCTTTGTCGGCTATGTCGGCGCGGTGGCGGTCAACCAGGCGCTGGGCGGCACCCTGGATAATTTCACGCCGGGCATCGGCTATTTCAAGGCGCTGCAAAAAAACCAGCCCATCGTGCCCAAGCAGACTTCCTATGCGCGCCTGCTGTCTGGCGAGATCCCGATTTTGTTCGGTTATGACTTCGACGCCTATCGCGCCAAATACAAAGACAAAGCCAACGTCGCGTTTGTGATTCCTAGCGAAGGAACCGTGACCGTGCCGTACGTGGTCAGCCTGGTAAAGAACGGCCCGAATCCTGCCAACGCCAAGAAGGTACTTGATTTCCTGCTGTCCAACGAAGGACAGGCGATCTGGGCCAATGCCTATCTGCGGCCGGTGCGTGCTTCAGCCATTTCCAAGGAAGCCCAGTCACGCTTCCTGCCGGCCGCGGAGTACGCCCGCGCCAAGCCGGTCGACTACGGCAAGATGGCCGAGGTCCAGCGCAAATTCAGCGAACGTTACCAGGCTGAACTGCGGTGAACAGGCGTAGCCAGAAGCGGCGCACGCCAGCCGGGCGCCACGTTTACCTGCTGTTTGCAGCGCCAGGCATGACGCTGTTCCTGGCCTTCTGGCTGCTGCCGATGCTGCGCCTGGCAGGAGTCGGCGCCAGCGGACCGAGCGGCGCAGCAGCGTATCTTGCCGTGCTGACCAATCGCCACTACTTCACCAGCCTGGTGTCGACCCTGCTGCTGTCGGCCGCAGTCACATTGGCGACACTGATGATTTCTTCTCTGGTCGGGCTGTTTTTGCAGCGTAACCGTTTTGCCGGCAAGGCGCTGCTGCTGGCCATGCTGACCTTCCCGCTGGCGTTTCCCGGCGTGGTGGTCGGTTTCATGGTGATCATGCTGGCCGGCCGCCAAGGCTTGATCGGCGCTGTGACCAACTGGCTGTTCGGCGACGCCTGGGTATTCGCCTATTCGCTGGGCGGCCTGTTCCTCGGTTATCTGTATTTTTCGATTCCCCGCGTGATCCTGACCGTGATGGCGGCAGCGGAAAAGCTCGATCCGGCGCTGGAAGAAGCGGCGCGTTCGCTCGGCGCCGACTCGCTGCGGGTATTCGTCGATATCGTGCTGCCGGCCCTGGCGCCGGCGCTGGTGTCCTCCGGCGCGATCTGCTTTGCCACCAGCGTCGGCGCCTTTGGCACGGCCTTCACGCTGGCGACCAATATCGATGTATTGCCGATGGCGATCTATAACGAGTTCACCAGCTACGCCAATTTTTCGATGGCCGCTGCGTTGTCGATCGTATTAGGCGCGATGACCTGGCTGGTGCTGGCGCTGGCGCGTTCATGGTCAGGCAACGCGGCGGGAGCCGCTGCATGAAGCGTTCTTTCCGTTTCTATCTGCAGCTGGCGTTTGCTTTGCTGGTGTGCGCGTTCCTGATCGTGCCCATCGTATTGTCGATGCTGGCCGGCGTCACCGATAACTTTTTCGTCGGCTGGTCCAGCGGTTTCACCTTGCGTTGGGTAGAGCAAGTCTGGGCGACATACCAGCAGACAATCTGGCGTTCGATCGCCATCGCATTGGCTTGCCTGGTTGTCACCACTGCCGCCGGCGTGCCGCTGGCTTACATGCTGGCGCGTCACCGGGGCGGCAACAGCCGGCTGGCGCGCGCGTTCGAGGAGCTGCTGATGATGCCGGTAGCTGTGCCGGGCCTGGCGACGGCGCTGGCCCTGATCATGGCATACGGCCAGTACCGCGAATTCCGCGGCAGCCTGCTGTTTGTCCTGGTCGGCCATGTGCTGTTTACGCTGCCGTTCATGGTGCGTCCGGTGCTGGCGGTGATGCAGTCGTCGCAATTGCCGGTGCTGGAGGAAGCCGCCGCCAGCCTGGGCGCGGGACTGTGGCAGCGGTTTTTCGGGATCGTGGTTCCCAACGTATTTTCAGGCATCCTTGCCGGCGCCCTGATGGTGGTGACCTTGTCGATAGGTGAATTCAACATCACCTGGATGCTGCATACCCCCCTGACCATGACGCTGCCGGTCGGGCTGGCCGACAGCTATGCCTCGATGCGGCTTGAAGTCGGCTCCGCCTATACGCTGATTTTCTTCCTGATGATCATTCCGTTGCTGATCGCCATGCAATGGGTAACGCACACTACACGCTCAAGAGTCCGTTTATGAAGAATGCTGTTTCCATCCAATTGATCCAGTGCGGAAAAACCTTCGCTAACGGCGCGCAAGCGCTGCAGCCGATAGAACTGGACATCAGGCCCGGAGAAACCGTCGTCCTGCTGGGGCCGTCCGGCTGCGGCAAGACCACCACCTTGCGCCTGATCGCCGGCCTGGAATTTCCGGATGCCGGCGGCCAGGTCCTGTTTGGCGACGAAGACGTCACCGCCTTGCCGATAGAAAAACGCGGTGTCGGCATGGTGTTCCAGAATTACGCCTTGTTTCCGAACATGACGGTTGGCGAAAACATTGCCTATGGCTTGAAGATCCGCAAAATGCCGGCGGCCCAGCGGCTCGCAAAAATCGAAACGCTGCTGGAGATGGTGCACCTGCAAGGATTGGGACAGCGGCGCATCGACCAGCTGTCGGGAGGCCAAAAACAGCGGGTCGCACTGGCGCGCGCATTGGCGGTCGAACCCAAGGTGCTGCTGCTGGACGAGCCTTTGACCGCGCTGGACGCCAAACTGCGCGAGACCCTGCGCGCCGATCTCAACCAGCTGCTGCGCAAGCTCGGCATCACGGCGATCTATGTGACGCACGACCAGAGCGAGGCCATGGCGCTGGGCGACCGGGTGGTGGTGATGGAGCGCGGCAGGATTGCGCAGGTCGGCAGTCCGCAGGATATCTATTATCGTCCCGCCAGCCATTTTGTCGCCGATTTCATAGGCACCATGAACCGGGTGACGGGCAGGGTGCATGACGGCTACCTGCGCTTTGCCGGCGGCATGCTGCCATTCGCCGCATCGTCGCCGGCGCCGGCGGCAACGCTGATGTTCCGGCCGGAGGATGTGGAAGTCGTCGCCGATGGCGCGGCCGGTGCGAACATGCAGGGCGCCGTGTTGTCTACCTTCTTTCTTGGGGACCGGACGCGCCTGGTGGTCGATGTCGGCGCCGAACAGCCGGTCATCGTGGAAACCGGCAGGCGTGCTTCCTGGCAGGCAGGCGAAGCCATCGCACTACGCGTAGCGGAACATGCGCTGCTGCATTTTAACGATGGAGCAACAGCATGATCCTTTGCCAGATTTCCGATTTGCATATCAAGGCCGATGGCAAGAAGTCGTACCGGATCGTCGATACCGCTGAAAGCCTGCGGCGTTGCGTGGCGCAGGTCAACCAGCTCAGGCAGCGGCCCGATGCCGTGGTGCTGACCGGCGACCTGGTCGATTTCGGGAAGCCGGAAGAATATGCATTCCTGCGCCAGCTGCTGCAGCCCCTGGCGATGCCTTATTACCTGCTGCCGGGTAACCACGATGAGCGCACTGCCCTGCGCGCAGCATTTCCCGACCACGCCTACCTGCGGCAAAACGAAGACAGGATCGAATATGTGATCGATGATTATCCTTTGCGCATTGTCGCACTGGACACTGTCATTCCGGGCGCCAGCAGCGGCGCGCTGGCGCCGGCCAGCCTGGCCTGGCTGGAGCGGGTATTGCAGGCGCAACCGGACAAGCCGACGGTGATCGTGATGCACCACCCGCCGTTCAAGACCGGCATCGGCCATATGGACCAGATCGCTTTGGCGCAGCCGCAGGCATTGGCTGGCGTGGTGCGCCGCCATCCCCAGGTCGAGCGCATTCTTTGCGGCCATTTGCACCGCGCCATCCAGGTCCGCTTCGGCGGTACGATCGCCTCCACCTGTCCCGGCGTCGCGCACCAGGTGGCGCTGGACCTAAGCCCGCAGGCAGCATCGCAATTCGTCATGGAACCGCCGGCATTCCAGCTGCACCTGTGGGATGCGGAGACCGGCCTGATCAGTCATACCGCTTACGTCGGCGAGTTTGACGGGCCGTATCCGTTCTACGATGGCGACGACCTGATCGATTAGGCCAGGCCCTAGCGGAGCGTCAGTTTCAGTGCCGGCTTTTCGCCGTAGTCGTCGTAGCGTTCATTGATGGCGGCGATGCAGAATTCAAGTTCTTCGATGATCTCGGGCGCCTGCTGGCGCAGTTTTTCGCTGTGCAGTATCTCGATATTCAACACTTCGTTTTCCTGCAGCCGGAACTTGCTCATGCCATCTTCATCGCGCAGATAACTGAGGCAATCGATCCACGCATTCATGTTGCGGCCATAGAATTCGGGAAAGCCGAATGCCTGTGCGGATTCGGTATGGAAGCTATCCCAATCGGTGATGATTTCGCCGTTCAGGCGGGCGCTTGGCATGATGTTTCTCCTGCTTGGATTCCAGATCGTTTGCCGAACTTATCACATTTGCCGCGACAAGTTGCGTCCTTCGTTTCACAGTACCCACATTTTCAGGATCAGGCCGCAGATCGCACATGCTGCAATGACATGGATCACGTTGCGCTTGAAACGGAGCAGGGCGACGGCTGCCGCCAGTGCAATCAGTGCCGATATCCAGTCAAAGGCGCCGCCAGACCCCTGCGGCCAGAGTACGTGGTAACCGAAGAATACCGCCAGGTTCAGGATCACGCCGACCACGGCGGCGGTGATGGCCGTGAGGGGAGCGGTAAATTTGAGGTCGTGGTGAGTGGCTTCGATCAGCGGTCCGCCCGCCAGGATGAACAGGAACGACGGCAGGAAAGTGAACCAGGTCACTAGCGTGGCGGCCGCCGCACCGGCAAGAAACAGGCTGTCCGGTCCGAACAGGGCTTGCACATAGCCGCCCACGAAACCGACAAAAGCCACCACCATGATCAGCGGCCCGGGCGTGGTTTCGCCCAGCGCCAGGCCGTCGATCATTTGTGCCGGCGTCAGCCAGTTGTAGTGTTCTATCGCGCCTTGATACACATACGGCAATACGGCATAAGCACCGCCGAAAGTCAGCATGGCCGCCTTGGTGAAGAACCAGCCCATTTGCGTCAAGGTGCCATGCCAGCCGTAGACCGCGGTCAGCAATCCCATCGGAATCGCCCATAGCAATGCGCCGACGATGGCCACGCGCAGCAGGCTGCGCCAGCGAAAGCGGGCATGGTCCGGCGTCGGCGTGTCGTCATCGATCAATGCCGGGCCGAACGACTGGCCTGCCTTGCCGTGCGCGCCGCCGGCCTGGAAGCGCTCCGGCGCGATGCGGCCGCCGATGTAGCCGATCAGGGCGGCAGTTGCGACGATCAGTGGAAAAGGCAGGCTCAAGGCGAAGATGGCGACGAACGAGGCCGCCGCGATCGCCCAGAGCACGTTGTTCTTGAGCGCCCGCGAGCCGATGCGGTGAGCGGCCTGCAGCACGATGGCAGTCACTGCCGGCTTGACGCCATAGAACAGGCCGGCGATCAGCGGCAGGTTGCCAAAGGCGATATATAGCCACGATAGGCCGACCAGGATCAGCAGCGAGGGCAATACGAACAGGGCGCCGGCCACGATGCCGCCCCATGAACGGTGCATCAGCCAGCCGATATAGGTAGCAAGCTGTTGCGCCTCCGGTCCGGGCAAGACCATGCAGTAATTCAGCGCGTGCAGGAAACGCCGTTCGGAAAGCCAGCGCCGGTTCTCGACCAGTTCCTGGTGCATGATGGAGATCTGTCCGGCAGGTCCGCCGAAACCGATAAAGCCCAGCTTGAGCCAGAACATGAACGCTTGGCGAAAGCTGACCGGGGACGGCGGCAGTCCGGTGTCTGCCGCCGCTGGAATCTGAGGTTGGCTCATCGTCTGGTTTCACAAGTGTCGGTTCAGGCCGCGGCAGTCGTTGCGACGCCGGCTTTGCACAGCTTACCCTACAACGAAAAAAGGGATCCCGGTTGCGGAATCCCTTGTTTCAGTCCGGCGCCGAGCGGCTCGGCAACCTTACTCGATACCGCTCTGCAGCACGCTGTCAGGCAGCGGCGCCTTGAACCAGCGCTGGGCATTGACGTTCAGCATGCCGTTTTGCTTGATGCGGCTCAGCATCGCATTCACCTTGCCGAGCAAGGCGGTTTCGTTCTTGTTGACGCCGATAAAGCAGGGCGAGTCTTTCAGCACGATTTTCAGCCGGGTTGCTTCCGCCTGTTCTTTGGTAAAGGCGGAAATCAGCACGTTACCCGCAGCCAGCAACTGGGACTCGCCTTGCACATACGACTTGACCGCTTCCGGTTCGGTGGCGAAACGCTTGATATTGGCCGATGCCGGCGCAACCTTGCTCAACTCGCCATCTTCGATCGAGCCTTTGAGCACAGCGATGGACTTGCCTGCCAGGCCGGCCGCGTTCTTGACCTCGACATTCTGCGCGCCGAAGATGCCGAGATAAAACGGTGCGTAAGCTTGCGAAAAGTCGATCTGCTTTTGGCGCTCTGGATTTTTGCCAAGGCTGGAAATGACCAAGTCCACATGCCGATTCAATAGAGAAGGAATGCGCTCAGCGCTATCCATAGGCACCATATCCAGCTTGACGCCCAGTTCCAGTGAAATCATCCTGGCGATCGAGACATCGAATCCTTCCAGCGACTTGTATTGATTGGGCGAGCCGAAAGGCGGCGTATCCTTGGGCACGGCGATGCGGATCGCACGGCGGTTCTGCACATCTTCCAGTGCATCGGCGCGGCTCTCATGAGCCGGCAACAGAGTGGTCGCCAAGGCAACGGAATAGACAAGAATGCATGCAAATACACCGGCGTAACGCTTCACAAGAAGACTCCCAGAATCAATTGAACGAACCCATGTCCATTTTTCAATGGCTCACAATACTGCCGCAACGATTGTTACGCACAGGATTCTATGTCTGGGCAGAAAGTTTGTATACGGAATAATCGGGAATTGTGTCGCGCTGTTTCTTTCTTGCGAATTTACAAAAAAACTGTTGGCAGAGTGTATGAAATGGCTTGGAAAAACGCGTCGAATCCGAGACGTTTTGTTGTTTCCCGGCCTTATCGGGTGGGACCTGGGTTCCAGGTTTTGAAGCGCAAAACAAAACGGCCCCATTTCTGGATGCCGCATATGCCGGGGTCATTGTTTCCAATGAAATAATTCCAGTTAAAGGTGAAACGGCAATGGAAGTTATCAAGAATAAAAAAGTAATTTCACGGTAGCGTTGCCTGCGGTCAGCACTGGACTGGTTACATTACGTTCCATTACGACGAGAAGCGGCACGACTGGCTGTTCCACAAGGAAATCGTGCAAAGCTGGTATGTGAACTCCGATCCTGGAGGGGATGCCTTGGAGCTAGGTCCCGTTCATGTCACGAAGGCCAACAACAAGCATCCGATTACATTTGAGGCATGGCGTCGTGATCAGTGATACCGCGCCAGGAAAGAAATCGCATCTCAGTGAATTTTCAGATTCGCCTTCGCCAAGCATCTTGATGCCAGTGCTGTCGGCTAATAAATGCAATCCACCATCACTCCTGCGGTATGGGATGACTACCGTTAAATGCTGCTGTTGCCGACACAGCATGCTGTAATCCGGGACCTGCCAATCTCATTTCGCTGGCTGCAACAAGCTTGGTACAAAACCAATCGCTTGCCGCAACGCCAATCCAGATAAGCCTTTGTTCGTCAGCGTTCGCGCATTCCTCTTCTGTCGCCTAGCGCCTGTTGCAAGCGCGCGTTCTCCAGCGTCAGCTCTGCCACGATCTGCTTCAGCTTGGCGTTCTCTTCCTGCAGGCACTTCAGGTCGTGCGGACAAGCTTGCAGGCCGCCGTACTGTTTTTTCCAGTTGAGAAAAGTGCGTTCGGTAATCCCGGCTTGCCGGATCACATCGACCAATGGCATGCCGAGCTCCTCCTGCTTGAGGGCGGCAGCAATCTGGTCGCTTGAGAACGGAATACGCTTCATGGCATCCCTCGCATCTCTTCTTAGCGGTCTTTTAATCCCGACAGGTCGGACAGCTTGTCCAGGCCGAGCCGTGCGCGTATTACCGGATCCTTGTACTGGTCGCCTATGGTGTTGATGTTGTTCTGGCCGACGACGCCGGTTGACGCTGCGGCAGCCGGCACAGGCGCGGCAGGCACGCCGGCTCTTTCCATGCCAGGGCAGGAACGTCCGGTGGATTCAACCGCTTTCCGGTTTGCTTCGCTTTGGCACAGCAGGGCAAGTGCGACATCGTTGAGGCCCATGGCGCGGAATTCCCTGGAATCGAGGCGGCGTACGCAAGCCTGGTCGACCATGGTGGTGCCGCCGGTGGCGCCGAAACCTGTGAACGACAAGCCGAACGATGCTGAACCCATGCAGGTGTCGGACAGGGTTGTCGTCAGCGATGGCGCAACGATATTCGGCACGGTCTTGACGGAATAGCTGCCGCCGTAGTCGACCGTGGTCTTGGTGTTGTTCGCGCTGCTGCCCGGGTCGCCTGCAGCGCTGCTGGCGCCGGTTCCTGCGCCTGCGGATGTGCCGGTACCGGATGTTCCCGCCCCCGATGTGGAAACGGATACGCTCACGGTTGAATTGCCGCCGGTGCCTGAGCCGCCGGTTGCGCTGCCGCCATTGGTGGCAGATGCGCCATATGTTCCCGATATCGTGTTGGAGGCGGTGCCGCCTGATGCCGAGCCGCCTGCTGCCGAGCCGCCGACGCCGCCCGCGCCGCCAACCGCGGTTGCGGTCGATGTGGATGTGGTGGTAGGTGTCGTCTGCGCTAACGCCGGCACTGTGAAGGTCGAGGCTACCAGGATACCTATAAGTATGCGTTTCATGGCTTCTCCATCGTAATGGTTGGTTTTATAAACGAGAGGGAAAAATTTCTCTTCCCTCTCGCAACTCATAGCTAACCGAGCCGTTGCCAGTTGTTGTTATTGATTGCCGGCTTTTGCCGACGAGAATGCACTGCCGCCAAAACCGCCGTTGCCGGCAGTGGCATTGCCAGACCAGGCGCCGCCGGCGAACACGAAACTTCCTGCCGCGCCGCCGGTATTGCTGACGCCGCTAATCGATGCATCTGCGTTGCCGGTCCATGAGCCGCTGGTTCCTCCGCCTGAAGTGGCATTGCCGTTATAAGCTTGCGTACCGCCGGTGGCGCTGGATGAGCCAGCACCGCCTGTGGTGCTGCCAAACCTGCCAGCGTCGCCGCTGCTGCCGCCAGTGCCGGCGCCGCTGCTGGTTCCGCCGGCTGTAGTTGCGCCGCCGGTTGCCGTGCTGCCGCCGGCGCCGGTCCAGTTGCCGCCGGTATTGGCCAGGCCGCCGGTAATGGTTTGGGTTGCATTGCCGCCCGTTGCCGTGCCGCCGGTGGCCGATCCGCCGGTTGCGCCGCCGGAAGATGCCGATCCGCCTGCGCCGCCTGCGCCGCCGACCGACACTGCGGTTGCGACACTGGTGGTTGTGGCTGTACTAGTGTTTGTATTTGAACCCGAAGATTGATGGGCGAATGCAGAGACGGCGAACAGTGACACTATGGATGCGGCAATAATTTGCTTTTTCATTTCTGTTTCTCCTTGGAGTGGGGGCATCATTCATCAGATTGTCTTGCCCATGTGCCCCTGGGCATCGACAAGTGTTACCACCAATAAAGATCATCTCGTCAGCGTGCTGTGCATAAGAAATGTGCCGGATGGGAGCGATATTTTTATGCCGCAACAAGCGTTGCGAATGCCTCGCCGAACTAAACGAAAATGTCTCTTTTCGACAGGACAAAGCGTGATCGAAGTGCTGCTGTGGTTTGGACGCGATCAGCGCAGGGCACGTCAAACGAGTGCATTTACGTTGATCTGATCATAGGAGTGCAACATCTAGCATTTAAGACAAAACCTTGTCGGCTTCGGACAGGCAAGTTGGCCGGTTTGGCTATTGTTTTTCCGTGCTGCATCAAGTAGGCGCCAATAAAAAAATATAAGGATGCGATGTCATTCTTAGCGCCTGGAATGGGGTAGCCACGATTAATGGCGTGCGGAAAAACTGTCGAGAGAATGTGATGTCCGTTTTTGACAAGGCGTAAAACAGGCGTGTGCAGATTCCGGATTGTTTCGCTGAGATGGCATGTGGAGCGTTGCTTTCCGCATGTGATGCGCGGGCGGATTTTTATGCAGGGGAGGAGTGTGCATCTCGGTGCTGTGCTGATTTTTTTTTGCGATCGGCATAGACCTCGGTAGCTTGAATTTTTTACGCGGTCGCGATTATCGGATATCTGAGCGAGATGTCACATGGAAAGCTAGTAAAAATAGTGTTTTTTAAAATAGCACTTTCTAAAATTGTACTTTCGTCTATGCTTTAAGCTAACGTTTTGTGGATTGAAAACGGCCATTCTCATGAGAAAGAATTGGCACGTTTTCTATCTCATCTCGAGATTGCATCGTAATGTCGTGCGGCCACATCCCACATTCAAAGTTTGCATTGCTAGTTCCCGGATGCGATATCCCAGCCCGACTTAACGAGAAGGCTGGCGCTGAAGTACTCATCTTCAATGGGAGAAATCATGAAAGCTACAGGTAAAACGCCGTTGCGCATTTTCATGGCGGGCATCGGCGCGGCAATTGGTTTTGCTGCCTCCGCCAATGCGGGCAATGTCGACATCCCCCCTCCTCCGAAACCCGTTTTTGACACGGTGGTCACGCCGGGCCAGGTGCCCGGAAAAGACATCCAGCACGGCCATCATCACAAGGGCGACGTCAAGAAGAATAAATCCAGCGATGATGAAGAGCGTAAACAAACCGGAAAAGCAGGTGGCCAATCATGAAAAAGATTGCAGCTATTTTCGTACTGATCGCCGAGCTGTTTTTGCTTACCCCGTCGCCAGCAACGGCGCAAATCCTGACCACACCGATAAAAGTATTGATTGTGTACGATGCCCCTTCCCCTGATCAGTATGAGAAGCTGGGATTTGCCTACGCCATCATGCTGCGTAATCTGATTGGACACTTCAACAGTGCCGTCGACCTGGTGCCGATACAAAACTATACCGCCGGCAAAATGGAGTCCTATCAGGCCACTTTCTATCTGGGGTCGTACTATAACAATCCGATTCCGGCGGCATTTCTTAACGACGTCAATGCCACGCAGAAAACCGTCGTCTGGTTCAAATACAACCTGTGGCAGTTCGCATGGAACGGGGCGTATAACTTCAATACCCATTACGGATTCGGCTTTAACGGCTTGCAGGGATTGAATGCGCCGCCCAGCTCGAGCAACCCGACGCCGGGTTTCTTCGACACCGTCTCCTACAAGGGCAAGTCGATGGTGAAGTATTATGCCTACGATGCTCCGAGCAACACAGTCAACGCCGATCCCGACGTCGGCATCACGCAGGTCATCGATACGACCAAGGCACAGGCGCTGGTCACGATTACGAACAGCAAGACGTCCGCGCAAGCGCCGTATATTATCCGCTCCGGCAATTTCTGGTATTTCGCTGACTTGCCACTGTCATACATCGGCCCACGCGACCGCTATCTGGTCCTGTGCGATATATTGCACGACATCCTCGGTGACAATCAACCGGTAAGCCATAAAGCTCTGGTACGGCTGGAAGATGTCGATGCGTTGGTCAATTTCGGCACAATGCAAACACTGTCGGACTATTTGCTGAGCCAACACATTCCATTTTCGATTGCGACTATTCCACACTATATGGACCCTTTGGGCGTGTACAACGGCGGGGTTCGAGAAGAAGTACCGTTGTCGCAGGCCGGGACTCTCAAGACATCGTTGAATTACGCGCTGGCGCGAGGCGGGAAAATTCTGATGCATGGTTATACGCATCAATACGATTCGATGCGGAATAAAAATACAGGGGTCAGCGCCGACGATTTTGAATTCTGGAATGCCGTGGCGAATACCCCGGTGGCCGAAGATTCGACTGCGTGGGCATTGGGACGTCTCCAGGCAGGAAAGACAGAATTGCAGAGTAACGGTTACGCGCCATTTGCCTGGGAGACACCGCACTATCAGGCATCGCCGCTGAGCACGAAGGCTGTGCCGCTAGTATTTAACACAACCTATCAGCGCGCTGTCTATTACACCTCCGACATCCCTAATTTTACGGCGGCCGTGGGTAAGGATTTTTCAGTTGGACAGTTCTTCCCCTACGTCATCAAACAAGACTACTACGGCCAGTGGAACGTGCCGGAAAATCTGGGGAATATTGAATACAATATTAGCTCTATCGATCCAACCTCAAATATTACCTACACTTGGCAAGATCTTTGTCTTAATGCCCAATATGCCACGGTGGTAAGAGATGGATTCGCATCTTTCTTCTTTCACCCGTTCTGGCTGGAGTCGTCGCTTGCGCCGCAGGTTACAACCGGGTTCAGCGACTTCAAAAACTTGATTCAGTGTATTACGACATTGGGTTACACCTGGACTGATGCCAGTACACTCGGACATCCATAAGCCATGCATCTGCCCGCCAAAGGAACCTGGTTCCTTTGGCGGTCGACAGCATTTCAGCTAGAGATTGTCGATTGCGCAATGAACGATGGTCTGGCGCCAAAACAAATAAATTCCGCAATAAATTGAGTGCTACGAATTTGCTGCAGAAAATGGCTGGAGGTAGATGTAGTACAGGGTTTCAGTCTCATTCCACGCCGTGGACTAACCGTTTCATCTGCGTACCATTAACGTGGATGAGATAGCTATCTACGTTTCAGAACTGACCTCGTTTATATCGGGATCCAAAAATTCCTAATTCATGGGGAGGGCGCGACGGCGCTTCGTTTTTACACAGTTTGAGTCGATAGCGGAAACGTAAAAAATGGTGAAAGTGAATGTATCACCCTCACCATCAAGTATCCTCGTTGCGGCACATTAAACTACCTGAGGATCACCCGTTCCGCAATTGCATGAAGACACGCAAGACATTGCCGCCATGCTTACCAGCTCCATCGCATGCCGGCATCCACCATCGCCGTGCGCTGTTGCGCTCCGCCGAGGTTGGTCGTGTAAGTTCCGGTCACAAACGCACTGGCCGACTTGTTGATCGTGGCAACCAGGCCTGCGTTCAGCTGGCCCGCTGTCTGATTCGTACCGCTGGAAATCACGGTAGTGCCGTCAAAGGTGGTGGTGTCGTGGGAGCCGGAACTGCGCAGCAGGTTCAGCCGCAGATATGGCTGCCAGATCGCGGCAGCTGTTTCAAAACGGCTTTGCAACCGTACTCCGAGGCGAGCGAGGAAGGTGTTGCCGTTGTTGAAGCTCACAGTCGAGATACCGTCATTCAAGTTATTGAAGGATTGATTTTGCCAGATCACTTGCGCCTGAGGCTCGATGGTCACATCCGCGCCGAGTGGAATGGGAAGACCGCCCTCGATCGATCCGATAAGCGCGCTGCCGTGGGTGTGCGCGCCCACGCCATCGTGCGAGCGCGGATCAGCCGACAGCGAACTTCCCATCAGCACTGCATCCGTGTACCAGCCGCTCGGGCCGACATGGGCCCAGTAGCCGCCAAGACTGTATGCGTCGACAGCAAGATTGCCGACATCAAGATTCTGCACGGCCATCGCAAAACCGTTGACCTTGCCGGTGGCATGCGCAAAGCCGACAAACAGACCGTAATGGTTGCGTTGGCCACTGGCGCTGGTGTCTGCGTAGATGTCGTGACCGACCTGCATTCCCGTCATTGAGCCATCGAACTGGGGCGTGACAGTGCCATCCTGGCGTTGCTTGGTATGGCTGCCCCAGACACGGCCCCAGGCCGCCGGCAGTTCGCCGTTCTCGATCAGCAGCGACTGCTCGCCCTGCCTGTCATGAAAATTATCGAGTTGCTGAATATTGACTTGCCGGGCGACGCTGGCAACTGCCGCATAGACAGGGACCTCGGGGCGATACAGTGGGATTGCTCCAGAGCCGGCCGACGGCGTTGGGTCTGCAGGAGTAACCGACGGGGTGGACGGCGCCGCAGCCGGGGGCGTACCTGTGGGCGTGCTTGGAGGCACAACGACGGGCGGTGTTGGAGTTTGCGCCACGGTATTACGCAGATACCAGTTTTCCGAGGTGCCGCCGCTCACGCCGCCTTTGGCGAGATAGTAGGAATAGGCGCCAGCCTTGACCGGTCCCGCCAGCGCAAAAGCGCTTGCGGCGGTCGTCGCGCCGTTCACGGCCTGCACCACTTCAATACCGTCGGCGACTATGGCCGCGCCGGGCCCACCGACATTCGTGATACGTAAGCTGGACGATCCGCTGGCGGCACCACCGTTGATCACCAAGCGATCCGACGCTGCGCCATCGCCTGCGAGGTAGGTGTTCAGGGCGATGCTGCCATTCTGGCCGACATAGTTGCCGACAACAGTGAGCCGGTTGCCAACTCCTTGGCCGCCGATTTGCAGCAGGCCGGCGTTGGTCAATGGTCCGTTGATCGTAAAGCTGCCGTTGCCCGAGCCGGCAAACTGAGGCAAGGCATTGGCCACCGCAATCGTGCCGTTGTTGGTCACCGTTCCTGTGACGCTGCCGTAGCCGCCGAGCGTGGCGCCTGAGGCGACGGTTGTATTACCGCCGCCGGACAATGCCGCCGCGGTGTGCGAGGCGTCGCCCACTGCCAGTGTTCCGGCTGCGACGATCGTTCCTCCGGTATAGGGATTGCCGGTGTTCAGCACGGTCATGCCGGCGCCTGCCTGCGTAACCGAGCCGGTCCCGGAAATCGTGCCAGGGAAAGTCACGTCGTCGGAACGGTTGAAGACCAGCGCACCATTGTTTGTAACATCGCCCACGATGCTACCTGTTGTGCCACCGCCGCCAAGTTGCAACGTACCGGCCGAGATACTGGTTCCTCCGCTATAAGTGCTGTTCCCGGTTAACACCGTGGTGCTGCTGCCGGCCTGGTTGACCGAGCCTGTGCCTGAGATCGTGCCAGGAAAAAGCAGCGTGTCAGAGCGGTTAAAGACAAGAGAGCCGTTGTTGGCGACATCGCCCACGATGCTGCCGGTCGTGCCGCCGTTACCCAGTTGCAGCGTACCGGCCGAAATCGTCGTGCCGCCGGTATAGGTATTGCTTCCTGCAAGCGTCAGACTTCCTGTTCCTGCCTTGTTGAAGCTGCCCGAGCCAGTCATGCCTTGCGTCAGCGTGGATGCAAATCCTTGTGTGTCGATTGTGCCGCCCGGCGCATTTATCGTTACCGCACGCGGATTGGCGAGATCAAAACTCTGCAGAAGCTGAAGTGTGCCGCCGTTGAATGTCAGTCCACCGGTGTTTGCACCCAGTGCGTTGTCGGCGCCGACAGCAACGGTGCCGCCGGTGAGCGTGGTGCCGCCGGAATAGGTATTGCCGCCGGCAGCTGTCGGTGCCAGAACTAACGTGCCGCCCTGGGTCTTTTCGACCGCGCCGGTGCCGGAAATGAGACCGGCATAAGTGCCACTGTCAGGCTGTACAAAGCGCACCAGGCCATTGTCGATGACGCTAGGCGGCAAACTCTGCGCCCGCGCCTCAAGCGTGCCTGCCGCATCGACGGTCATCTTGCCGGTATACGCGCTGTTGTTGCCGGTGAGCGCCAGTGTGCCTTGTTGAACCTCGGCGACAGTGGCCCCCGTGATGGTGCCGGTGAGCGTCCAGGTTCCCGTATCGTTTTTGATGAGCGATGAGAAGTTGACCATATTGCCAGACAGAGACGAACTTCCGGCGCCGCTCAAGAAAATGGTGTTATTGCCGCCGCCGCCATTGAAATTGCCCGTAATGACCGACCCCGTATAGAGCCGCAGCGTATCATTGCCGCCGGCAAAAACAAGATTGCCGATGACTTGCCCTCTATTGGTAAAGTCGACCGCACCGTTTCCCGATGCGCCGATCACGTTGCCTGGCGCCTGGATGATTCCCGTTGCATTATTGACGATCGTGTTCAGGCCACTTGTATTCTGAAACCAGATGGCGGCGGCATGATCTGCCTTGATCGTGCCATTGTTGGTGATGACGTTGCCTGCGCCTTGCAGATTGATGGCTTCCGCACTGCCTTGAGTGCCGGTCGCGAGAACTTGACCTCCCTGATCGACCGTCAATGTGCCGTTGTTGCGGAATTCGACTGTATTGGCGCCGGTGCTGTACAGCCCATTGTTGTTGACCCCCTTGGCGCTTACCGTACCGCCGTTCTGGACCGTCACAGTCGCATTGTCGCGCAGGCTGATGGCGTTTGCATCGCCGACTGCGAGCTGGCTGCCTGTCCCGACGGTGACGGTTCGGCCATCCTCGGCGGGCAGATTGCCGGTCCCCACTGTCGTAACCCAAGGATTGGTCGCGCTAGCATCGCAGGTTGTGAGTTGACCAGAAGTGTTGCACGCTGCGTAGGCTATTCCCGGTACCACGCTCAGCGCAGGTATTAGCACAAGGGAAGAGGCAGCGGAAAGAACTAGACGATAGTGAATAAGTTGGGGCATTTTTTTTATTGGCGCTTATAGATTTAACATTTCGTGTTTGTGGCTCGCATTGAGAACTTAACAATGAAAGATGGTATTTAACGTTTTGAATTCTAAAAATCCCTCGCATATGCTATTAAATCGGTATTTGATTTAACAATTCATTTTCTCAGGATTACATTGCCGCATGACAATACGTGACAATACATGACAATATTTGACATTCAAATATTGTAAATAAACAACACATGCCGATATTGTCAAAAAAATGTCCGCCCAAAATGACGATCGGCGTCAGGATTGACTGACGCCGATTCATGGGTGCGATTATTGGTGGGCGAGATTGGTAACAGCGTTATCGCTAAGTTGCAAACGTGGGCGAAATTTGGGCGGAAATGGAGACTATTTGAGCCATCGCCAGACCTCGCAGCTTTTGAAACCCCCAGTATTTACGAGGTTTGCGGCGGCCTGGTGTGGTTTGTAATAGGGGAGGTGGCGGAAATCGAATCCGCCTCATTAGATGAAAAAAGAAATGCTGCCATTATGTTGCCATTCTGGAGCCCAAACAGCCCCCAAAACACCCCATACATGACAGCACTATAATTTCAAGTCTTTGATTTAAAACGATATATTGGTGGAGGCGGCGGGAATCGAACCCGCGTCCGCAAGTCCTCTACAGACAGTTCTACATACTTAGTGCTGTCATTTGATTTAACCCAGCCGACGCGGACGCACACGCTTCGTTCAGGCGAGTCACCTAAATTTAACTTTCAGCCAAGTAACCCGGCTAAAAGCGATTCCCTGTAAATGACTCTACTGCTGTTTTACCAGCCCACCCCAGGGACGAGATGGTGTAGAGCTAACCGGTTATTAAGCGGCTAGTGCGTACGAGTTATCGTTTGCAGTTAGATCTATTCCGATTGTATTTACGAGGTAGTCGGTCCTCGGTATGCCCTGCGCTGCTTTGTAACCCACGTCGAAACCAGGTCGCCCCCGAAGGGTAAAGCAGCTGTCAGTATAGCACTTTATCGCTCGATCCGAGACGGGCATGCCGTGCGCCTGGCTGGCTTGGAGCCAATGGCGCGGATTTCCAGCTCGCATCCCGGCTCTTGCCTGGCGCCATGCCGGGCTTTCCAGCCCGGCTTGCGCATCCGCCGTCACCGCATGCTCAAGGTTCCTCTCTTCCAGGCCGGGTCCTGCCAGCGGTAAAACAGGGTCAGGGAGCGCGGGTTGTCAGCCTGTTTCTCGACATCCATGGTATCCATCCGGATTACTTCAAAGCTGCGTTTGAAGCGCCCGTCCACGCGCGCTTCGCGCACCGCCAGCATCTTGGCGCTGCCCGGCACCCAGCCGGCGAATTCCAGGTAGCCGACATCGGGCGCGTTCGCGGCCGGCGGCAGGATGTCGACGGTCCAGCCCTTATCTCCCTGATGGAATACCCAGAGCTCGCGCCACGAATCGAGCGGTTGCACCGCGAGCGCCAGTGCGGTTTGCTGGGCGTTGACGCTGGCCGAGGCTTTCCAGACCAGGCCATAGGTGCAGCGCTTGAAGAGCGGGTTCTTTTGATCGTGTTTGGCGTCTACCAGCGCGACGCAGGTTTCGCCGGTTTCACCGGGCGCGGTGATGACCGCCAGGCCGCTGCCGGCTGCCGGTTCCGGTTCTGCCGCCCAGCGCGAGGCAGCGACGCGCACTGCAGCATCGGTATAGGCTGCTGCGTCCGGTTCGGCGATTTCTTCCTTGTTGACGCCGGCCAGTTCCTGCAGGGCGCGGTTGGCGGCTTCCTGGGCCGGCAGGCGCTGCCTGGCGCGTTCGAAGGCGATGCTGGCCCAGACGCCGGCGCGGCGCAGGCGCAGGCGGTTTTTTTCGTATTCGGGCAGGTTGGTCAATTGCACGCGGTCGAGGATGTCGCCGCGCCAGGCATCCAGGCTGTTGCGGTCGGTGGGCGTGAGGTTGGGGTCTACGCATTCGGGCCGGGTCAGCGCCAGGGCGGCGCGGGCGCGCTGCCCATCGTCCGATTTCATGGCCAATACGCGGCGGAAGGCTTCACCGTTGTAGCAAAGCTGGATGCGCCCATCGCGCTCGAAGCCCTGCATGCTGATGCCGTAGCTGGATGCCACTTCAAGATGGGCCGCCAATACGGTGTCGTCGGTTTTTCCGCGTTTGGCGGAGGCGCGGCGCGCCAGCCGTTCCGCCATGGCGCCCAGCGCATCGAATGGCTCGGGGCCGATGGCTTCGGCCGGCGCCGCTTTCAGGTAGGCCGCCGCGTAGCTGATGCCGAGCGCTTCGGCTCCCGGCGTGTCGCGCAGGAAGCGCACCACCGCCAGCAGGTCAGGAGCGTCTTTCGGCTCCAGCGACTGGGTGCGTACTTGCGAAGCGCGGATATAGCCGCCGCGTTCGCGGCGGTGATCGTATACCTGCAGGTAGTCCATCTTCTCGCCGCGCACTTCCAGGCTGTCGCCTTGCCAGAGTACGGCTTGCTGCTGGGCAGATTCGCGGGGCGCGGCGCGCAGGGCGGCGCTATCCTGGGTGACGATGGCGACCAGGGCCAGGGCGGCGAGCATCATTGCTGTGTCTCCTGAGGTGCGGTAACGCTGGCTTGCGGGTTTTGCGAGGCAACCGCCTGGCCGCCGCCGAGCAGGGCAGAGCCGATGAAGCCGCCGTTGGCCGGGGGCGCGGCGATGATTACCGAGATCTTGTCGGACAGCTTGTCGGCCATGGTTTTCTGGATCAGCAAGGGATTCTTCGAGATCAGCGCGCCGTCGCGTTCAAGCTGGGCGCTGGTGACCTTGCCGATGGTTTCCAGGCGGTAGGCTTCGACGTCGGCCAGCTTGTGGCGTGAATCGGCCTCACCCGTGGCTTCGATGCGGCGCGCTTCTGCGCTGCCCTCGGCGGTCTTGATGCGCGATACCTTTTCTGCCTCGGCTTCATACTGGCGCTGCTCGATCTGCTTTTGCTTGAACGGCAACACGTGCTTCATGGCTTCTTCCTGGGCCTTGGCGGCGATGATTTGTTCGTTGCCGGCCGCTTCCGCCGATTTTTCGCGTTTGACCTTGTCGGCTTCGGCTTCCAGCTCGGTTTGCCGCACCTGCTTGCTCTTCAGCTCCAGCGTGTATTTCATTTTTTCGCTTTCCAGTTCTTCGGCCAGCAATTTTTCCATGCCTTGGCGGTACTCCGGCGGCAGGTCGACCTGGCCCATCTGCACGCCGCGCAGGATGATGCCGTCAGCCGCCAGTTTCGGTTTCAATTCGTTTTCTATTTCCTTCTGGATTTCGCCGCGCTTGGTGGAAAAGATGTCGCGCACCGAATACCGGGTGAAGGATTTGTAGATCACGCCCTGCACCATCGGCTCGACGATCTCGCCGTTGATGTCGGCAGGCAGTTTTTCTGCGATGGCGGCCAGCCTGGCCGGGTCGATGGCGTAGCGGATGGTCAGGTCCACGCCCAGCGACAGGCCCTCGATCGACTGGAACGGTGCTTCGCCATTCGCCTTGCTGCTGCGGACCGGGCGGTAGACCTGGTCGAGCAGCGAGTAGCGCCGCAGTTCATGCAGGCCGGGGATGACCACCACCAGGCCGTCTTTCACCTCGGTGGTGCCGCCGGTGAGCTTGTTGGCGCGGATGCCGACTTCGCCGGGCTCCAGGGGCTTGAACGGCGGGTGGGTAACCAGTTCGTAGCCGCTGCCGCCTATCAGCGCGAGCGCCAGCAGCAGCATCCAGGCACGCCGCGCAGCGCGGCCCAGGCCGGCCAGCGCAGCGCCGATTGCCGAAATGGTGGTGGTGAGCAGCGCAAGCAAGCCCTGCGCCAGTGATTCGAGCCGTTCAGACATGATATTTCCCCCGGTTGATGTAGTAATTCGATGGTTGGGAGCGGCATGCAGTGCTTTTCCCTGGGGAGAATCTTGCGCTCCAGGCCGCGGAAGTAACAATGGCCAGGCCGGGGCAGTCGCGTTATCCGGGGGCGGTGAATGCTCCGCAACGTCGCAGTCCGGTAAGCCGTGTGAAGAAATACTCACAGCGCGGCGCAGACAATTCATGGGAAAGCGTGGATACTTTCATGACCCTCCGTCCCGCATGCGGGCGCCTTCTCCCTGCAGATGCACGGGAGCAGCGGGCAAGCCGCGAAAAGAGCGAGGACGAGGGGCGTCATTGATAGCGGATGCAGCGGAGAAAAAATGTCAAAGCAGGCACAAAAAGTAGCGGTGATCGAAGACGACATCCCGACCAGCAACCAGCTCAAGGGCTGGATCGAATCGGCCAAGCCCGGCATCCACGTCGACCAGTGGTATACGCGCGACGACGCCGAAGCGGCGCTGGCGCGCGAGAACTATGACCTGGTGGTGCTTGACATCGAGCTAGGGCGCGAGCGCCATGCCGGCGTCGCCATCATCAATGCCATCAACAAGGGCCAGGCAACGCCAGTGCTGGTGGTGTCGGCCATGCCGGCCACCATCTACCGCAGCATCATGAAGGCGCTGGATGCCTGGGACTACCTGCAAAAGGCAACCTTCGAGGAATCCGATTTCATCGATACCTTCCTGGAAATCCTGCGCGCCGCAAAGGACCGCAACAGCGCGAAGGAGGGCGCGCCCGCGGCCAGCAGCAATGAACTGTCGATCGACCCGCTGCGCCAGAAGACCCCGATCTGGCGCGCGCAACGCATCAACCTGCCGCTGACGGCGCAGCGCCTGCTGGCGGCGCTGTACGAGCATCGCGGCCAGGTTGTCACCTATGAACAGCTGTTCCAGGTGGTCAAGAGCGGACGCAATCGCGACAATATCCGCAAGCATGTCAGCACCATCCGCGATGCGTTCCGCGAGGTCGATGCAGAGTTTGCCTGCATTGAAAATATCCCGATGCGCGGCTTTCGCTGGGTTGACCAGGAAAAATGATGTGCGGCCACTTCAACCGCGGGGATGACTGCATATGAAGTTCAGCTTTCCGAATATCGCCCAATACCGCTTGCGCATCCTGTTTCGCGGCGCCTTCCTGCTGCTGGCGGTGGCTACCGTTGCGCTGGCGCTATACGTGCTGCAGCAGGAAAAGCAGCTGAGCTACAAGAATTACCAGGCCAGTTTCCGCAAGACCGGCGACCAGATCCTGGCCACCTTGCGTCATCCTGCCGGACAATTGGCGCTGTTGAATCCACGCGCTGAAAATGGCGATGCGGCTGCGCTGCATCCGGTGTTGCTGCCGTTTCCCTCGCTCGATTTCGACGACCAGAACAAAGTGCGGCAAGCGATCACCATGTCTGGCTGCCTGGTGCAGTATGGCGACGACGGCGCGCTATGCGTGGCCGTCGGCAACAACCCGTGGGCCGGCGGTTTCATTTATGTGGCCGGCAGTTTCGTCAGCGACGAACTGATGCCGCACCAACGCGGCGAGCAGGATATCGGCGACGCGCATCGCGTGCGGGTGACAGTGACGCTGCGCGGGCAGACCTATCGCTGGATCGCGCCGTTTGAAAAGAACGGCGATCCGAATGCCGTGCAAACGCGTGGAGCGCATGGCCGCCTGACCGGTTTCCTCGATGACGATAGCGGCCGCGTGGGGTCCAGGCCGGTCAAGGATTTCCGCGGCTGGATCTGGCAAAGCACCTTATGCAGCAAGCCCGGGCAGGGCGACGGCGATGCCGATTGCCCGCGCAGTTCATTTTTCTCGCTGCGCCTGCCGGTGGGTGTCCTGCAGGATGCCCTGTTCCAGGAAAAAAATCCGGTCTGGCCGCCGGCCGACCTGGATAACATCCAGGTGCGCATCGAGGTCTTGCCCCCGGGCGATGGCCCACTGCTTTTCGACAGTAAAAGCGCCGCCGCGGCGCGGGCATTTTCGGTGGGCGACCTGGCCTCGCTTCTGCTGCCGGGCGAGAGCTTGCGCATCAGGAAGCGTGGCGCGGCAGGCGGCGCTGACCTGGTCAGCCTGGTCGGCGCCGAAGATCACCCGGACGATACCTCGCGCCTGCTAAGCCGGCTGGTGCGCCGCCTTCCCGTGGACGAAGCCGGCGCGCCGAACGAAAGCAGGGAATCCGTCGTGACGTCGGCGGGGATCTATGACGTCACCCTGATCGGCGACGAGCGCAGCGTCAATCGCAGCCTGGGCGTCGTGGCGGCGCGGGTATTGTGGTTTGTCGGGGCGATGCTGCTGGCCTTGTTCGTGGCCTGGCTGATCATCGAGATCGGCATTATCCGCCGCATCACGATGCTGACCCGGCGTGCAGCCAAGGTGTCGAAGATCGTCAAGGGTTCAGGCGGCCTCGACCAGTTCAACCTGGCCGACCTGCGCGGCGCCGATGAGCTTGGCGTGCTGGCAAGCTGCCTGCATGACCTGCTGAGGCGCGTCAAGGAAGATGTCGAACGGGAGGAAATCCGCGCCGAGCAGGAAAAGGAAATGTGGCATGCGGTGGGCCATGAAATCATGTCGCCGCTGCAGTCGCTGATGGCCTTGCACGGCACGGCCGAAAGCCAGAGCAGCCGCTACATCAACCGCATGCAGCAGGCGGTGCGGGTGCTGTATGGCAGCGCCTCTCCCAGCGAAGCGTTTCAATCTACGGTGTTGCAAGTGACGGCAATCGACATCGGCGCTTTTCTCGGAAACGTGGCGGACAATGCGCCGCTGGTCGGCATTGCGGACGTCAGGTTTTCCGGCGGCCAGGAGGGCGTGATGGTCAGGGCCGACGATTACTCCCTGGAAGATGTGGTAACGCATGTCTTGCGCAATGCCGATCGCTGCCGCCAGCCGGGTTCCATGATCTCCATCGACCTGAAAACCACGGAAACCGCTGCCACCATCGCCATCCATAACTACGGGCCGAATATCGCTGAAGGACTGATCGGCAAGATTTTCGAATACGGCGTGTCGGATCAGCTTGAGGCTGGTGCGAACGGCAGCAGGGGACAAGGACTTTTTGTGGCCAAGACGTATATGGCCAAGATGGGCGGGACCATTACGGCATTGAATGTGGCGGACGGCGTGGTGTTTTCACTGGGGCTGCAACGCGTGTGATGTTCCCGTCGCTCTTCCGGCAAGAGGAAATTTTCCTCTTGCCGGAATCTCTCTATTTCAGCGCAAAATCGACCCGGTTCGGCTGGCCCTTGTCCTTGATGCCGTCGGCGGTCAGTTTCGGCGCGATCAGGAAGATCCGTTCCAGCGGGATCTGGCCCTTGGTCTCCAGGTATTTGCGGACGGCTTCGGCGCGCCGGGTTGCCAGCGCGCTCAAGGCGTCCTGGGTCACAGCGGTGTTGGCGACGATGAGTTTTTCCATCTCCGCGGTCGGCAGCGATTTTGACAGGCCGATCACGTTGCGCGGCTTGTCGAATTTTTCCGAGCCATATACCTTGCCCATGTATTTCTCTTTGTCGGCATCGGTCAAGGCCACATCGTCCGATTGCGCATCGTCGCTGCCGTCAACCGAATCCTTGAGTTTCAGCGCTTTCAGCTTGCGGTTGAGGATTTGCTGGCGGACGCCGTCGGTATCGCTTTTCGGATCGACCCGGCCGATCAGGTCCAGCTTCAGCGCCGGGCGGTCGGTCAGGGCCTTGGCCAGGGTGTCCAGCTTGCTTTGGGTAGCGGCTGTGAGGGTGGCTGAACCGGGCGCGAATTCAGCGTAGCCGAGATCGTCGCCGCCGGCGCCGCCGCCGAAGGCCGAGCTGATCAGCGCGAACGGTGAAGTGACGGCCTTGACGATCAGGTTGACGAAGATGCGGACGATGATGCCGCCTATCGAGAATTCCGGATCGGACAAGGTGCCGGAAATCGGCAGGTTGATGTTGATCTGGCCGTTACGGTCTTTCAGCAAGGCGACTGCCAGCAGCACCGGCAGCTTGGTGGCGGTAGGGCTGTCGATCTTGTTGCCGAAAGTAAGCTGGTCGATGCGCACATTGTTCTGCGCCACCAGCTTGTCGTTTTCGATGCGGTAGCTGACATCCATCGACAGCTTGCCCTTTTCGATGGCGTAGCCGGCGTACTTGGCGGCATACGGAGTCAGGCGCGGCAATTCGACGCCGTTGGCGCTGGCCTTGATGTCGAGGAACATCGGCTTGAACAAAGGATTCAGCGAGCCGGAAATGGCGACCGGAGCGTCGTTGTCAATCTTGCCGTTGAGGTCTATCGGCGCCGGCGCCGGCTTGTCGGAAGCAATTGCGCCGACGGTACCGTTCATGCCGGTCATGTTGGCGGTGTAGTTCGGTTTGACGAAGTTGTCGGTGTAGTTGATGTTGCCGCCCTTGATGACCACCTGGCCGATCTTGACCACCGGTGCATTCTCTTTAGGCGGCGCGGCGGCGATGGGGGCCACGGTGACCTTGCCTTCGGCAGTCGACTTGGTGACTTTTTGCGTCCTCTGGCCCATGCCTTCACCCGCCTCCGCGGAAGTCAGGGACGGTGCAGGCGTGCCGGCCGGGGCGTTTTTCGAGACGACGATATCCTGCAAGTTCAGCTTGGCCGATTCGGACAAGATGATGCGCGCATAAAAATCGGTCAGGGCAATCTTCGCCAGCGTGACGTTTTGGCGCGGGCCGCCGATATTGGCGTTGATGCCGCTGACGTCGAGCAGTTTCCATTTCAGGAAATCGGCCGAGGTTTCCTTGTCGAGCACGCGGAAATTAGCCAGGCGCAGGTTGCCGTTATAACTGGTGGCGAGTTCCTGGCGGCCGCTGGGCGGCGTCAGCGACAATTTGCCTTTGGTGCTGGCCTGGCCCGAAGTCAGGTTAACGTTCACGTAGTCGGTAAAATACGGCTGGAAAGCGGCCACCGGCAGGTTTTGCGCGTCGAGGTCGAGGGTGATGGATTTCATTTGCGCGGCGACGCTGCCGTCGGCCGACAATTTGCCGGTCTTGTTAAGCTGGGTGCGCAGGGAAACCTTGATCGGTTTATCGAGTTTGCTGGAGATGTTTTCGGCGCTCAGGTTGAGGCCGTCTGCGCGCAGCTTGGCGGCCGGTTTTACCGCATCGTCCTGGTAAGCCAGGCTGCTGTCGCTGACGGCAAACTTGCCCAGGGTAGCGACCCAGTCAGGCCCGCTTTTCTTGGCGGGCGCGGCAGGGGCGGCCTTGCCGGCGCTGCCGGTATTGGCGATGAATTGCTGCAGGTTGAGTTTGCCCTGGGCGTCGCGCCGCACATCGCCTTGTATGCCTGCCAGGTGCAAGGCATCGGCGTTGAAAGTGTGGGCTTCGGTGTCGACGCTGGCGTTTTCCAGGCTGATTTTCTTGGCCCCTATGCTGCCGCCCGTGCTGGTTTTTGCTGCTACCTTGAGATCATCTACATCGATGCCCAGCTGGTGCAGGCGGATGCGGCTGCCGTCGATCGCCAGCAAGGTGCTGAGCGACAGCTGGCCGGACAATACCGCCGCCAGGGAGCGGTTGACATAAGGCTGGTACGGCGCCAGCGACAAGGCGTTGATGCTGGCCTTGCCGGCGACGATGCCTTTGGCAGGCGTGATCTGGCCGATGAACTGGATGCGCTGGTCGTTTTCGGTGCCGCTGGAAAGGGTTACGGTCGCCGGTTTGGCGTCGGCGGCCAGCGACAGCCGGCTCGCATCCAGCGCGACGTTCTTGACCTGCAGGTTCAGCGCCGGCGAGGCGTTGGCGGCATCCAGCCAGTTGACGGTGCCGCCGTGGATGCTGAGTTTGGCCAGCGTCATCTGCGGTGCCGGGCCGGCTGGTTTTTTCGGCGCATCCTTGGCGGCATCCTTGGTGATTTCCTGCTTCGCAGCCGGGGTGCTCAGCGCCGCCCAGTTCAGGCTGCCATCGGCGTTCAGGTTGACCCAGACTTCCGGTTGCTGGATGTCGATCTGGTCAAGCGCGGCGGCGCCGGTCAGGACGTTGAGTTTATTGATCTGGGCATTGATCGCCTGTGCCTTGAGCAGCGGCGCTGCATTCTTGTCGGCGAGGGCGACGTCGGCCAGCTTGATCGCGCCCGACAGCAATACTTCGGGTTTGTCCTTGTTGCGCATGAAAGTCAGGTCGAGCTTGGTCGACAGCTTGGTGCTCTGGATCGCCAGCGGCAGCGCCACCGGAGAAAACGCCACGAAGCTGGCGACATCGAGCTGGTCGATATCGATCGCCAGCGAGGTTTCCAGGCTGCCGGCGAATGGCTTGCTGCGGCCGCTCAGGTCGAACGGCGTACCGTTGACTTTGGCCGACAGGTGCGGCTGCACAAAAGTGTCGACCTTGCTCGGGAAGTTCGAGACATAGGGTACGCCGATGTTGAGCGCCTGGATGTCGACCAGCTTGTTGGTTACCTTGTCGTCGAACTTGATGCTGCCGTTTTCGAGCTGGATGTTGGACACCGAAAACAGGGTCGGCTTGTCGCTCTTCGGCATCGCCAGGATACGGTCGATGATGTCGGAGAAATTGTAGCGGCCGATGCCGTCGGCGCTGGTGCGCACCACGTGCAGACGGGGATCGACCAGCTTGGCTTCATTGAGCACCGGCGCCAGCCGGAACAGCGAGGCCGACGAGGCGTTGACCAGCAGCGTTTTTGCCGAGAATGCGGCAGTGGTCTTGTCCTGCTCGTAGAGCGTGAAATCAGATACCGTCAGCGCCAGGCTGAAAGGGTTGAAGTCGATCTTGCCGACGGTTGCCTTGCGCCCGAGCTGGGCTTCGATCTGTTGTTCGACCAGGTGCTTGGCGACAGGCGGCACCGCCAGCCAGCTGATCAGTGCCAGCACCAGCAACACGATGACTGCGATGCCGGTCCAGCGCATTGCACGCGGCAGCCAGGAAGGACGGGGGATATTTGCCATTTTTATTCCTTATGGGCAAGCATGTCCACAATATACCGCCAGACAGTATTGCCCGCTGATTAATTCAATTCTTCGAGATTGCTTGCGGCAGCAAAGCCAGCAATTGATGGGGAGCATCGATCAGGGCATCCGCGTCCCAGGATTGCGGCGCGCTTTCGCCGCAATAACCCCAGGCCGCGGCCACGGTAACCATGCCCGCCGCGCGGCCGGCCTGGATGTCGCGCAGGTCGTCGCCGACATACCAGCATTCCTGCGGCTGCAGATTGAGGCGCCGGGCGGCTTCCAGCAGCGGTTCCGGATGGGGTTTTGCATGGGGAGTGGTATCGCCGGAGATGACGCAATCCGCATCTCCCAGGCCGATCTGGGAAACCAGGGGATCGGTAAACCTGGCGGCTTTGTTGGTGACTACGCCCCAGCCCAGGCGGCGCTGGCGCAGGTCGTTGAGCAAGGCAGGTATGCCGTCGAACAAGGTGCTGTCGACCGCCAGTGCGGCGGCGTAATGGTCGAGGAAACCGACCCGCAGTTCTTCATAGTCGGGATCGCCAGGCTTCAGGCCGAAGGCGGCGCCTATCATGCCGCGCGCGCCGGCCGAAGTATGCGGCCTGAGCTGTTCGTACGGGGTGCTGCTCAAGCCGCGGTCGCGGCGCAATCGGTTCAGTGCGGCAGCCAGGTCCGGAGCAGTGTCGGCAAGCGTACCGTCAAGATCAAACAGGATGGCGCGCGGCATTGGCAAGGGCATGGGTGGTTCCTAAAATACGATAAAACGGCCGGCGCTGATCAGGTACGGCGCCGGCTCGAAGCAATTACCCAGGCCGGGTGCAAGCCATCAGGTAGTTGACGCTGGTGTCCTGGTTGAGCGAATAGATCCGGGTCAGCGGGTTGTAGCTCATGCCGCGCATGACATCCACCGCCAGTCCGGTGTTGCGGACGAACTGCGCCAGTTCGGCCGGTGTGATGAACTTGGCGTAGTCGTGCGTGCCTTTGGGTAGCATGCGCAGCAGGTATTCGGCCGCCAGTACCGCTTGCAGGTAGGCTTTCAGGTTGCGGTTCAAGGTGGAGAAAAACACTTGCCCGCCAGGTTTCACCAGCGTGGCGCAGGCGCGCACGATGGATGCCGGATCGGGTACGTGCTCCAGCATTTCCATGCAGGTCACCACGTCAAATTGCCCGGCTTCGCGGCTGGCCATTTCTTCAGCGGCGATTTTCTCGTAACGCACCTGGATGCCAGATTCCAGGCTGTGCAGGTCAGCTACCTTCAGGGCTTTGTCGGACAGGTCGATGCCGGTGACGGTAGCGCCTTTGCGCGCCATGGATTCGGCCAGGATGCCGCCGCCGCAGCCGATATCCAGCACGTTCTTGCCGGCCAGCGCGGCGCGCGAGTTGATCCACTCCAGGCGCAAGGGATTGATTTCATGCAGAGGGCGGAATTCCGATTCCGGATCCCACCAACGGTGAGCCAGGTCGCTGAATTTCTTGAGTTCTGATGGGTCTGCGTTCATAGGTTGAATCATAGCTGGAAGTACAGCGTTGCGGTTTGTTGTCTGATTAAAAACCATCGCCGAAAGTTTCCGGGCTGGCCCTTGGCGCTGGTTTTTTGTACGAAAAAAAACCCCGCCGAGGCGGGGTTCTCTGATCGAGGTTGAGTCGATTACTTGCTTGTACCAACAACTTCGATTTCAACGCGACGGTTTTTAGCGCGGCCAGCAGCGGTCTTGTTATCAGCGACCGGTTGCGACTTGCCCTTGCCTTCGGTGTAAACACGGTTAGCTTCGATACCCTTGTGTACCAGGTATGCCTTGACAGCTTCAGCGCGGCGAACCGACAGTTTTTGGTTGTAAGCAACAGAACCGACCGAGTCAGTGTGGCCAACAGCGATGATGACTTCCAGGTTGATTGCGCCCAGTTTCGATGTCAGGTCATCCAGTTTTGCTTTGCCTTCTGGCTTCAGGACAGCTTTGTCGAAGTCAAAGAATGCGTCAGCAGCAAAAGTAACCTTTTGCGAAACTGGTGCTGGTGCTGGAACGACTGGTGCTGGAGCTGGAGCAACTGGAGCTGGAGCAGCTTGAGCGATTTCGCCGTCGCAACCTGGAACCGAGTCAGCTGGTGTCCAGTAGCCGGTGTGCCAGCACAGACCGTACGGGTCACGTGCGATTACACCACGTGCATCTTGCACGTAAGCACTGTTAGGAGTGTTTGCCTGGATATCTTTGATTTCCTGCGCAGAGGCAGAGAGTGCGACGACTGCGGACGCAGCGAAGACGAGTTTTGCTAATTTATTCATGTTTCTCCTCTCGGTTGAGATATCCGCAGATTAACTGCGCAACTAATATACGACATCAAAAATTGGATAGTACCACGTGGTTCAGGCCGTTACATGTGGGATTGACCACACGCAATGAACTTGACCACCATTCTGCCACAGGCTGCAAGCGCTAGCGAAGGATGCCAAATGATCCAGCCCACGTTTTGCCTGCTTCGTTGTTTTCATACAACATAACACTATGAAAACATCACCACGGGCGTCATCTTACATCGGCGCAAGAGAACTATCTATTTTATTTTAATTTGATTGCATTTTTATTACGACTCTGCGGTTGGGGCTTAGGCAATCGACAAGTTTTTTGCGGCTCAGTTTGTTGCTGCATTGCAATATCGGATCCGATGCGCCGGCGCCGGCAATTTCTATTTTGCTGGTCACGCCTTTGCTCTTCAAATAGCTGGCTACGTTAGCGGCGCGTTGCACCGATAGCTTCCGGTTATATTTCTCTGAGCCGAGGCGGTCGGTATGGCCGGTAACCAATATCAGATCCGCGCTGCCGCAGTTTGTCAGTTCGGTAATGACTTGCTGGTCGATGCGCTGCTTGGCGGCATTGGTCAGCGTTGCCTTCCCGAAACCAAAGTTCTGGTCGCTCGCCAGCGTCACGCTGGCATTGCATCGTGTGGTCACGGCAGCAGGGGCGATTTCATTGCTGGCGATCATCGGATCGGCGACCAGGGCAGGCGCACTGGCCTTCATGACCGGCGCCGCCAGGGCGCCGTCGCAACCGATGACCGCGTCATTCTGGTCCCAGTAGCCGGAGCGCCAGCACAAGCCATCCTGGCTGCGCACGACCGGACCGCTTCCGTCCTGCAGATAAGCGCTGTTTTCAGGAGTAGCCCGGGCCGGGACGGTCTGGGCGAAGCCGGGATTGGCTGCGAAGCCGGAAGCCGAGCCTATTAATAGACTCAGCACGATGGTATGGCGCATAAATTGTTTCCTGAAAGAAATGGCGAGGCGGGACGATATTCAAAATCGCCTGATTGCAGGGCAAGGCGGCATTTAAACATATTTTTTCCGGCGGCCAGATTTTCTGCCCCCGCCGCCCAGGATCTTGCGCGCTCCCTGAAAAGCCTGAACCGGCCGCCCCGCGTGCTAAAATCATACGTCTTATTACCAGCGTTCCTGGCAACATGCGGCCTTGCGCCGCGATTGCCGTCCTGAATGCCGGTTTATATCGGATATAGATATCTGTGATCGATCAACCCAAGTAAAGACTCGCCGACTCGCTAATGGATCAATTCGCTAAAGAAACAATCCCAATTTCCCTCGAAGAAGAAATGCGCAAGAGCTATCTCGATTACGCGATGAGCGTGATCGTCGGCCGTGCGCTGCCGGATGTGCGTGACGGCCTCAAGCCGGTGCACCGCCGGGTCTTGTTCGCGATGCACGAAATGAACAATGTCTGGAATCGCCCGTTCGTGAAGTGCGCGCGCGTGGTCGGCGAGACCATGGGTAAGTACCACCCGCACGGCGACGCTTCGATCTACGACACGCTGGTGCGCATGGCGCAACCGTTTTCGCTGCGCTACATGCTGGTCGACGGCCAGGGCAATTTCGGTTCGATCGACGGCGACGGCGCGGCAGCGATGCGTTACACCGAGTGCCGCCTGGACAAGATCGCCGGCGAGCTGCTGGCCGACCTCGACAAGGAAACCGTCGATTTCGTGCCCAACTACGACGGCAAGGAAAAAGAACCGTCGGTGCTGCCGACGCGCATCCCGAACCTGCTGATCAACGGTTCGTCCGGCATCGCGGTCGGCATGGCGACCAACATCCCGCCGCACAACCTGACTGAAGTGATCGACGGCGCCTTGCATGTATTGCGCAATGCCGATTGCACCATCGACGAGCTGATCGAAATCATCCCGGCGCCGGACTTCCCGACCGCCGGCATCATCTACGGCGTGTCCGGCGTGCGCGATGGCTACCGCACCGGCCGCGGCCGCGTGGTGATGCGTGCCAAGACCCATTTCGAAGAATTCGGACGTGAAGGCCGCACCGCGATCATCATCGACGAACTGCCGTACCAGGTAAACAAGAAGGCTTTGCTGGAACGTATCGCTGAACTGGTGCGCGACAAGAAGCTGGAAGGCATTTCCGACCTGCGCGACGAGTCGGACAAGTCCGGCATGCGCGTGGTGATCGAACTCAAGCGCGGCGAAGTCGCTGAAGTCGTGCTGAACAACCTGTACAAGCAGACCCAGCTGCAGGATACCTTCGGCATGAACATGGTGGCGCTGGTCGACGGCCAGCCGAAACTGCTGAACCTGAAGCAGATGCTGGAATGCTTCTTGTCGCACCGCCGCGAAGTCGTCACGCGCCGCACCGTGTTCGAACTGCGCAAGGCGCGCGAACGCGGCCACGTGCTGGAAGGCCTGGCAGTGGCGCTGGCCAATATCGACGATTTCATCGCCCTGATCAAAGCCGCGCCGACGCCGCCGGTTGCAAAAACCGAGCTGATGGCGCGCGCCTGGGATTCGTCCATGGTGCGCGAAATGCTGGCCCGCACCGGCGACGAGAACATCGGCGGCATCGAATCCTTCCGTCCGGAAAACCTGCCTAAGCATTACGGCATCCAGACTGACGGCTTGTACAAGCTGTCGGATGACCAGGCGCAGGAAATCCTGCAGATGCGCCTGCAGCGCCTGACCGGCCTGGAGCAAGACAAGATCGTCAACGAGTACAAAGAGGTGATGGCGCAGATCGCCGACCTGCTGGACATCCTGGCCAAGCCGGAACGCGTCACCGTCATCATCACTGACGAAATGACCGCGGCCAAGAATGAATACGGCATCGGCAACAAGGATGAGCGCCGCTCGCAGATCGAACACAATCCTACCGATCTCGGCACCGAAGACCTGATCACGCCGCAAGACATGGTGGTAACCTTGTCGCATACCGGCTACATGAAGGCGCAGCCGGTGTCGGAATACCGTGCGCAAAAACGCGGCGGCCGCGGCAAGCAGGCCATGGCCACCAAGGACGACGACTGGATCGACCAGCTGTTCGTCGGCAATACCCACGATTACATTTTGTGCTTCAGCAACCGCGGCCGTTTGTACTGGCTGAAGATCTGGGAAGTGCCGCAAGGCTCGCGCAACTCGCGCGGCAAGCCTATCGTCAACATGTTCCCGCTGCAGGATGGCGAGAAGATCACCGTGGTGTTGCCGTTGTCCGGCGCCAACCGCAGTTTCCCGGAAGACCGTTATGTCTTCATGTCGACCAGCCTGGGCACCGTCAAGAAAACTCCGTTGTCGGATTTCAGCAATCCACGCAAGGCCGGGATCATCGCGGTCGACCTCGATGAGGGCGATTTCCTGATCGGCGCCGCGCTGACCGACGGCCAGCATGACGTCATGCTGTTCTCCGATTCCGGCAAGGCAGTGCGTTTCGACGAAAACGACGTGCGTCCGATGGGCCGTACCGCGCGCGGCGTGCGCGGCATGAACCTGGAAGACGGCCAGCAGGTGATCGCCTTGCTGGTCGCTGAAAACGAACAGCAATCGGTGTTGACGGCCACTGAAAATGGCTTCGGCAAACGTACCCCGATCACCGAGTACACCCGCCATGGCCGCGGCACCAAGGGCATGATCGCGATCCAGACCAGCGAGCGCAACGGCAAGGTAGTCGCCGCCACGCTGGTTGAGCCTAGCGATGAAATCATCCTGATCACCACCGGCGGCATCCTGATCCGTACCCGGGTTGCCGAGATCCGTGAAATGGGCCGTGCGACCCAGGGCGTGACGTTGATCGCGGTGGAAGACGGCAACAAGCTGAGCGGTTTGCAGCGGGTGGTCGAGTCTGACGCCGAGGTGGAAACAGAAGCCGACGCCGATGCCGGCGGCAACGCCGAAGAAGGCGGCGGCCCGACCGATCGCGGCCCGACCGATCCGGCTGCGGAGTAAAGACGGCATCGCGCCCCGGCCCGCAGCCGGGGCGCGCATGGTTCGGGTTTGGATATTTGTAGCAGTAGCAGCACAGTAACGCCATCTGTTGGTTCGTAGTCAATCTCGGTTTTTTATCTGACGCTATTCATCATGCCTATCTATAATTTTTCTGCTGGCCCCGCTGTGTTACCGAAAGAGGTGCTGCAGCAAGCTGCCGCCGAAATGCTGGACTGGCAGGGCAGCGGCATGTCCGTGATGGAAATGAGCCATCGTGGCAAAGAATTCATGTCTATCCTGGCGGCGGCGCAGCACGATTTCCGTGAGCTGCTTGCCGTGCCGGACAATTACAAGCTGCTGTTCATGCAGGGCGGAGCGATTGCCGAGAACGCGATCGTGCCGCTCAACCTGCTGGGCCGCGACGGCCGTGCCCAGCCGGCCACCAGCGATTACATCAATACCGGTTCCTGGTCGACCAAGTCGCTGAAGGAAGCGCGGCGCTATGGCAACGTCAACGTCGCAGCCTCTTCCGAAGATAGCCATTTCGCGCAGATACCTGAGCGCGACAGCTGGCAGCTGTCCAAAGATCCGGCATACGTCCATCTCTGCACCAATGAAACCATCGACGGCGTCGAATACCAGTTCACGCCCGATATCGCCGCTGAAACCGACGGCGCGCCGCTGGTGGCCGACATGTCTTCGCACATCTTGTCGCGCGTGGTGGATGTGTCCAAATACGGCGTGATCTACGGCGGCGCGCAAAAGAATATCGGGCCGGCCGGGCTGACCCTGGTAGTGGTGCGCGAAGATTTGCTCGGCCATGCCTTGCCGGCTTGTCCTTCTGCGTTCAACTGGAAAATCGTGGCCGACAACGATTCCATGTACAACACGCCGCCGACCTATGCGATTTATATCGCCGGGCTGGTGTTCCAGTGGATCAAGAAGCAGGGCGGCGTGGCTGCGATGGAACAGCGCAATATCGCCAAGGCAGCGCTGTTGTATGACTACCTGGACTCGACCGGTTTCTATCGGACTAAGATCGCCAGCAACTGCCGCTCGCGCATGAACGTGCCCTTTTTCCTTGCAGATGAAACACTGAACGACGCTTTCCTGGCCGGCGCCAAAGAGACTGGCTTGCTGCAGTTGAAGGGGCATAAGTCGGTTGGCGGCATGCGTGCGTCGATCTACAACGCGATGCCGCTGGCTGGCGTGCAAGCCCTGGTGGCTTACATGAAAGAATTCGAAAAGCAGCACGGCTAGCCCGTTGCCGACCACAGCTTGTTTTGATGACCTGCTTAGCCAAGCAACAGAACCAAAGATAGAAATATGAGCGAAGACAAACTCCTCCCGCTGCGTCAGCAGATCGATGCGATCGATGCCGAAATCCTGGCCTTGCTGAATCGCCGTGCCCAGATTGCGCAAGAGGTCGGCCACGTCAAGGCCGAGACCAATGCGCCGGTGTTCCGCCCTGAGCGCGAGGCGCAAGTCTTGCAAAAAGTCGCCGAGCGCAATCCCGGCCCGCTGCAAGGCAGCGATGTGCAAACCATTTTCCGCGAAGTGATGTCGGCATGCCGCGCTTTGGAAAAGCGCGTCACGGTTGCCTACCTGGGGCCGGCCGGCACGTTTAGCGAGCAGGCGGTGTACCAGCAGTTCGGCCACGCGGTGGAAGGCCTTGCCTGCGTGTCGATCGACGAAGTGTTCCGCGCGGCCGAAGCCGGCACGGCGGATTTCGGCGTGGTGCCTATCGAGAATTCATCCGAAGGCGTGATCAACCGCACCCTTGATTTGCTGCTGCAGACCACGCTCAGCATCAGTGGCGAAGTGTCGATCCCGGTCCATCACAGCCTGATGAGCAAAGCCGGCACGATGGATGGCGTGGCCCGCATTTGCGCGCATTCACAGGCGCTGGCGCAATGCAATGCCTGGCTCAACCAGCACTATCCGAATATCGAACGGCAGGCGGTCGCGTCCAACGCCGAGGCGGCGCGCATGGCCAGTGAAAACGCCACGGTGGCGGGAATTGCCGGCGAAATCGCTGCGCAAAAATACGATCTGCAGATCGTCAGCGCCCACATCCAGGACGATCCGCACAACCGCACCCGCTTCGCTGTGGTCGGCCGCCTGAAAAACGGCGCCAGCGGCAAGGACCAGACGTCGCTGGTGCTGTCGGTGGCGAACAAGGCCGGCGCCGTTTACAAGTTGCTGGCGCCGCTCGCCAAGCACGGCGTTTCGATGACGCGCTTCGAGTCGCGGCCGGCGCGCATGGGCGCATGGGAATATTATTTCTATGTCGACGTCGAGGGACATGCGGAAGACGACAAGGTAGCCAAGGCGCTGGCGGAGTTGCAGCAAAACGCCGCGTTCTACAAGCTGCTGGGATCGTATCCGCGCAGCTTCTGAGCAAATAGCCGATAAGCAATCAACAACACGTTTCGAAAGCAGACAATGTCAATTAAATTTGGTCCAGAATATGTACGCGCTATCGCCCCGTACCAGGGCGGCAAGCCGATTGCCGAAGTCGCGCGCGAGTTTGGCCTGGACGAAGCCAAGATCATCAAGCTGGCCTCCAATGAAAATCCGCTGGGCATGCCGGAATCGGCCAAGGTCGCGATGCAAAAGGCAGTCGCCGATATCGGCCGCTACCCGGACGCCAACGGCTTCGACCTGAAAGCCGCGATCACCGCCAAATACGACGTGCCGGCTGAGTGGATTACGCTGGGCAACGGCAGCAACGATATCCTTGAACTGGCTACCCATGCTTTCGTGCAGGCGGGCCAAGCCGCGATGTATGCGGAATATTCTTTTGTGGTGTACGCCCTGGCGACCCAGGCCGTGGGCGCGCGCGCCATCGTAGTCAAGGCCAAGGATTACGGCCATGACCTCGACGCCATGGCTGCCGCCATTACCGACGATACCAAGCTGATCTTCATCGCCAATCCGAACAACCCGACCGGCAGCTTCATCCCGGCCGCCGAACTCGACGCTTTCCTGGCGCACGTGCCGCCGCAAATCGTGGTGGTGCTGGATGAAGCCTACAACGAGTACCTGCCGCCGGAGCTGCAATACGAGTCGATCTCCTGGGTGCGCAAATATCCGAACCTGCTGGTCTCGCGCACGATGTCGAAAGCCTATGGACTGGCTGGCTTGCGCATCGGCTTCGGTATCGCCCAACCGGCGATAACCGACCTGCTGAACCGGATCCGCCAGCCGTTCAACGTCAACTCGCTGGCGCAAGCCGCCGCGGTGGCGGCCTTGAACGACACCGCTTTCCTGCAGCGCAGCGCGCAGCTGAATCGTGACGGCTATCGCCAGCTGACGCAGGCCTTCGACGAACTGGGTTTGGAATACGTGCCTTCGTTCGGCAACTTCGTCATGGTCAAGGTAGGTGAAGACGAAGGCGCCGGCGCCCGCGTCAACCTGGCCCTGCTGAAGCAGGGCATCATTGTGCGTCCGGTCGCCAACTATGGCTTGCCGCAGTGGTTGCGCGTCACGATCGGTTTGCCGGATGAAAACGCGGCGTTCATTGATGCGCTGAAAAAACTGCTGAGCTGACATCGACGTTAACTTTAGCTTCGACTAATTTTTATTAAAGCATCATTCGTGTTCAAGAAAATCGCAATATTTGGTGTGGGGCTGATCGGCGGTTCATTTGCCCTGGCTTTGAAAAAAGCCGGCGCGGCGGAACAGGTGGTCGGGGCAGGCCGTCAGCTCGCGACCTTGCAGCGCGCGCGCGAATTGGGAATCATCGATGCCATTGCCGCTTCTGCCGCCGACGCCGTTGCCGGCGCCGACCTGGTCCTGATCGCGGCGCCGGTAGCGCAGACTGGCGCTATCCTCGCCAGCATCGAGCCGCATCTGCAGCCAGGCACTGTCGTTACCGACGCCGGCAGCACCAAGTCCGATGTGGTGCTGGCTGCGCGGGCGGCGCTGGGCGGCAAGATTGCCCAGTTCGTGCCAGGGCATCCGATTGCCGGGCGCGAGCAGAACGGTCCTGAGGCGGCGCTGGCCGAGCTGTATGCCGGCAAAAAAGTAGTGCTGGCGCCGCTGCCGGAAAATGCCGAACAGGATGTGGCCAAGGTCGCCGCCGCATGGCAGCAGTGCGGCGCCTTGATTCACCGCTTGTCGCCGCAACAGCACGACGCCATTTTTGCCGCGGTCAGCCATCTGCCGCATATGCTGGCGTATGCGCTGGTGGACGATATCGCCAACAAGCCGCATGCGGCATCGCTGTTTCAATACGCGGCCAGCGGTTTTCGCGACTTCACCCGGATCGCCGGCTCGTCGCCGGAAATGTGGCGCGATATTTCACTGGCAAACCAGGAGGCCTTGCTCGGCGAACTGGATGCTTACCTGCTGCAATTGACCCGCTTGCGCGGCTTGCTGGCGGCCGGCGACGGCCAGGCGCTGGAAGCCGTCTACAGCAATGCGCAACAGGCAAGGCACAACTGGATCAGCGCCATAGAGGCGGCGGAACAACAGAATAAAGAAGGCGGCGACTAATGACTACGCAACGCAAGCAGCACTATCCGAAATACATCGATCTGCATCCGGTAGCGCGGGTGCAGGGCACGGTCCGGTTGCCGGGCTCCAAAAGCATTTCCAACCGCACTTTGCTGCTGGCGGCGCTGGCCAACGGTACTACCAGGATCCTTGATTTGCTGGCATCCGACGATACGCTGGTCATGCTGATGGCGCTCAAGCAATTAGGCGTGGCGTGGGAACAGGCAGAAGGCACGCAGGCTTATACCGTGCATGGCAGCGGCGGCAGTTTTCCCGTGCACCAGGCTGACCTGTTCATGGGCAATGCCGGTACCGCGATCCGTCCGCTGACCGCGGCCCTGGCCGCGATGGGCGGCGACTATACCTTGCACGGCGTGGCGCGCATGCATGAGCGGCCTATCGGCGACCTGGTCGACGCCTTGAACGCCGTCGGCACCCGCATCGCCTACACCGGCGTTGCCGGTTATCCGCCGTTGCATATCCAGCGCGGCCAGCTGCACACCCAGCGCATGCAGGTGCGCGGCAACGTTTCCAGCCAGTTCCTGACAGCGCTGCTGATGGCGGCGCCGCTGATGGCGAAACATGAGGCGGTGACGATCGAGGTGGTCGGCGAACTGATCTCCAAGCCTTATATTGAAATTACCCTGAACCTGATGCAGCGTTTCGGCGTCAGCGTGGAGCGCGACGGCTGGCAGTCGTTTACCGTCGCGGCCGGGCAGCAATACCAGAGCCCGAAGACCATCCACGTCGAAGGCGATGCCTCTTCCGCGTCTTATTTCCTGGCGGCCGGAGCGATAACCGGCGGGCCGCTGCGGGTCGAAGGCGTCGGCAGCAACAGTATCCAGGGCGACGTCCGGTTTGTCGAAGCTTTGCGGCAGATGGGAGCCGTCATCACGATGGGCGACAACTGGATTGAAGCGTCTTCGAACGGCGTATTAAAAGCCATCGACGCCGATTTCAACCATATCCCGGACGCCGCGATGACCATTGCTGTCGCCGCCTTGTACGCCGACGGCCCCAGCACTTTGCGCAATATCGCCAGCTGGCGCGTCAAGGAAACCGACCGCCTCAGCGCCATGGCCACCGAGTTGCGCAAGCTGGGAGCAACGATCGAAGAGGGCAGCGATTACCTGCGCGTGACGCCGCCGGCGCAATTGCAGGCGGCAACCATCGATACCTATGACGACCATCGCATGGCGATGTGTTTTTCGCTGGCTTCGCTGGATGGCGCCGCGCTGCGCGGCACCACGGTGCGCATCAATGATCCGCAATGCGTTGCCAAGACCTTTCCTGATTATTTCACCGTGTTCGGGCAGATCGCCGAGCAGACTTTATTGTAGGTGGCGGGCCGCGCATGAATCTGACACTTGCCGATGTGCGCGACGTGTTGCACCAGGCAACCTATGATCGCGGCCAGGAATACGTCCGCCAGCGCCGCGTGCTTGCGGTGGAGCAGGATGGCGACGTCCTCAACGCGACGGTCCAGGGCAGCGGCAGCAACGTCTACCAGCAAGAAATCACGCTGTCCGTATTTCGCGATACGCCCGATATCGATAGCGTATGTTCTTGCCCGGTCGGCTCCAATTGCAAGCATGTGGCAGCGGCCTTGATTGAATACCTGCAGCGGCCGTCCACCGACCAGCTGGCAATCCCTGCTGCCAGGCCCGCGCCGCCGCAACCTGCGGCGGTAAGGCCGGCCGCCGCGCCCAAAACCCCACAGGTGCAAGCACTGGCGCGGCCTATGGAAGCCTGGCTGACGCGGGTAGAAGGCGAAGTCTCCGCGGCCGGGTCGGCGCCGGCGCAGCCCTCGGGTTTGCGCCAGAAAGCAGCTACCCACCAGGTATTGTTCGTATTGTCTGCCGCTTATAACGGCAAGAAAGCCGTGCTGCATTTATGCAAGGCGCAGCAGCGTCCGAACGGCCAGTTTGTCTCTGCCCAGCCGGCGACCGACGTGCCGCGCCTGTTGTCCGATCCCGCAGTGTTCTTGCGTCCGGAAGATCGTGACCTGATTGGTTTGTTCGTCGCCCAGAACGACGGCAACCATGCGCAGCATGCGGCTTGCGAATTGAGCGGCAAGCTCGGCGCGCAACTGCTGCGCGCCCTGTTGCAGCAACAGCGCCTGTTATGGGCCAATTCGCTGGCTGACCTGGCCAAGGGCACCGCCTATCCGTTGCAGCTTGCCGCCACCCGCCAGGCCAGCCTGGCCTGGCATGAAACGGTGGAGGATAGCCGCGACGTGGTGCGCGACATGTGGCAGCTGGGCTGGCAATTCGAAGCGGAGCCAGAAGCCGAAGGGAAGTCCATCCAGGCGCGCAAGCATGTCGATTACCTGTTGCCGACCGAGCCGCCCTGGTATATCGACAACCTGTCATGCGGGGAACTGGTGCTGCCGCAGCGCGACGCCAGGATTTCCAGCAAGGCGCTCAACGACCTGGTGATACAGGCGCCGCTATTGGATCCCGACGATCGCCTGGCGGTTGCCCAGCAATTGCTGACGCAAGGCTTGAACGATGTGATCCCGTTCCCGCCGCAGGTGCCGCAGACGATCCGCAAGGACATCAGGCCGCAGCCGCTGCTGGTGCTTGGGAGTTTGCCCAGCGTCAGCAATCCGCTGATGCAGGATTTCGCCGAACTGCATTTCCGTTATGACGGTGAAATCGTATCCACGCAATTTGCCGCGACGCTGAGCCGCAACACGCCGGCCGGCATCGAACAGATCGTGCGCGACCAGGACGCCGAAACGGTTTTCAGGCAGGCGCTGATCGCGCTCGGCATGCTGCCGCTCGAGGGCACGCAGCACCCGCTGGCGATGATGCCCGGCATGTTCATGCAGCCGGACCAGTCGTCCTGGCTGCGTTTTGCGAAAGAAGGTTTGCCGAGCCTGGCGAGCCAGGGCTGGCAGATCGACAAGCGGGCGGAATACCGTTTTGACGTGGCCGCGGTGGAAGACTGGTATGCCGAGATCGACGAGGCGGCAGACCAGCCTGCCAATGCGGCGTTTGACCTTGAGCTGGGCATCGTCGTCAATCACCGGCGCGTGCCTTTGCTGCCCTTGCTGGTCGACCTGATCCGCCACGCCCCCCAGGATTTCGATCCGCGCAACATGGCGCTGCGCGACGACCAGGACGAGCTGCTGGTGCGTTTGTCCGACGGCATCCATGTCGCCATGCCATGGGGCCGCATCAAGCCTATCCTGAATACCCTGGGCGAACTGTATTTCGCCGAAAAATCGGATAGCCAGGTGCGGTTATCGGCGCTCGACGCCGCCCGCCTGGCGGAGCTGGACGCTGGCGCCAAGCTGCGCTGGGTGGGCGGCGACCGTCTGCGCAGCATGGGGCAAAAACTGCACACCTTTGGCGGCGTCAAGAAGATTGCGGCGCCAGCCGGCCTGCAGGCGACACTGCGCGATTACCAGCTGGAAGGCCTGGCGTGGATGCAGTTCCTGCGCGAATACGACCTGGCCGGCATCCTCGCCGATGACATGGGCCTGGGCAAGACGGTGCAGACCTTGGCGCATATCCTGGTCGAGAAGCAAAGCGGACGCCTGACTGCGCCGGCGCTGGTGGTCGCGCCTACCAGCCTGATGGATAACTGGCAGCAGGAAGCGCTGCGTTTTGCGCCTGAACTGCGGGTGCTGGTGCTGCAAGGAAAACAGCGGCTGGAGCAGTTCGATCAGATCGGCCAGTTCGACCTGGTCCTGACCACCTATGCCTTGCTGCCGCGCGACGAAGAGCATTGGCGCCGGCATGAGTTCCATTTGCTGATCCTGGACGAAGCGCATTACATCAAGAATCCCCGTTCCAAGGTAGCGCAAAGCGCGGCGTTGCTGAATGCCCGCCATCGCCTCTGCCTGACCGGCACGCCAGTGGAAAACCACCTGGGCGAACTGTGGGCGCAATTCCATTTCCTGCTGCCGGGTTTGCTGGGCGACGAAAAAGCTTTCAACCGCGATTTCCGGCAGCCGATCGAGAAACATGGCGACGCCGCCCGGCGCGCGTTGCTGGGCCGCCGCATCAAGCCTTTCCTGCTGCGCAGGACCAAGGACAAGGTAGCCAAGGAGTTGCCGCCGAAAACCGAGATGCTGCGCTCGGTGACGCTGAGCGGTGCGCAACGCGACCTGTACGAAAACGTACGCCTGGTGATGGACAAGAAGGTACGCGAAGAAGTCGCCAAGAAGGGTGTCGCGCGCAGCCATATCGTGATCCTCGAAGCCTTGCTGAAACTGCGCCAGGCTTGCTGCGATCCGCGCCTGCTCAAGACCGGCGTGCCGGAAGCGGAGGCGGAAGACGGGAAAGAAGTAGCCGAGGTGCCGTCGGCCAAGCTGCAGGAACTGCTGGAAATGGTGGACGAACTGCGCCAGGAAGACCGGCGTATCCTGGTGTTTTCGCAATTTACCAGCATGCTGGCGCTGATCGCCGCCGAGCTGCGCCAGCGCGGTATCGGCTACGCCATGCTGACCGGCGCCACGCTGGACCGGGCAGAGGCGGTGCGCAGCTTCCAGGACGGCGAAGTGCCGGTGTTCCTGATCAGCCTCAAGGCCGGCGGCGTCGGCCTCAACCTGACCGCGGCGGATACCGTGATCCACTACGATCCTTGGTGGAATCCGGCGGCGGAAAGCCAGGCGACCGACCGCGCCTGGCGCATCGGCCAGGACAAGCCAGTGTTTGTGTACAAGCTGATCGCCAAGGGTACGGTAGAGGAAAGCATCCAGCTGCTGCAGCAGAAGAAAGCCGACCTGGCGCAAGCCATGCTGTCGCCCGAAGGCGAAACCCAGAATATCGGATTGACGCAAGACGACTTGCAGGCAATCTTTGCACCCTTGGCCGAGTGACGGACAAGTTCTGCGCGGGCAATAATTTCATTCATAACCATCGAGTACTCCTATGCCCAATTCCCACATCCCTGTCATCACGATCGATGGTCCGACGGCATCCGGCAAAGGCACTGTCGCGCAGAAGGTTGCGCAGCACCTGGGGTTTCATTATCTCGATTCGGGCGCCTTGTATCGCCTGACGGCCCTGTCCGTGATGCGGCGCGATATCCCGCTCGACGATGAACACGCCCTGGCCAAGGCTGCCGAGCATCTGCATTGCCATTTCAACGGCGCCCACATTTTCCTGGCGAACGAGGATGTATCGAACGATATCCGGGCCGAGGCAGTGGGCAACCTGGCCTCTAAAATTGCTGCAATACCAACGGTCAGGCAAGCCTTGTTTGGCCTGCAGTTGAGCTTCCGGCAACATCCAGGGCTGGTCGCCGACGGCCGCGACATGGGCACGGTGATTTTCCCGCACGCCGGCTTGAAAGTGTTTTTGACCGCCAGTGTCGAGGCCAGGGCCCAGCGGCGCTATAAGCAATTGATTGACAAGGGTTTTTCTGCTAATATGGAAGACCTCTCAAAGGATTTGACGGAGCGTGACGCGCGCGATAGCAACCGCAGCTCGGCACCGTTAAAGGCCGCGGAAGGGGCGTATCTGCTGGATACTTCTGCAATGACTGTCGATCAGGCGGTCGCGCAAGTGCTCGGGTGGTATGCCGCTTCCCGGTTTGTTTAAATACGCTGTCTGAATCAGTTATGCGAGAGGTGTTGAGTCTCAAGCATGAATAAAAACATGCAAATACGTTGTTTTTTTGCTGCACCTTGGTGTTCGGCCTGACGCAAAGTCTGGCCGGACGTTGAAAAACCTAACCCTTTATTGACCGCATCCTAGTAAGCACCTTGCGCGGCAATACTGGCCAACTAGTCAAAACTATGTCCATCACTGTTCTGTCCCCTGCATCTGCCGGCGCTGACGCTTTCGCCGCGCTGTTTGAAGAATCGCTGTCACGTCAAGACATGCGTTCTGGTGAAGTGATTTCTGCTGAAGTCGTGCGCCTTGACCATAACTTCGTTATCGTCAACGCAGGCCTCAAGTCGGAAGCCTTCATTCCAATCGAAGAATTTAAAAATGACAACGGCGAACTCGAAGTAGCTGTCGGCGATTTCATCTCCGTCGCTATCGAATCGCTGGAAAACGGTTTCGGCGACACCATCCTGTCGCGCGACAAGGCCAAGCGTCTGGCATCGTGGCTCTCGCTGGAAAAAGCGATGGAGTCCGGCGAGATCGTTACCGGTACTGTCAATGGCAAGGTCAAGGGCGGCCTGACTGTCCTGACCAACGGCATCCGTGCCTTCCTGCCGGGTTCGCTGGTCGACACCCGTCCGGTCAAGGACACCACGCCGTTCGAAGGCAAGACCATGGAATTCAAGGTCATCAAGCTCGATCGCAAGCGTAACAACGTCGTGTTGTCGCGTCGTGCGGTTATCGAAGCTTCGATGGGCGAAGAGCGCCAAAAGCTGATGGAAACCCTGAAAGAAGGCACCATCGTTACCGGCGTGGTCAAGAACATCACCGACTACGGCGCATTCGTGGACCTGGGCGGCATCGACGGCCTGCTGCACATCACCGATCTGGCATGGCGTCGTGTGCGTCATCCTTCGGAAGTGCTGACAGTCGGTCAAGAGATCACTGCCAAGGTTCTGAAGTACGATCAAGAAAAGAATCGCGTTTCCCTGGGCGTCAAGCAACTGGGCGACGATCCTTGGACCGGTCTGTCGCGTCGTTACCCGCAAAGCACCCGTCTGTTCGGTAAAGTCACCAACCTCACCGACTACGGCGCATTCGTCGAAGTCGAACAAGGTATCGAAGGCCTGGTCCACGTTTCCGAAATGGATTGGACCAACAAGAACGTGGCGCCAAACAAGGTTGTCCAACTGGGCGACGAAGTTGAAGTCATGGTCCTGGAAATCGACGAAGACCGCCGCCGTATCAGCCTGGGCATGAAGCAATGCAAGGCTAATCCTTGGGACGACTTCGCTGTTACCCACAAGAAGGGTGACAAGGTCAAGGGCGCGATCAAGTCGATCACTGATTTCGGCGTGTTCATCGGCCTGGCCGGCAACATCGACGGCCTGGTGCACCTGTCGGACCTGTCCTGGACTGAAACCGGCGAAGAAGCCGTGCGTCGCTTCAAGAAGGGTGACGAGCTGGAAGCCATCGTTCTGGCAATCGACGTTGAGCGTGAGCGCGTTTCCCTGGGCGTCAAGCAGCTGGAAGGCGATCCATTCAACAACTTCGCTGCAATGAACGACAAGGGCGCACTGGTTTCCGGTACGGTCAAGTCGGTCGAGCCTAAGGGCGCAGTGATCCAGTTGTCGGAAGAAGTCGAAGGCTACCTGCGTGCATCCGAAATCTCCCGCGACCGCGTGGAAGATGCCGGTACCCACCTGAAGGTTGGCGACACCGTCGAAACCATGGTCATCAACATCGACCGCAAGGCTCGCAGCATCCAGCTGTCGATCAAGGCGAAAGACAATGTTGAAACCCAGGAAGCAATGCAAAAGCTGTCTTCGGCTTCGGACTCCAATGCAGCTTCCGGCACGACCAGCCTGGGCGCGTTGCTGAAGGCAAAACTCGACAACAAGAACTAAGCAGAGTAATCGAGTAAAGCTAATGACAAAGTCGGAGCTGATTGCCCGCTTGGCCGAACGTTATCCGCAACTGGTAGCCAAGGATGCGGATTACGCGGTGAAAACCATACTCGATGCGATGGCCGATGCCTTGGCGACCGGACAGCGTATCGAGATTCGTGGATTCGGCAGTTTTGCGCTGAATCGGCGGCCACCGCGGATCGGGCGCAATCCCAAGTCTGGCGACAAAGTGATGGTGCCCGAAAAACGGGTGCCGCATTTCAAGCCAGGCAAGGAGTTGCGCGAACGAGTCGACGCGATGGTCGGGCAACCGATTCAAGAGGACTGAGTTATAGTTTGTGCGTAAGCAAAATCGAAACGGCATCTTCGGATGCCGTTTTTTTTCACGTACAATTTCGCATCATTTAAAGTTAATATTGTTTGTGTGAGTCGTGGATTTGCGAAAATGGCAAGAGTAGAATCAGCCAACTGCAGAACAGCTCGTATGCTGCCCACTGTTACCCAATCAAACGGAAAGGCATCATGAAAATCATTTCCCGAATTCTTTCGATCTTGCTCTTTGTCGTATTTTTCGGCTTCGCCTTGCAGAACAAAGGCAACGTCGACCTGCAGTTCTTCCCCGGCACGACCATCCAAGGGCCGCTGGTGCTGTTTCTGCTGGGCTTCTTTGTCTTTGGCGCGATCCTTGGCGTGCTGGCGATGGCGCCGTCCGTATTCCGTCACCGCCGCAATGCATCAAAAACCAAAAAAGCCCTGACCTCGATGCAAAAAGAACAAGAGGCACAGCGCCTGGCAGAGTCACAAGCGCCGCAACCGGACAGCATCAAGAATATATAATGCCGCTGAGTATCTAACTAGCTGCATCGCCGTAATGTCTCGGCGGCGGCTTGCCGGCATTTTCACACCTGAGATTCAGGTCACGCATAAAGCACAACAGCCCGTATGGAATTTGAAATTTGGTGGTTACTCGGTATCCCGGTCTTTTTTGGATTAGGCTGGATCGCCGCACGGGTCGATATCAATCAGCTGATATCCGAATCACGCAGTTTGCCCCGCGGTTATTTCAAGGGTTTGAATTTTCTGCTGAATGAACAGCCGGACAAGGCTATCGATGCATTCATCGAAATCGTCAAGCTGGATCCCGAAACCGCGGAGCTGCATTTCGCCCTCGGCAACCTGTTCCGCCGCCGCGGCGAGACCGAGCGCGCGATCCGGGTCCACCAGAACCTGCTGGCGCGTCCAGACCTGGCGCAGGAACATCGTTTGCACGCCCAGTACGAACTGGGACAGGATTACCTGAAAGCCGGTTTGCTGGACCGGGCCGAAGAGAGCTTTAACCTGCTCGCCGGCAGCCAGTACGGCGCGCAGGCCGGACGTGCCCTGCTGGAAATCTACCAGCGCGAAAAAGAATGGCTGCGGGCGATCGAAGCGGCCCAGACATTGCAGCAATCGGGCGCCGGCGGACGGCAAAAGGAAATCGCCCAGTTTTATTGCGAACTGGCGCAGGATGAACTGGTTGACGGCCACCCCGAAGCCGCCATGTCCCTGCTGGAAAAAGCATTGAGCAACGACCGCAACAGCGTGCGCGCCACCATGCTCCTGGGCGACGTGCACCTGGCGCAGGGCGACGTCGAAGCGGCCCTGCAGGTCTGGCGCCGGGTCGAGCAGCAAAGCGTGCCGCATGTGGCGCTGGTGGCGCAACGCCTGATGGATGGCTATCGCGCGGTTGGACGGCCGCATGAAGGCGTCAGCCTGCTGCGCTCCTACCTGGCGGAAGCATCTTCCATCGATTTGCTGGAAGTGGTGTTCAAGGCGGTGCTGGAGCTGGATGGCGTCGAAGCTACCAATCAGCTGGTGAGCGATGAACTGCGGCGGACACCGACCCTGCTAGGACTGGACAAGCTGCTGGAAGCGCGCTTGATGAAAATAACGCCGGAAATGCATACCGAACTGTCGGTGGTCAAGAACCTGGTGCATGGCTATACCCAGAAGCTGGCGCGCTACCAGTGCAGCCACTGCGGTTTCAAGGCGCGCCAGTTCTATTGGCAATGCCCTGGCTGCAGCCGCTGGGAAACCTATCCGCCGCGTCGCACCGAAGAACTGAACGTCATGAACTAAAACCCGCCGGCCCGCCATAAACAATCGGGCTGTGCAGCGCATTCACGGAATAACATGAAAATTACTATTATCGGTACCGGTTACGTCGGTTTGGTCACAGGCGCTTGCCTGGCCGAACTGGGCAACGATGTATTCTGCCTCGACCTGGATCAAAGCAAGATTGCGCTGCTGAACAGCGGCGGCATCCCGATCCATGAGCCGGGCCTGGCTGAAATCGTCGGCCGCAACCGCGCTGCCGGACGTTTGCATTTTTCTACCGATATCGCCGCCAGCGTAGCCCATGGCCAGGTGCAGTTCATCGCGGTGGGCACACCGCCGGACGAAGACGGTTCGGCCGACCTGCAATACGTGCTGGCGGCCGCCCGCAATATCGGCAAATACATGACCGGTTTCAAGGTGATCGTCGATAAGTCGACTGTGCCGGTCGGGACCGCGGACAAGGTAAGCGCCGCGATCCAGGAGGAATTGAACGCACGCAAGCTGGCTGGCGCGCCCCTGCAATTCTCGGTTGTCTCCAATCCGGAATTCCTGAAAGAGGGCGCCGCGGTCGAAGATTTCATGCGGCCGGACCGCATCGTCATCGGCTGCGACGAAAGCGCTTCAGGCCAGCAGGCGCAGGCGCTGATGAAGCAGCTGTACCTGCCTTTCAACCGTAACCACGAGCGTACCTTCTGGATGGACGTGCGTTCCGCCGAGTTCACCAAATATGCCGCGAATGCGATGCTGGCGACCCGTATCTCGTTCATGAACGAACTGGCTAACCTGGCCGACAAGGTGGGCGCCGATATCGAAGCCGTGCGCCACGGGATCGGCTCCGATCCGCGCATAGGCTACAGCTTCCTGTATGCCGGCTGCGGCTACGGCGGTTCCTGTTTTCCGAAGGATGTGCAGGCGCTGGAGCGCACCGCGCGCGCCTATGGCCAGGAATTGCATATCCTGCGCGCAGTGGAGCAGGTCAATAACAACCAGAAGCATGTGCTGGGACAAAAGATCGGCGAGCGCTTTGGCGCGGACCTGAGCGGCAAGCACTTCGCGCTATGGGGTCTGGCGTTCAAGCCGAATACCGATGACATGCGCGAAGCTTCATCGCGGGTACTGCTCGGCGAACTGATTGCACGCGGCGCGACGGTGGCGGTGCACGATCCGGTCGCGATGGCGGAGGCAAAGCGGGTATTGGCGCTGGATTTCGCCGGCGCTCCCGGCGCTTTTGAACGCATACGGTTTTGCGACAACCAGACCGAGGCCCTGCAAAGCGCCGACGCCCTGGTGATCGTGACGGAGTGGAAAACTTTCCGCAGTCCCGATTTCGACCAGGTCAAGACGCTGCTCAAGACGCCTATCGTATTCGATGGCCGCAATTTGTATGAGCCGGAAGTAATGGGCGAGCTGGGCTTTGAGTATTACGGCATTGGCCGTTCGGTGCTGGCGCGTGGATAAGACGATGACTAATCATACCTATAAGTTGCCGGCCTCTTTCGAGCATGTGCAGATTCTGGTGGTCGGCGATGTCATGCTGGACCGGTACTGGTTTGGCGAAGTCAGCCGGATTTCGCCAGAGGCGCCGGTGCCGGTGGTGCGGGTTGAAAAGCGCGAGGAGCGGCTGGGCGGCGCGGCCAACGTGGCGCGCAATATCGCTACCTTGGGCGGCAGCTCGGGATTGCTGGGAGTGGTGGGGCAGGATGAGGCCGGCGACACCGTCGACAGCATGCTGGGCGAGATGGGCGTCAGCAGTTTCCTGACACGGGATCCGACCATCTCGACCATCATCAAGTTGCGCGTGATAGGCCGCCAGCAGCAATTGCTGCGCATCGATTTCGAAGAAGCGCCTACCGACGCCGTATTGCGCGACAAGCTGACCCGTTTCAACACCCTGCTGCCGCAATACCAGGTGGTCGTCTTGTCCGACTACGCCAAAGGCAGCCTGGTCAATGTGGCGGACATGATTGCCGCCGCCAGGCAAGCCGGCAAATGCATCCTGGTCGATCCCAAGGGCGAGGATTTTTCGCGTTACGTCGGCGCCACCGTCCTCACGCCGAACAAGTCAGAGATGATCCGCATTGTCGGCAGCTGGAAGAATGAAGAAGAGCTGACCGCGAAAGCGCAAAAACTGCGCGCCTCCCTGCAGCTCGAAGCGCTGCTGCTGACGCGTTCGGAAGAAGGCATGAGTTTGTACACCGAGAATGAAATCCGCCACTTCCCTGCCATGGCGCGCGAAGTGTTCGACGTCTCCGGCGCCGGCGATACCGTGATTGCCACGCTGGCAGTGATGCTGGGAGCAGGATTGCCGATTGCCGACGCCGTGGCTCTGGCGAATCGCGCCGGCGGTATCGTCGTCGGCAAGCTTGGCACGGCCACCGTCAGCCGCGAAGAACTGCTGGGCAGCGCTTCGTAAGCAGGCTTTATCGATGACGAGAGCGCCTGGTTAAGCGAAGTCTTGTTTGTGATCTAAATGTCAATTTTCCATGTGTGGCTGACTATAATTAATTGGACGTTTTCGCGTCTGATTGAATTTTTCAGTCATCCACACACCTATGGGAGAAAGACGAAATGCTGAGAAAAATACTGCTGGTATTGTGCATGTTGATGACCACCGCCAGTTTTGCCCAGGTCGATGTCAACAAAGGCGACCTGGCTGCCCTGGACGGCATCAAGGGCATCGGTACCGCCACCGCCAAGCGTATAGTCGACGAGCGCGGCAAAGGCGGCAACTTCAAGGACTGGGCCGATTTCGAAAGCCGTGTATCAGGCATCGGCGAGAAAAATGCGCTCAAGCTGTCGCAAGCCGGTTTGCTGGTGAATGGCAAGCCGAAGACCGGCGACGCTGAGCCCGCGCCCAAGACTGCCGCCAAGCCGGCTGCCAAGGGCAAGTAGCGGCGGCCGGGTGGCCGCCGGGAGATAAAATGCTTTGCCCAGCCCTGGATTCCAGGGCTTTTTCGTTTCCGGGACCGCCCGCTCGCTTGCCTGGCCGCGGTTGCATACGGTTTGTCAGGCTTTCATACGCATAACAAAGTCTCATATTAAAATGGGCTCTTTGCACATGACGTTTGATCACACTATGCCTTATCTGACTATCGAAGACACAATCGGCAATACGCCCCTGGTACAACTCAAACGTATCCCCGGCAGCGAAGCCGAGCAGAGGAACAACGTTATCCTAGGCAAGATGGAAGGCAATAATCCGGCCGGCTCGGTGAAAGACCGGCCGGCATTGTCGATGATCAAACATGCCGAAGCGCGCGGCCAGATCAAGCCCGGCGATACCCTGATTGAGGCAACCAGCGGCAACACCGGGATCGCCCTGGCGATGGTGGCAGCCATGCGCGGCTACAGGATGGTGTTGCTGATGCCGGAAAACCTGAGCGAAGAGCGGCGCCAGAGCATGGCGGCATACGGCGCCAAGATCATCCTTACGCCGAAGACCGGCGGCATGGAATATGCGCGCGACCTGGCGGAAAAAATGCAGAAAGACGGAGAAGGACTGATTCTCGACCAGTTCGCCAACCCGGATAACCCGCTCGCGCACTACGAAACCACCGGTCCGGAAATCTGGCGCGACACGGAAGGACGCATCACGCATTTTGTCAGCGCGATGGGCACCACCGGCACCATCATGGGCGTTTCCACTTACCTGAAAGAGCAGAACCAGGCTATCCGCATCATCGGTGCGCAGCCGGAAGAGGGCTCGCAGATTCCAGGCATCAGGAAATGGCCGGAAGCCTATTTGCCCAAGATATATGAGCATTCCAGGGTAGACCAGATTGAATCAGTCAGTCAGGCGGCGTCGGAACATATGGCGCGCAGGCTGGCGAGCGAAGAAGGGATTTTCTGCGGGATATCTGCGGCGGGGGCTTGCGAGGTGGCGTTACGGATTTCGCAGCAAGTAGAAAACGCGACGATAGTTTTCGTCGTCTGCGATCGTGGCGACCGCTATTTGTCTACCGGCGTTTTCCCTGCCTGAAGCAAGCTTCAAGCAGGGACGCGGCTGGCATGCCGATTACTTCAGCTTTTCGGCTTCGATCTTGCTCTTTGGCTTGAACTGCTTGTCGCTGATACGGAATTTCTCGCGGCGGTCGCCCATCAAGGCGCGCAGTTCACGAATCGTCAGGTCGCTGACTTCGTGCATGCGGATCAGCAGCGATGCGCCAACCGGCAAGCGGCGATGGCGGATCTTGCTGATGACCGGTGGCGCCACTTCGAGTGAGCGCGAGAGTGCGGCATCATTTTTCAAGTGCAACTTGTCGATCAAAGAGTCGAGCAGATGGTTTGGATCGTAAGTTACCTGCTCATCGAGCTTGTTGCTGGTTGGTGCGTCTGGGGTAGTGTTAGTCATAATCAATTGATTCCGTTATCCTAGTTGATATATGGGAAGTGTTTGTGCAATATGCAGCGAACTATTACCAAGTGCACCTCCCAGTTTTATTGGCGAAACTGCAACTTGCCATATTTTATACTGATTTTGAGCACATATTTATCATAAAGAAACTCCCTATCTTTTCTTCATGGGACAGCTGATACCGCTAAGTACATTGCACAGCATGTTGTACATTACATTGGTAACAAACAACCTACCTTTGTTTAGTGACCAAATATACAAATAAGTTGCACAAGCTCAATTTAAAATTTTCTTATTACGATGTCTATTACTATTTAGTAACTTTCAGTAAAAATTGCAAGGAACACCATTTTTACAACATTCCAATATTGCTAAAATAATAATTAAGACTGTTTTTGTTGATCTCCCTCCCCAAGTAGTTTCCGCCAGCCATCTAATCCCAATCGTTGCAGGGTCCGCATGTTTTTATCGAATATCTGGGCGGCCTCAGGGAACGCATCAACCGCGCGCTCGACGCTGATTTCACGTAACAGATGCAAGGTAGGATAAGGCGCGCGATTGGTATAGTTGCTGATGTCGTCTATGTCGGTGCCGGCGAACTGATACTCGGGATGGAAGCTGGCAACCTGGATTTCACCGTCCAGTCCAAGCTCTTCGACCGCTGCATCGGCGACATCCAGGAAGTCGTTGTAGTCCAGGAAATCACGCAGTGCATCAGGATGCATCAGCAGGGTGGTGTCGATTGCTTCTGGATCTGCCTGCTGCAGCAATTCCAGCTCCGCCATCAGGTCCGCCAATAACTCTTCCGGCGTCTGTGCACTGCTGACGACGTAACGAATCTGATCCTTGATAAATACCGCTTTGGCAAACGGGCAAAGATTGAGCCCGATCACGGCACGCTCCAGCCATAATTTTGTGTGAGCGATTACTTCGCTGGAAAACGGCGTCATGTCTGTTGAGGAAGTAGTGGATGAAGCAGTTTTCATGAGATTGGGAAACATTATTTGCAAACAATTAAGATGAATATAAGGATGAATCCGGCTGCATCAAGCGTTGCCGCAGCCACTTCCGGCGCTCATATATGTGCTCCAGGCGGTGCAAATCGGGTTATTCTTCCGATCCCGTGACTGCAACACACCGGGTTTGATTCAACTATATATAACAATAGGCGTTATGGCCCTTAAAGCAACTATTTTCAAAGCCGATCTGCAAATTGCGGATATGGACCGTCATTATTATCAGGAGCACGCGCTGACGCTGGCCCGCCATCCGTCGGAAACCGACGAGCGCATGATGGTGCGCCTGCTGGCGTTCGCCCGTCACGCCTCGGCTGCGCTGGTATTCGGCAAAGGCTTGTCGGATGCCGAGGAACCCGATTTGTGGGCCAAGGACCTGACCGGCGCCATCGATCTCTGGATCGAAGTCGGCCAGCCTGACGAAAAGCGCATCCTCAAAGCCTGTGGACGGGCCGCGCAAGTGGTGGTCTACAGCTATAGCAGCACCAGCCACATCTGGTGGAACCAGATCAGCAGCAAGGTAGCGCGCGCCCGTAACCTGACCGTTATCAATATTGCCGCGGCCAGCAGCGAGGCCCTGACCGGTTTCGCCCAGCGCAGCATGCAATTGCAGTGCACGATCCAGGATGCGCAGATCTGGCTGAGCGCCAATGGCCAGACCGTCGAGGTCGAACTCAGCGTCAGCAATCCCTGATTTACTGCGCAGTGCGCGCCACCCGCACCGCACGTCCCAGGTCCACTACCGACATCGCGTAAAAGAAGCTGCGGTTGTACTGCGTGATGGCGTAGAAATTATCGGTGCCGAGCCAGTACTCGGCCGGCGCCTGGCCGTTTTGCAAGTCGATCAGGCCGTACCGTATGTCGTTCGGCGGCACTACGCCAGGCACTACGCCGGCCGCGGTCAGTTCATCCAGCGGATATTTGGCTTCCAGGCCTTGCCCGATAAAAGCCTGCCAGCGGTTTTCGGCGCTGGTGTCGGTCGACAGCGTCGCCGGGAAGACCACCGGCAGGCCGGTTTTCCAGCCGTGTTCGGCCAGGTAATGGGCCACGCTGCCGATCGCATCGACCGGTGAATTGCGTAAGTCGATTTTCCCCTTGCCGTCAAAATCCACGCCGTACTGGCGGATGCTGCTCGGCATGAACTGCGGCCAGCCTATGGCGCCGGCGTATGAGCCCAGCAAGGTAAACGGATCGATGCCCGACTCCCGGGCGTACAGCAGGGTACTTTCCAGTTCGCCGCGGAAAAACGCCATGCGCGCTTCGCGCGTTGGTGTATTCGGATAATCGAACGCCAGCGTGGTGATGGCGTCCATCACCCGGAAGCTGCCGACATTGCGGCCGTACACGGTTTCGACGCCGATGATGCCGACGATGATTTCCGCCGGCACGCCGTACTGCGCCTCGGCCCGGCTCAGGGCGTCAGCATAGGTGTTCCAGAAATCGACGCCGGCCTGGATCCGCACCGGCTCGACAAAGCGGGCACGGTAAGCCGCCCAGTTCTTGGGTTTGCTGGCCGGAGCCGGCTTCATCAGCTGGATCGCGCTGTCGACGTAACGCACTTTGTTGAACATGGCGACCAGTTCATTCCGGTCGAAGCCGTTTTTTTCGACCATCTGGTCGATGAATGCCGAGACCTCTTTCCAGTCGGCGAAATTGGCGAATTCGCCATCGTCGGCAACGCTGCTGACTTTGCGGATTTTTGCCGACGCAACTTTGCCGGAACTGTTTTGCTGGGCCTGTAGAGCGGGACTGGCAGAGATCGCCAGGGCAAGAGCGCAAAGCTGGGCGACGGTAAGGAGACCTGGGGTTGATTTCATCGACATTGGGAAAGCAGTAATTTTAGTTGTGCCATCAAAGGCGCCGGCGGTTTATTGTGCGGCCCGTAGTCGGCGCCATATTGCAGGGCTTCGTACAAATCCATGAAGCGCTTGACCGCCATTTTGACGGAGGGCGATAGCGGCGAGTCGCCGGCACACAGGCGACGGCCGTAAGTGGCCGGCCCCTCATGCTTGTTGCGCGCCATGCCGCGCCGCGCCATCTGCGCGCACAGCGAAGAGTATACCGTATCGAGCGGGTTGCTCTTGTTTCGCGCCAGCAGCAAGGGCAGGGTGACGCTGCCGGCTGCCACCGCGCCTATGGCCAGCATCACGATGCCCAGGCTGCGCCAGTCCAGTTCACCCAGTCCCAGCCAACGCATCAATCCCATTTGCCGCGCCGGCGTGTAGTTCAGGACCCATTGGTTCCAGCCATTGCTGAGCGCTTCCCAATTGGCGCGCAGCAGAGCCGTCGCGTTGTTCAGGCTCGACCACCAGCTGGCCTGGCCGGCAGGCCCTCCCAGCAGGTTGCCGAAGAAGGAACGCGGCAGCAGATTGCCGAGCTGGGTCTCGATCCTGTTCGGTGCCACAGCAGCCGTAGGATCGACCCTGACCCAGCCGCGCGGCGGCAGCCATACTTCGGCCCAGGCGTGGGCATCGGATTGGCGCACCGTCATCATGTCGTCGACCGGATTGATTTCGCCGCCTTGGTAACCGGTCACCACGCGTGCCGGAATGCCTGCCGCACGCATCAGCACCACAAAGGAGCTGGCGTAGTGTTCGCAAAAACCGGCGCGGCTGGAAAACAGGAAATCGTCGACGCTATTCTTGCCCAGCAGCGGCGGCTCCAGCGTATAGCTGAAATTTTCATTGCGGAAGAAGCTCAGCACCGCCTTCAGCAAGGCCGCATTGTCCGGCCATTTCTCATGCAGGCTGGCGGCAAACTCCAGCGTGCGCGGATTGAAATTGTCCGGCAATGCCAGCGCCTGCTGCATGCCGCTTGCCGTGATCGGGTCTGGCGATGCAGGTCTCAGATTCGATACGACATCGTAGCGGACACGCTCATTGATCGCTCGCGCTGCGCGAAGCTGGTGGTCGGCAGTCAGCTGTACCGGGACGCCGTCCAGGGTCGGCGCCAGCTGCGGCGTTTCCAGGGCAAACAGCCAGCGCTGGCCATTGGCTTCCATCGTGATTTGCTGGTGCACAGCGGTTATCGGATTGGGGCCGGCCACGGGCTGGATAAGGGTTTCAGCGTCAGCCGTATTGCGGCCTGCCCGTCCCTGGGTCCAGGTGCGGCCATCGAAGTCGCTCAGCACTATGCCGCGCCAGTAGCGCTGGGCAGGAGCCGGCGGCGTGCCGGAGAATTTGACGCGGAACGCAATATCGTCGGATAAGGCAAGTTGCGCGATATTCCCCGGCGTCATATTGTCTGACATGCCGCTGTGTCCGCCGTGCGCATCGCCAGGCAAGCCCCACAATGGTCCCTGGATGCGCGGAAACAGCAAGAACAGGATCAGCATCAGCGGCAGCGCCATGGCCAGTATCGTGGCGCCCAGGCGCAGCCGCTGCTTGAGCGGCGGCACCATGCCGGTATATTGGAAAGAAAGCTGCGCCGTCAGGACCAGCACCAGGGTTGCCATCATCCACAGCAGGGACAGCATGCTTTGGGAATAGAAGAAAGTGGTGAGCAGCAAAAAGAAACTCAGCAGCAGCACCACGAACAAATCGCGCCGCGCGCGCATCTCCAGCAGTTTGAACGTCAGCAACAGCGCCAGCATCGCCACCCCGGCATCGCGTCCGAATAAAGTGCGGTAGTCGATATAGACTCCGCCCATGGTGAGCGCCGCCAGCGGCAGCAGCAGCCATAGCGGCGGCAGGCGCTGGCCGCGCAAGGTGATCCAGGCGCGCCACAGCAGCAGCCCGCCGCAGACCAGCGAGTTCCACCAGGTCAGATGCAGGAAATGCGGCAGCAGCACCATGGCGCAGGCGCTGAGCAGCAGTACGGTGTCGCTCTTGTCGCGCGACAGGGAATGCACATACGTGCTTGAGATGCGGAACAAGGGTTTGCTCTCAAGTTCAGCCTTGATCTGCTGCATGGACCTGGTGTTCATGGCGCACCTTGGTAAAGCGCCAGCGCACGCAGGCAGGCGCGCTGGTGGGCCGGCCCCAGCGCTGCCGCATAAACGCTGTCGCCGAGGCGGAATGCATAGGGCAGCTGGCGCGCTTCCGCCTCCAGTATCCAGCGCGTCATGCGCGAGAGTTTGTCCTCGAGCGCCATGTCATAGGGCAGGGATGCAAAATCGATAGCCAGGTCGCTGACTGCGCCGCCTTCGAACTGCTTGGTGATCAGCTTGGCGTCGAGATCGGTGTCCAGCCGGGCGATCTGGCGCCAGGCCAGGTGTTTGAGCGAGTCGCCGCTCTGGTAGGTGCGCACGCCGGCAAAATCCTGGTGGCCGGCAACGCCGTTGCCGTCGCTCTTTTCGATCGGCGCCAGCGGCAACGGCGGCGCTGATGCCGACGCTTCCGGCTGCGGGTAGACCAGGGCCCGGCTGTCCGGCTGCCAGTAACTCCATGCCCGCAGCAAACCAAGCGGAAAGCGGGTTCGCAAGCGTATCCTGGGAGCCGGCTGCCAGCCGCGGCGGGTGGTGGTCAGCGCCAGCGTCAGGTGGCTGGTGCTATGGGCCGAGATATCCATCGCGCGTTCTATGGCGGGCAGGCCGCGTCCGATGAAGCCGAGCATGATCGCGTAACGGGCATGCTTGCGGCGGTTTGTCAGGTGCAGCTCGAACAGCGCGTCCTCGCCGGCAAATACCGCGGCTGCCTTGCCTGGCGTCAGGTACAGATAGGCGAGGTTACGGAACGTCAGGTGCATGTCGATGACAGCGCAGGCGGCCAGCAGGAAGGTCAGGCCAAAACCGAGGCTCAGGTTGTAATTGACCGAACACAAGAACAGCAATACCAGCACAACCGCAAACGCCAGCCCGGGACGGCTCGGCACGATGAACACGCGCCGCTGGGTCAGCAATACTTCGCCCGCTTCGGCGTCGCGTAGCTGGAACAGAGACTGGTCGAGCCAGTTTCGGAATCGTTGGCGGAGAGATGTCAGCATAGTAGCGGGGGCAGGCTGGCAGCCATGAAAACGCCGGTTAAACCGCGACCGACTTCATCAGCTGCAGCACCAGGTCGCGCGCGCCCAGGGTGCTGCCGGCATGCGCCTTGAGCGGGCGCAGGCGGTGCGCCGTCACCGGCACCAGGACCGCCTGCACATCCTCTGGAATGACATGGTTGCGGCCTTCCATGGCAGCCCAGGCGCGCGCCGCCTGCAGCAGCGCGATGGCGGCGCGCGGGCTCATGCCTTCTGCGAACAGGCCGTTCTGGCGCGAAGCATGGGCCAGCGCTTGTACGTAGTCGACCAAGGAAGAGGAGGTATGGATCTGCTTCAATGCTTGCCTGGCTTCAATCAGTTCCGCCGCCTGCATCACCGGCACGATCGATTTCAGCAAGACGCGGCGGTCTTCTCCCATCAGCAGCGCGCGCTCGGCGGCGGCGTCCGGATAACCCAGCGACAGGCACATCAGGAAGCGGTCCAGCTGCGATTCCGGCAAGGCGAAAGTACCAACCTGGTGCGCCGGGTTCTGGGTGGCGATGACGAAGAACGGCTCCGGCAGGTCGCGCGTCACGCCTTCCGCGGTGACCTGGCGCTCTTCCATCGCTTCCAGCAGCGCCGACTGGGTCTTGGGCGTGGCCCGGTTGATTTCATCCGCCAGCAGCACCTGGGTGAATACCGGGCCTGGATGAAATACAAAGCTGCTCTTCTCGCGATCGAAAACCGAAATCCCCACCACATCCGCCGGCAGCAGGTCGCTGGTGAATTGCAGCCGGTTAAAGCGCAGGCCCAGGGAAATGGCCAGCGCGTGCGCCAGCGTGGTCTTGCCGACTCCGGGCACGTCCTCGATCAAAAGGTGGCCGCCCGCCAGCAGGCATACCAATGCCTGGCGGATCTGGTGGTCCTTGCCGACGACGATCTGGCCGACCTGCTGTGCAACTGCGTGGATTTTTGCGAACATGGGTTTGTCTGGTGAGGGCAGCGTAACGGAGAGAGAATCATACAAACTTCCCCGAAGTTATCCTAGTTCCTTTGAAGAAATGCGGTGTTTTTTTTCAAGCTGTCCCGATTTCAGTGGGCCGATTCGGCGGGATTGGGCGGATACGCTGACCCATCCCCCGGTTCTTGGGTACACTAACAGGATTGCAGCCCCATTTTCAGCAAGACTTTTGGCGAGATCAATTGACTACTGCTTTCTATACCCATCACGATTGCAAGCTGCACGACATGGGCGCAGGCCATCCGGAATCGCCGGCCAGGCTGCAGGCGATCGAAGATCAGCTGATTGCCAGCCGCATCGACCAGCTGCTTGATTACCGCGGCATGCCGCTGGCGCAAGAGAGCGACCTGGCGCGCGTGCATAGCGCTGCCATGATTGCCTTGGTCAAAGAACATAGCCTGGCGCTGGCCGGCAAGGCGGGCTGCTATCCGCTCGATCCCGACACGTCGGTCAATGCGTATAGCTGGCAAGCTGCGCTGCGCGCCGCGGGCGCGGCACTGGCAGCGACCGATGCGGTGCTGGCAGGCGAAGTCAGCAATGCCTTCTGCGCGGTGCGTCCGCCAGGACACCACGCTACCTCGCGCACCCCTATGGGATTTTGCCTGTTCAATAACATTGCGCTTGCCGCCCGTCACGCGCTGGAAGCGCACGGACTGGAGCGGGTGGCGATTGTCGATTTCGATGTCCATCACGGCAATGGCACCGAAGAGATTTTTGCGCATGATCCGCGAGTGCTGATGGTCAGTTTTTTCCAGCACCCGTTTTACCCGCATTGCGGCACCGAGCCGGAAGGCGACAATACCGTCAACATCCCGGTGCCGGCCTACAGCGACGGCGCCGTGGTACGGAAGTTGGTGACGGAGCAATGGCTGCCGGCGTTGAAGGCGCACCGGCCGCAAATGATCTTTGTTTCGGCCGGCTTTGACGCGCACCGGGAAGACGATATGGCGCAGATGGGACTGGTCGAGGCAGACTACACCTGGCTTACCCGACAAATCATGGCAGTCGCCGCAGAACATGCAGAGGGCCGCATCGTCAGTTGCCTGGAGGGCGGCTACAACCTGTCGGCGCTGGGCCGCAGCGTAGTCGCGCACATGAAAGTGCTGGCCGAACTCGAATAACCATGTTGCTGCAGGGGCATGGGAAAAGGCTTCGGGAGGGCCCGGCCAGGTGCGGCGGTTTGACGTTCTGCGTCCTGCGCCATGCGATGCGCGGCCTCAGGATTGAGGTAGGACCGGAATAAGTCCGTACAATAGCGGTTTATTTTAGCCAGACAAGACTACGCATGTCCATACAATGGTTCCCCGGCCACATGAACGCCGCCCGCAAGAAGGCGGCGGAAGCCATGGAGAAGGTCGATCTCGTGATCGAAGTGCTCGACGGCCGCCTGCCGCAAGCCAGCTGCAATCCCATGATCGAACAGCTGCGCGTGTTTCGCCAGCGCCCCTGCCTGAAGATCCTGAACAAGAGCGACCTGGCCGATCCTGCCGTGACGCAGGCTTGGCTTGCCTATTACAACAGCCAGAAGAATGTCCACGCAGTGGCGCTGAGCTGCAAGAAACCTTCGGATGTGGCTAAGATCCCGGGTTTGTGCCTGACTCTGGCGCCGCACCGCGGCACGCCCTTGAAGCCCCTGCGCATGATGATCATGGGCATTCCCAACGTCGGCAAATCGACATTGATGAACGCCTTGCTGAAGCGCCGTGTGGCAGCGGTAGGCGATGAGCCGGCCGTGACCAAGGTGCAGCAGCGGCTGTACCTGGGCAACAATATGGTGCTGATCGATACTCCTGGCATGTTGTGGCCGAAGATTGCCCACCCGAGCGACGGCCTGATGCTTGCCGCCAGCCATGCCATAGGCACCAACGCATTGATTGAGGAAGAGGTCGCCACGTTCCTGGCCGATGAGTTGCTGGTTCGCTATGCGCCGTTATTGGCTGCGCGGTACGGCATCAAGACGGAAGGCATCGACGGCGTCAGCGTGATCGAAGGAGTGGCGGTGCGACGGGGTTTTCGTCTCAAGGGCGGCGACCTGGATCTGGAGAAGGCCGCGCATACCTTGCTGCAAGATTACCGTACCGGAGCGCTAGGCCGCATCAGCCTGGAAACGCCGCAAACGCGCGCCGCCTTGCTGGCGCGCCACCAGGAAGAAATCGCGCGGCGCCAGGCGGAAGCCGAGGCGGAGGCGGAAAGCGACGGGCAAGACGATACCAGGTAGCTTGCCCCAGCTCGGCAATGAACCCGCAATGACTATGTCATTGCGGGTTTTTTATTGCCCGGGCGGTCTGTGTGCTGTTATAGGATAGGGCGGATTTTGCTGTCGAATTAGCAATCAACTTTACATTTCCATTTGTCGTACAAGCTTTCGCTGCGCTACGACAAAAAATCCTCAGGCAACGTTAACACGCTGCGCAGCATTGTTCCTCTGCTGGCCTCACATGTCATGTCAAGCTTTGAAACAGTGTTTCTTTTTCCTGGAAAAAATTGCAATTTAAGCTAGATGAAATGATATTTCCTGCGATCGACAGATCGCTTTGTGATGATCAGATTTTAACGTTTGTTCATATAATTTCTCATTTGCAATTTATTAATTATAAGAAACATTATTTATCATTTCCACGAAGAAATAAATGGCGAATTTGATTCTATTAAGCAAGTTTATATTTCAAGGCGGAGAATTAATTCGATCTATTTTCCTTGATTCCAGGAAACCCCTCATTTTTGATATTCAAAATCTATATAACTTATAAATCTCCATATATATAGGGAGGTACGGTTTTTTTTGGAAAAAATAATGCAAATAAGGCAATAAAAGTAGAAATTTTTCTGAAAAACTTCATCGTCATATACAAATTTATTCGTTGTTTATTGGCGACTTTAGGGAACTTATTTTGATGACATAAATGTTAATTGAAATTAACATTTGGCACTTCCATCAAATTATGAATCTGGACATTTATTGATGTTCAAATTACATCATTGGATGAAGTGCTGAACGTCTTGGAAAAATGGGTATTGCGCAAATCGCGGCGCCTTCATTTGCTTGTCGGCAATTTTGACAGGACAAGCCGGATAGCGGTTTGAATTGGCTGTTTTTTTTATGCAGCAAAGTGATTGGCAAGAAGGACTCAAAGTAGCAACGAATGTTACTTAAAGTCCAATATTGTTAATTCAAAAAAGGCAACTGCGGAACTGGATTCCGCTCGCCTGGCAAGTCGTTTGAGCTCCAAATTTTTCAATCGAGGTCCGAGGCAAGTGCCCAAGTCACTTGAACTCCCTGCCTTTGATGCGATGAAGCCGAGTTCTTTTTGGTTATGAAACGTCAAATTTTCAAGGTGGAAAATGAGTAAATTGCATCAGAGGACATCGATCGAATCCTTGCTCAATGGCGCACGGCCCTTGTGCGGCGGGTTCTGCAGCGCACTCAGGATGGTGAAACTGGCCGCGCTGTTTGCCGCCGGCATGCTGTTTTCGGCGGCCGCAATGGCGCAATCTGCCGACGCCGCCATTGAGACAGCGAAACAATGGCTGGCTCTGGCCGATGCCGACCAGGCGGGGCAGATGTGGGAGCAAAGCGCTGCCTTGATGAAAGACCAGTCTGACCGGAAAACCTGGGTCGCCTATATCGCCACCGCCCACAGCCAGTACGGTGCGGCACCTGACAAGCGCATCTGGCAAGCGATGGAGCATCAGATCGATCACCCCAGCTTGCCTCGCGGCGAATTTTCCAGCGTCACCTTTATATCGGGTTATGCCAAAGCACGTGCCTGGGAAAAGGTCGCGCTGGTCTGGCAGAACCAGCGCTGGGTCCCGGTCGGCTACCAGTATGGTCCGGCAGAGACCGCTGCGAAATGACGCCGTGCCTGCATCCCTTTGGCTGCGCTCAATTATTTCCCTATTTTTTTCCATGTGATCTCGCTTGCGCGATCAGTCTGATCCCTTGCAGCAAGCCTCACCACATCTTGAATCGAGCTTTTCATGAATAAAGTCTACCGTACCGTCTACAGCGAAGCACTTGGTGCCTGGGTTGCTGTTTCCGAAAATACCGCAGCGCGCGGCAAGCGCAGCAGCTCGAAAGTGGGGGCTGCAATTGCCGCTGCGGTATTGGGGGCAACCGTATTGATGTCCCCAGCTGCATTTGCGAGTTATACCAACGGTACTTCCGGCACGACTACTGGAACTGGCTCTACGGGTATCGCTATCGGTTCGGGGACTGCTGCCTCGGGTGGACAGGCATCGGCAAACAATACCGGGGGTACTGCAATTGGTAGCGCTGCGACCGCGACTGGCCAGCAAGCTACTGCCGTGGGAAATGGCGCAATTGCCGGAGACACGGCCGCTGTCGCGTTAGGTAATGGAGCAAACGCGGCTACCGCCTATAGCATAGCCATCGGTAACAACTCGTCGGCGACGGGAGGGAGTTCAACTGCGATTGGATCCGGTTCCAAGGCGAGCGGTATCGGAGCATTTGCGTTGGGTGATGATGCCATCGCCGGCGGTGCTTCGTCGGTCGCGATTGGCGGCGGGGCCGGTACCGGCAGTGGTGGAGCAAGTGCTGCAGGAGCGCAATCGATTGCGATTGGTCAATTATCGGTCGTATCTAGCACCGCCGCCAATGCTGTTGCTATTGGTGTCGGGGCAAATGCAAAATATACCAACAGCGTGGCTCTTGGACAGGGCAGTGTCACCGGAACGGCCGCGCCTACCGGTGTTGGCTTTTTGACCGGAACCACAGCGCCCTTGTCTGAAATATCAGTTGGCGCTGCCTCCGCTTTGCGTCGCATCACCAATGTAGCAGATGGTTCTGCCGCTCAGGATGCCGTAACCGTTAACCAGCTGAGTACGGGAATGAGTACTACGACAAGCAGCATCAGCAGCTTGTCTACATCGACTTCCACAGGTCTGAGTACGACCAACAGCAGCGTGACGTCGCTGTCGACTTCCACCTCGACGGGCTTGAGTACGACTAATAGCAACGTGTCTTCGCTATCGACGTCTACATCGACCGGGTTGAGCACTACCAATAGCAGCGTTTCGTCGTTATCTACATCCACTTCAACCGGTATCAGCACGTCACGGGTGGCGGAAGCCTCCTTGTCTACGGGGTTGAGCACTGTCGGCAGTAATGTTTCATCGTTGTCTACTTCGACTTCCACTGGCCTGAGCACCACCAACAGCAATGTGGTGTCGCTATCGACATCTACGTCAACTGGGATCGCTTCATTGTCGACATCAACATCGACAGGCTTGAGCACGACCAATAGCAATGTGGCATCGTTGTCGACATCCACGTCAACCGGTATCGCCTCCTTGTCGACATCAACATCGACCGGTCTGAGCACTACCAACAGCAACGTGTCTTCGCTATCGACGTCTACATCGACCGGATTGAGCACTACCAATAGCAGCGTTTCGTCGTTATCCACATCCACTTCAACGGGTATCAGCACGTCACGGGCGGCGGAAGCCTCCTTGTCAACGGGCTTGAGCACCGCCAACAGTAATGTCTCTTCGTTATCCACATCGACTTCGACTGGCTTGAGTGCAACGAATAGTAATGTTTCGTCGTTGTCCACATCGACATCTACTGGCATAGCTTCGCTGTCGACTTCAACGTCGACAGGTTTGAGCACGACAAACAGCAATGTCTCGTCGTTGTCGACATCGACATCTACCGGCATCGTCTCGCTGTCGACTTCAGCTTCGACTGGCCTGAGCACCACCAATAGCAGCGTCTCATCACTGTCGACATCGTCTTCAACTGGTTTGAGCACGACCAATAGCAACGTGTCTTCGCTGTCGACTTCAACTTCGACTGGCCTGAGTAGCACCAACAGTAATGTCTCATCGTTGTCGACATCGACATCTACCGGTATCGCCTCGCTGTCGACGTCGACTTCCGCCGGGATCGCTTCGTTGTCGACCTCAACCTCGTCAGGCCTGAGTACGACCAACAGCAATGTCATATCGTTGTCGACGTCTACGTCAACCGGTATCGCATCATTGTCGACTTCAACATCGACTGGCTTGAGCACGGCCGGCAGCAGCGTTTCGTCGTTGTCGACCTCTTCTTCTACAGGCCTGAGTACTACTAACAGTAATGTTTCGTCATTGTCGACTTCAACTTCCACAGGTCTGAGCACGACTAATAGTGGCGTGTCTTCGCTGTCGACATCGACATCCACCGGCATCGCCTCGTTGTCGACTTCAACTTCGACTGGCTTGAGTACGACGAATAGCAGTGTCTCGTCGCTCTCCACATCGACGTCAACTGGCTTAAGCACAACGAACAGCAATGTTTCGTCGTTGTCCACGTCGGCGTCTACGGGCTTGAGCACCACCAATAGCAATGTGGCGTCGCTGTCGACATCTACCTCGACCGGTTTGAGTGCCGCCAATAGTAATGTCTCGTCGTTGTCAACGTCGACATCTACTGGCATCGCTTCATTGTCGACCTCAACCTCGACGGGTTTGAGTACGACCAACAGCAACGTGTCTTCACTGTCGACCTCGACGTCTACCGGCATCGCCTCGCTGTCGACTTCTACCTCGACTGGTTTGAGTACCACCAACAGTAATGTCTCATCGTTGTCGACTTCAACTTCGACTGGCCTGAGCACGACGAATAGCAATGTCTCGTCACTCTCCACATCAACATCGACTGGCTTGAGCACAGCGAACAGCAATGTTTCATCGTTGTCGACCTCGACATCTACCGGCATCGCCTCGCTGTCGACTTCAGCTTCGACTGGCCTGAGCACTACAAACAGTAATGTCTCGTCGCTATCGACATCTACCTCGACCGGCCTGAGCGCCACTAACAGCAATGTTTCATCGTTGTCGACCTCGACATCTACCGGCATCGCCTCGTTGTCGACTTCAACCTCGACTGGTCTGAGTACGACTAATAGCAGTGTCTCGTCGCTCTCCACATCGACGTCAACTGGCTTAAGTACAACGAACAGCAATGTTTCGTCGTTGTCATCGTCGGCGTCTACAGGTTTGAGCACAACCAATAGCAATGTGGCGTCGCTGTCGACGTCCACATCAACTGGCATCGCATCGCTGTCGACTTCAGCTTCGACTGGCCTGAGCACCACCAATAGTAATGTGGCGTCGCTATCGACATCTACCTCGACCGGTTTGAGTACCACTAACAGTAATGTCTCATCGTTGTCGACCTCAACCTCGACTGGCCTGAGCACGACCAATAGCAATGTCTCGTCGCTCTCCACATCAACGTCGACTGGCCTGAGCACGACCAATAGTAATGTTGTGTCGTTGTCAACCTCGACATCTACTGGCATCGCTTCATTGTCGACCTCGACCTCGACTGGTTTGAGTACGACCAACAGCAACGTGTCTTCGCTGTCGACTTCGACTTCCACCGGGATCGCCTCGTTGTCGACCTCCGCCTCGACGGGTTTGAGCACAACTAACAGCAACGTGTCTTCGCTGTCGACATCTACCTCGACCGGTCTGAGCACCACCAACAGCAATGTCTCGTCGCTGTCGACCTCGACATCTACCGGTATTGCTTCGCTATCGACTTCAACTTCGACTGGTCTAAGCACGACCAACAGCAATGTGACTTCGCTGTCGACTTCGACTTCCACCGGCATCGCCTCGTTGTCGACCTCAGCTTCGACTGGTCTGAGCACGACCAATAGCAATGTCTCGTCGCTCTCCACATCAACGTCGACTGGCTTGAGCACAGCGAACAGCAATGTTTCATCGTTGTCGACCTCGACATCTACCGGCATCGCCTCGCTGTCGACTTCTACCTCGACTGGTTTGAGCACGACCAACAGCAACGTGTCTTCGCTGTCGACATCGACATCCACCGGCATCGCCTCGCTGTCGACTTCAGCTTCGACTGGCCTGAGCACTACAAA
>NZ_JBWKQR010000021.1:0-73004 GCF_059418905.1 Collimonas sp. GW821-FHT07E08 | reverse complement strand
GAGAATGCCGCATGATATCGATCAAACATACGGCGTAATACGCTTCGCTATTACGCCCTACGCCTTACCGCGTTGCATTGTGGCGTTTGAACAGCCGCGTGAATGTAATCGCCCGTTATCTCGCGGGTAGTCGTCGAACGAGTCGACGACGGCATTCGAGGTCCCCGGTGGCTGTAAAGCGCAGACTGCGGTCAGCTCCGTGCCGTATGGAAGGTGATCGCGTAGCCATCGGGATCACCAGCGACGAAGAAGCGACCGAAGGGGCCGTCTGCGAGTGGGCTGAGGATCGCGCCGCCTCGCTTGACAATGAGGTCGTGCAGCGCGTCGGCATCCGTGCACGCGATCCAGAGCGCCATGCCCACACCGAGCGGCCCCGCTTCGGGAAGCGCACGCAGAGGCTCCCGTAGCGCCAACGGAATCGGCTCGGTCTTGAAAATGACCGCTCCGGGGGGACAGTGCGCCGAGGCTTCGAAACCGAAGATCTCGACGTAGAACTTGCGAGATGCGGCGAGGTCGCGCACCTGCAAGGCGATGAAGTCGGGGCCGATTGGCGTTGTCATACTAGCTCCTATCAAGTAATATCAGTGTACTGATATTAATGTAAGGGCCCTGATATGTCAACTGCAAAACTGACGCCTCGAAGTGGAGTCGACTGGATTGGCTACAACCTGAAGATCACGCAACATCGATTGCGGCAACGGCTGGATGCCGAACTCGCGCGGTTCGGCATCACCGCACCTCAGAACGCAGTCCTGCTTGCCGTCGCCAGCAATCCGCGAATCTCGAATGCCGAGTTGGCTCGCGCGGCGTTCGTGACGCCGCAGACCATGCAGGCGATCCTAGTCAATCTCGAACGCGGAGGCCTGATTGTGCGGAGCCCGCACCCAGAGCATGGCCGGGTCATCATGACCGAGCTGACGACGGTAGGTCAAAAGGCCGTCGCCGATGGCGCGAAAGCCGCCGACGCGGTGGAACGGCAGATGCTCTCCATGCTGTCAACCGAAGAGGCCCGGCTTCTTTGCGAGCTGCTCAAGCGCTGTGCTGCCGCGCTAGACGACGAGCCGTCTGACAGCTAGCTGAATGTGTAAGGTTAGATAAGGGATCGCGACACGTTGATGTGCCGCAGGGCAGCCCAGTCGAAAGCGACCATCCGCTGCCGACCGGGTGCGGCCGTTTCGAGCCGGCCGCAACACGTTGATTTCGACCCATGGAGGTCTGTGACGACTCCAAAGAGCAGACTTTAACGTTCGATGCAAGGGCCCCACCGCGGGCAGGTTCCCTTGACGGAGTGGTTAGGGCTCATCGTGCGCGCTCCAAGGCAACCTTGACTCCAAGGCCAACAAGTGCGGCGCCGGCAAACTGCTGAAAGCGCTGGAAAAGCATTGGCTTGGCCAGAAGCCAATGCCGTGCGCGACCGCCAAGCGCTGCGGTACAGAGGTTTACCGCGGTGCCCGATGCGATGGAGACTAAGCTAAGAACCGCTGCTTGTAGCCCCGGATTGCCCAGAGACGGATTGATAAACTGAGGAAGAATGGCGAGAAAGAAGAGAGCTACCTTTGGGTTTAGCAGATTGGATACAGCGCCCTGTGCGAAAGGTGATGCCCGACGGATTCTGGACGGCTCTGTGGCGACAGAGACAGGGCTGCGCAGCATTTGCCACCCAAGCCGGCAGAGATAGATAGCTCCGATGGCCTTTACAACGACAAATGCCGTGGGTACTGATGCCAGAAACGCAGTGATTCCAAAGGTCGCGGCCCCTGCATGCACTAACGCCGCACAAGCGATGCCGGCACAGACCTGTGCACCGGCCGACGCGCCTCGTGAGACTGAATTAGACAGGATGCAGATGACGTCGGGTCCTGGAATCAGAGCGAAGCTCATATTGAGTAGCGTGAAAGCCAGGAGTGTGGAGAGTTCGATCATCTTGAGCCCTAACGTGATTTAAATTTCATTTCGCAAATTTGACCGGTGCCAGAAAATTGGGCGGCGAGTTCCTAACTCTTGAACAGAGTTACGGGCCTAGTTTAAATCTGCCAATATCTTTTTGGACATCTGGGCAAGATCTTGAATGACCGTTATTGGCCGCATACGGCCTGTCGCAAAAGTCAGAGCTCGACCCTACCGTCACAAAATCATCGGACATAGTGCTCCTTACTTATCTTCGTGGAAACGAGGACTATCGCCGCAGTTTTTTTTAACCAAGGCGGCAACTGGTAGAGAATATAGCAAGCGTCAAGGTGTAGCACCGTCTGTACGCCAGGCGGCGCCCCATCCATGACTTAACTGACGCTTTACGGATTCACCGCGTCTCGGATCAGCGGGATTATCGACGCCATGTATTCGGATCGAGACTGTTCACCTAGGTCGATCACCTTTGTACCGCCTGCCGCTACAAATTCGATATTCTCAATACCCAGGACATTCAAGATGAGGCGCAGCCACTGCGTTGCTATATCCCGGTCTCGAATAGGCGATCCCTCTGTATAGACACCGCCCGAAGCCAGCAATACCGTGCAACGCTTGCCTTTTAAAAGCCCCTCACCCGAAAAACCAAGGGTAATGCCTTTCCGTACGATATGGTCGAACCAAGCCTTTAAAACGGCCGGGACATTGTAGTTGTAGACCGGGGTGCCAATGACGACAACGTCAGCGGTCAAAAGCTCTTCGACGAGCTCATCCGAGAGTTTCAGCGCATCTTTCATCTCAGTTGACTGTTTGTCCGACGGAGTGAAATACGCGGCGAGCCAAGGCGCATCCGTAAACTTCAAGGGGGTGTTCGTAAGGTCGCGCTGGATAACCTTGCCACTGGGGTTAGCGCGTCGCCATTCATCGACATATTCAACGGCCATGTCGCGCGAAACAGAGCCCATGCCCCGTGGACTCGCCTCAATTACAAGAAGATTCGTCATTTTCTACTCCGATAAAGATTAAGGTGTGTCCATCGTAATGTCTGGAAAGTATTCGCGGAAGTGATTAAAATGTGATGATCTTTATCATCTGAGGTGATAGATTGATTGGTTCGCTCACATTAGATCAGCTGCGAGTGCTGGTCGCCATTGCCGATTCAGGCAGCTTTTCAGCAGCAGCACGACGTCTGGGACGGGTGCAGTCGGCGATCAGTCAAATGATCAGGACCTTGGAGGATACGCAAGGAGTCACCCTTTTCGACCGCAGCGAACATAAGCCCCGCCTTACTGCGATTGGTAAAATGATGGTTGATCAAGCCCGTCTGGTGCTTTTCAGCGCGGAACGGTTTGAATCGCTAGCGCTCGGCTCACGCGCGGGATTGGAAGCCGAGTTGCCCCTGGCAATCGATCCGCTGATCCCCTCGCAACCGCTGATCGCAAGTCTGCACGCCCTACGCGAGACCTACATTGACGTCCCCGTGACTTTCCGGACGGAAGGTTTAGGGGGCGCCGAACGACGGCTACGAGATGGGAGCGCTGCGCTGGGCGTGTGTCTCTTGCTGCCGTCCGTTCCTGACGACCTGATGGCCTATCCATTGATGGACTTGCAATTGCTGCCCGTCGCGGCTCCCGATCATCCTTTGGCCAAGATCGATCGACCGCTTGAAACGGCAGACTTCGCAGCACATGTCCAGCTGGTTTTATCTGACCCCATTGCCCAGGATGGCGCGAATTATGGCGTCGTCGGCCCGAGGCTATGGCGTTTCGTCGACAATGGAAGACGGCTTGATTTTCTTTTGGCGGGACTCGGCTGGTGCAAGATGCCGAAACACATCGTAGAGCCGATGTTGAAAGACGGAAGATTAGTGCTTCTGGAAACCCACGATCAAAAAATCGTGCCCAGCACGCGCCTGCTAATATATGCGGCTCATATCCGCAACAAACCTCTGGGACCGCTCGGAACCTGGCTTTTGAACGACTTGCGTCAGCGACTCTTCATTAGTTGACCTGGTACATATGCCATGTTCCACCCTGTCAACGATCAGCTCACCGTCAAAACATGTGCCCTAAGCCAAATTTCAGAAGTTAATCTGACCGCCGGCCCTTGGCCGTTCTGAGACGACCGGGACAAGCAAATTTCGACCGAAGGTGGTTACACATAAACTGCCACATCCAATCAATCCTTGAATTCAGGGGGGCGCTTACCAACGTTGGCCATCATAGCTTCTTGCAAATCATTAGACATCAGCATTGCTGCGTTCCAAGTGGCAATGTATTTCAGGCCATCAGCCACCGAATGGTCGCGTGCGTAGGTAATCATCTCCTTGGCGCCACGAATGGCGAGAGGCGACTTTGCTGCGATGTTGGCGGCAATCTCCAACACCCCCTCGCGTAGCGCTTCGCGGGATTCGAATACACGGTTAACCAAATGAATTTCGCGGGCCTCCGCAGCATCTACCTTGCGCGCGGTGTAGGCCAACTCACGCGCCATGCCTTCGCCTATGAGCTTTGGCAGCCGTTGTAGCGTGCCAACATCAGCGGTCATGCCTATGTCGATTTCCTTAATGGTGAAATAAGCATCGCTTGAGCAATAACGCATGTCGGCGCAGGTGATCAAATCGATACCGCCGCCGACACAGGCGCCATGCACAGCGGCTAATACCGGCTTGCGGCAGCGCTCCAGGCTGCTTAGCGTGTCTTGTAAATTTAAAATTAAGCTACGCAAGGCTTCGCGCTTGCGACCATCGCACTCGTTCTGGATTTGTGCTCCCAGCCCCATCATCATTTGCAGGTCTATACCCGAAGTGAATGTCTTTCCTTCTCCTTCGAGAATAGCCACCCGTGCCTCCGGAGTGGCGTCCACCCACTCGAAAGCAGTACGAATCTCTTGCCACATCTCCATGTTCATCGCATTGGCCTTGTCAGGGCGATTCAAGCGGACAATGGCGATATTCTGTGCCAGGCTGACAGATAAAGTTTTATAAGTCATTTGAAAGCTTTCAATACGATTGTGTAAAGATAATGCATTCAGGTCGGGTGTCCGTAAATAAGTTTATGGCATAACGGAAACTCGACCAACGCAATCAAATTATCCGGTGTCGCATACAAGATACGTAATGGGCCGTCGCCTGAACGCAGTCGTGGTTCACCGACACTACTCGGTTGAGGCCAGTCCGCAAGTACTTCCACATTATCTTTTTCAATCATTTCTGAGACCTGACAAGAAGTTACCCACCAATATCGGTAAGTATGGTGATTGTCCGGTTCTAGCCGGTAGCCGTCGCGATACGTCTTATGAAGGGAGGCAGGCGCTTACTCCGCCAGGAGCCAGGCTTCTTTGATGCTCTGTTCTACATCACGTTCCGCAATTTGACCGTACTTGCTATCCTGATCCTGATCGAATCGCCGAAGGGCGTGAGTCGGCACTTTATATTTCAGAGTACGCTGCATCCGTTTCCCTTTAAAAACGTTACTTGCTGTATCGATCTTATTGCCAGTCAGTAAATTGGTACTAATCCTGTACTCGTAGTCCTGAGTGTTTTCAGAGTGTCCAAATGACCAGAGCTCTAAGCCAACTAGATAGAAATGCCCTCCTCGGTATTGATATTGCTCAATATCGATATTTGCGATGGCGTAATTGGGCGTGGCTGTTTGGATGAACAACGATCTCTTCTTGATGGAAAGAGAGATTTCTGATCTCGAGGAGACTTCGAGCTCAGGACTACTTTCCATCACTTTGAATGAGCCATTTTGTGGGACTGCCTAAAAACAAATATCGATATCGAATGGCCACGGGAATTGATTCGAGCCTGCGAACGGTTTGGTCCCGTGGGCGAGATTGAAATATAAGGCCATATAGTCATTAAGAAGATTGATAAAGTAAATCTCAAACTTCGTACGAATTCAACCTGGCAAGTTTAAGCGTCCGCTCCACGCCGAATTGCGTCATTCGTGAGAATCGGGTCTCTCGCCCTTGCGGACGTTCACTCAGCCGTCGCCAATCGAACGAATGACCCGCGCCGGATTTCCTCCGACAAGAGTATTCGGGGGAACGTCCTTGGTGACAACCGAACCCGCCGCGACGACCGAGTTCTCGCCCACCGTTACGCCGCCGATGATAGTTGCACCAGCTGCGATCCACACGTTTTTCTCAATCACGATGGGCTTTCCGATTGTGGTGCTGCGTCGCCGCGAGGGTTCAAGGGGATGGCCCGCCGTGATGATACTCACGTTCGGCCCGATCATCACATCGTCTGCGATGTCGAGGCCGCCAAGATCATAGAAAGTGCAGTTCTGATTTACGAAGACATTCTGCCCAACGCGGATTTCGTCTCCACCGGCAGTATAAAACGGCGGGATCAGTAAAAAGCGCTCGTCTACCTTTTTACCAATAAGTTCGCTGAACAAGGCCCGAATTTCGTCAGCATCGTTGAACGTCAAACGGTTAAGTCTGGCGGTGATCGCCATCGCTCGTTTGATGTTTGCCAACATGGCCGCTGATTCGGGCGTCCTGCTGCAAATTATCTTGGTGCGACCGTCATTCGGCATTCGTTATTTTCCTTGGGTTACGGGTGAGCGAGCGTTTCGGCGCACGATGGCCGCGCCGAGACTTGTTGCGTGTAGCCACATGGCGGAAGTGGCGGGCGATAATACAGTCGCATTCATGTTACCAAACGAATATCGAATTGATGTCGATAACCGGCGACCATTTTTGGCCGTTTTGAGCCTGTCGCGACAAACCGGTTTCGACCTTTTGCGGATAGTCATTCGACACTCAGGGTTGCTTGGTAGACTGCGCATGGAGCGTTGTAGTGGGTTTCGATGCCGCGATACTGCATGCCAAGCCGCTTCATCACCGCAATGGAGGCAATATTGCCAGGATTTGCGACGGCCACCAATTCAGGAATGCCCAGTTCCTTTGCGAACAAAACGATCCGTTCGGCAGCTTCAGTCGCATAGCCCTTTCCCCAACAGTCTCGCCTTAACCGCCAACCGATTTCTGGGACGGCGCCTGTCTGAGCAGCCAATGGTTGCAATGTCGCAGCACCAATCATCAGATTGTCGTCTTTACGGAAAACGCCCCACCATGAGAATCCGTGCGAAGTCCATCTCGGCTTTACGCGATCGATCATCGCTTGGCTTTCAGCCTCAGACATTGGGGTGCCGTTGCCGATGTAAGTCATGACCTCTGGGTCACTATTAATCGCCGTTAAGCCGACCAGGTGTTCGTCAGAAAGTGGAATCAATTTCAGCCGCTTTGTTTCAAGAGTAGTCATGATTTTTCTGTATTGAGCGAGGAATTGCAACCGACCGCTTTTGGTCGTTTTGAGCTGGCCGCACCCGTTGAATCCACAGCCGATTGCGGTCATAAGCCTGCTTCAAGCGATCACGATAAGCATCGTGCGCACGCCATGCAGCCGCCACCGGTCGTACCAAGAATATATCAACGCTCTGTCACCGAAACGTGCCGTAATAGCAGCCGTTCCAGTGCGTTAAGCGTGTCGAACGACTCAAAGAAATCAGCAAAAAAATCCTGGTTGCTCGGCGCCGCCTGGCCTGCTCCCGACGCGGATCGAATTGCATCGAATATTTGTTGAAAGGTGCGTTTGCCGTCGATATGGTGCAGGATTTTTGCGCCATATTTTCCAGGATTCACCATCAGGCTCACTTCTGAGTGCTGGTGATTAAGAGCGAACGGCCGCCCTTTGTTGGCGCTAAATACCTGCGCCATCAGCAAGCCCGTTAGCGGTTCGTGATAAAAAAACGGAATGTAGTCAACATCGCCATACGGCGCTTTGCATGCGGCCGACCGTGTCACATAAAATGAATGGGTGATGACGTTGCCGATCAACAGCTCACCGATTTCATATTGCTTTTGCATCGGCAGGCCTTTCAAGGTTCCCAGATTTTTTGGCGGCTTTTTGCCTAAAATCATATGTGGAAGATACGCGGATCTTCCTCGCCCGACGTCCGTCAGTTCCAGGTTGAGGCCATGTGCGTCTTGTATCCAGCCGAACAGCTCTCCAACCGTATAGGCCCTGTCTTGGGAATGCAGCAGCAAGTCGTAGATGCCAGCGTCGCCCAGCTTATGGTCATGGTGCAGGTCCTCGCCACGCTGAAACCAGTTGGACCCAGGTATGCTGCTCAATATCTCCTTCGTATTCCGGATCTTGGCGTTGGCATCGGATTCTTCGCCATTGATCAAACGCATCAGTTCCTGCATTTGGTACACGCCGGTTCGGCCATAAGTGGCATATACCATGAGGCCGATTGCGCCAGTATCCTTGAGCGCGGCGCGCAGCGCGTGCAATCCTGCGTCAGGATCCTCAAGATGGTGCAGAACACCGCTACAGTTAATGTAATCGAACTTCCCGATTTGAAGCAGCGGTAGATTCAGCAGAGAATCCTGGATCCACGTGATATTTTTCAAACCCCTTATCTCGGCGCGCTCTCGGGCGATTGCAATGCTTGCCGAGCTCAAGTCCAGATGGACGATCTCGGCGTCGGTGCCTCGCAATTGTTCTGCCAGGTAAATTGTTGCGTCTCCTGTTCCACCGCCTGCCACCAAGACTCGAAAATGCTCCTGAAACGTTTGTTTTCCAGAAAAACAATAGTGATTGATCATTGCAAGGCTTTCCAGCCATGTCTGTATCAACTGTTTTTTTTCGTCTTGCGGATTGCACGGTGGGTAAGGCAGCGATTCATACTGATCCCGTACGTGGGGAAGATAGTTGGCTGACATATCAATAAATACCTAGTTAAAGACGAGTGACGGGGAAACGGTTGAATCCACAGCCGACTGCGGCCCTTCAAGCTGGGTGACTTTATCAGAAATATTTGAGTTTTCTCAAAATCTACCTGGGGCTGCCTCTTGTTCTGCAAAGAATTAGCCAGCAAGGCCTGGCAAGGTTTTGCAGGCACGCGCTGAATAGGGATTGCGGAATGAAAACCAGCTTAACGGTTTGTTTTTATCGAGATTTGGCTCGGACTGCAATATGGGGCGCAGTATTGCTGGACACCTGTGCCCACAAACATATATAGCTTGAGCATGAGTGCAGTTCCCCGATATCCTGCACAGGCTATTCTGTCCACAGGCGTTTTTCAGATTGATGCGCGACCGGCACTTCCGCATTCAAGCCAGCAAGAACCCGGCCGGCCGCGTAAGCCGCCGGCGCCACAAGATTAACCGATGGTGTATTTGCTAGACACTCATGTTGCCCAGCGTACTGGCGCGGTAAGCCGCAACAAAAGTATCGAAATCCCCGGTCTGGCTGCGCTCCAGGCTTTCCTGTTCGGACAGGGAGGTGGCCGCCAGCGTTTCGAAATAGCTGCGTTCTTCCGGGCTCGGAGGATGCGCCAGGAAATAAGCCGCGTGCGCCTTGCTCTGGCGCAGCGCAAAGCTGCCGAACGATTCCTGATTCTCGCGCAAGATCGCCAGCACCTGCGCCGATGGCGTCAGTTCGACCGACTCCAGCTTGAGGTTTTGTTTCGCCAGCGATGCCGCATGGGCGCCGTCGCTGCGCTGGGCGTCGAGCAGGGCTGCCGCCGAACCGATCCGCTGCAGCAATTCCTTGCCCCAGGTTTGCAGGCCGACCGGATTGCCGTCACGCCGCAACTGCAGGCCCGGACGCCGCCCTTCTTTCACCGCGCGCGAAAAATTCTCGGTGTTTTCCAGGCTTTCTTCATCGCTGGTCACCGGACTGTCGTCGAGCGCGCAGAACAGCAGGAAGGCGTCGAGGAAGCGCGAGGTTTCCAGGTTGATGCCCATCGGTTCGAACGGGTCGATGTCCATGCAGCGCACTTCGATGTATTGCACGCCGCGCGCGGACAGCGCCTGGATCGGCCGCTCGCCGGAATTGATCACGCGTTTCGGCCGGATGGTCGAGTAGTACTCGTTTTCGATCTGCAGGATATTGGTGTTGATCTGCACCCACTCGCCATTGCGGTGGGTGCCGATTTCGGCGTACGGCGGATAAGGCTGGCTGACCGCCCGCGCCAGGCTCTTGATATAGCTGTCGAGGCTGTTGAACTGCGGCGTCAGGCGGGCCTGGGCTTCGCTGGTGTAGCCGAGGTCGCTCATGCGCAAGCTGGTGGCGTAAGGCAGGTACAGCGTATCTTTGTCCAGCTGTTCCAGCCGGTGCTGGCGGCCGTCCAGGAAACATTTCGACAAGGCAGGCGAAGCGCCGAACAGGTACATCAGCAGCCAGCTGTAGCGGCGGAAATTGCGCACCAGCGCGATATAGCTTTCCGACTGGAAGTGCATCGCGGTGCCGCCGGCGCCTTCCGCCTGCTGCAAGGTCTGCCACACCCCTTCAGCCAGCGAATAGTTGTAGTGGATGCCGGCGATGCATTGCATGCGCTTGCCGTAGCGCAGCGCCAGGCCGCGCCGGTAGACATGCTTCAAGGTCCCCATGTGCGAAGTACCGTACCAGGCAATCGGGATCTGTTCTTCCGCCGGCAGGTGGGCCGGCATCGACTGGCTCCACAGCAGTTCGTCGCCCAGCTTGGTGTAGACGAAACGGTGGATCGCGTCCAGTTCGGCCAGCGCGGTCGCAATATCGTGTTCGGCCGGGGTAATGAACTCCAGCAGCGATTCCGAATAGTCGGTCGTGATCTGCGGATGGGTCAGCGCCGAACCCAGCGCACGCGGGTGCGGCGTCAAGGCCAGCCGGCCGTCAGGCTCGACGCGCAGGGTTTCCCGTTCGATGCCGCGCAGGCCCTGGCCTAGCAAGCCGCGATGCTGCTCTTGTCCTAGCAGCGCCAGCCGGCGAGTGTAATGATCTGTCAATTCAGCATCCTTTTATTCAAATTTGCCAGCTCTGCCATGCGGCCGCCTGTTGCATTATTTCGGGCATGGCCGGTGACATGCAGATGTCGTAGAAGGCGAGAATAGCCGAAAATGAAAGAACGCGTTGGATGTCGGCTGGACAGCAATTTACAATCGTCCGGAAGCCCGGGAAGTACGCCGGGCGAGGCTTAATTTTATTAAATCGGCAATTTACAATGGATTTGCGCAGGCCGATAACAAAGTAAACAGCAAAAATTCGCAAATTTCCACAAGGCAACACGTCACCAGCGCAGTCTTCGGCGCGCGCACCCCTTATAATCCTGCTTTGCTCTCAATCTTCCATTGCCATTACTATGCCTGCCCAACTGATCGACGGAAATCTCCTCTCCCAACAACTCCGCGCCGACGTCGCCAAACGCGCCGCCGCGCTGACCGCGCAGGGCAAGCAGCCCGGCCTGGCGGTGATCCTGGTCGGCGACAGCCAGGCTTCGCAGGTGTATGTGCGCAACAAGGTCAAGGCGTGCGAAGACAACGGCCTGTATTCAGTGCTGGAAAAATATGACGCCGACCTGACCGAAGCGGCCCTGCTGGCGCGCATCGATGCACTGAACCACGATCCGAAGATCAACGGCATCCTGGTGCAGCTGCCGCTGCCGGCGCATATCAATGCCCATAAGGTGATCGAAGCCATCGCCGCCGAAAAAGACGTCGACGGTTTTCATATCAGCAACGCCGGCCTGCTGATGACCGGCCAGCCGCTGTTCCGCCCCTGCACCCCTTACGGCGTGATGAAAATGCTGGAATCGGTGAATTTCCCGGTGCGCGGCGCCCATGCGGTCATCGTCGGCGCCTCGAATATCGTCGGCAAGCCGCAAGCCATGCTGCTCTTGCAGGCCGGCGCCACCGTCACCATCTGCAATTCCAAGACCCGCGACCTGGGACTGCACACGCGCATGGCCGATATCCTGGTGGTGGCTACCGGCAAACGCAACATCGTCACCGCCGATATGGTCAAGCCTGGCGCCGCCGTGATCGACGTCGGCATGAACCGCGACGATAACGGCAAATTGTGCGGCGATGTCGACTTTGCCAATGCCAAGGAGGTGGCGGGTTACATCACCCCGGTGCCAGGCGGCGTCGGCCCGATGACCATCACCATGCTGCTGGTCAATACCATCGAAGCCGCAGAAAGAATGTAATTGCAATGACATCTACCGCTACCAAGACCAGCAATCCCCTGCTCGACTTTACCGGCCTGGCCAAATTCGACCAGATCAAGCCGGCCGACATCAGTCCGGCGATCGCGGCGCTGCTGCAGCAGGCGCAGACCGTGGTGACCTTGCTGGAAGCGCCGACCGACACCGTCACCTGGGACAATTTTGTGGTCCCGCTGGAACACGTGACGGAAAAGCTGAGCCGCGCCTGGGGCATCGTCAGCCATCTGAATGCGGTAGCCGACACGCCGGACCTGCGTGCCGCCTATAACGAAAACCAGCCGAAACTGATCGAGTTCTGGACCGCGCTGGCGCAAAACCTGGCCTTGTTCGACAAGTACAAGGCAATCAAGAACAATCTCGACTTTGCCGAGCTGTCGGAAGCGCGCCGCAAGATCGTCAACAATGCGCTGCGCGATTTCAGGCTGGGCGGCGCAGAACTGGCGCCGGCCAAGAAAGCCCGTTTCGCCGAAATCCAGGAAAAACACGCAGCGCTGACTACCCGTTTCTCGGAAAACATCCTCGACGCCACCAACGCGTACGGCTTGTTTGTCGACGACGAAGCCGAGCTGGCCGGGCTGCCGGACGATGTGCGCCAGGCGGCGCGCGCCGCCGCCGAGCAGGACGGCAAGCCCGGCTACAAGTTCACGCTGCACTTCCCGTCTTATTTTCCGATCCTGCAATACGCAGACAACCGCGCCTTGCGTGAAAAAATCTATCGCGCCAACGCCACCAAGGCCTCCGAGCTGGGCGAAAAGCCGGAATGGGATAACAGCGCCAACATCGTCGATATCCTGCGTTTGCGCAATGAAGAAGCGAAACTGCTGGACTTCAAGAACTACGCCGAGCTGTCGCTGGTGCGCAAGATGGCCAAGACCCCGGCCGAAGTGATGCACTTCCTGGAAGACCTGGGCCGGCGCGCGCGGCCGTTCGCCGAGCAAGACCTGGCCGAACTGCGCGCGTTCGCGGCGGAACGGCTGGACCTGGCCGCGCTGGAAGCCTGGGACCTGGCATATGCCGCGGAAAAACTGCGCGAGCAGCGCTACGCTTTTTCCGAACAGGAAGTGAAACGGTATTTCCCGGAGCCGGTGGTGGTCGCAGGCTTGTTCCAGCTGGTGCAGAAACTGTTTTCAGTCGACATCAGCGCCGACCAGGCCGCGGTGTGGCACCCCGACGTCAAGTTTTTCAAGATCCAGAAAGACGGCAAGCTGATCGGCCAGTTTTATCTCGACCTGTATGCCCGCAACGGCAAGCGCGGCGGCGCATGGATGGACGATGCGCGCGCCCGGCGCCGCCTCGGCAGCGAAATCCAGACCCCGATCGCCTACCTGACCTGCAATTTCACTGCGCCGGCAGTGGTCGACGGCGCGGCCAGGCCGGCCTTGTTTACGCATGACGAAGTGATCACCCTGTTCCATGAGTTCGGCCACGGCTTGCATCACATGCTGACCCAGGTCGACGAGATCGGCGTCTCCGGCATTTCCGGCGTCGAATGGGATGCGGTCGAGCTGCCATCGCAGTTCATGGAGAATTTCTGCTGGGAGTGGGATGTGCTGCAGCACATGACGTCCGAGGCGGAAAGCGGCGCACCGTTGCCGCGCGAATTGTTCGACAAGATGATCGCCGCCAAGAATTTCCAGTCCGGGCTGCAGGCTTTGCGCCAGGTCGAGTTTTCGCTGTTCGACATGCGCTTGCACGACGACTATGATCCGTACGGCAGCCAAAGCGTGCAGGACGTGATCAACCAGGTGCGCAGCAAGATCGCCGTCATCAGCCCGCCGCCTTTCAATCGTTTCCAGCACTCGTTCGGCCACATTTTTGCCGGCGGTTACGCTGCCGGCTATTACAGCTACAAGTGGGCCGAAGTGTTGTCGGCCGATGCCTACAGCGCGTTTGAAGAAGCAGCGTCGCACGGCGGCAATGTGGTTTCGGCGGAAACCGGGAAAAAATTCCACGCCGAAATCCTGGCCGTCGGCGGCTCGCGCCCGGCGCTGGAATCGTTCAAGGCTTTCCGCGGACGCGAACCGAACATAGACGCCTTGCTGCGCCATAGCGGCATGGCGGCATGAGTAGGCAACGCGGCGGCAAAGAAGCGTAAAGACAAGCAGGATCGAAGCAACACCACTACCAAACCTTCGCTGTACAACGGCGATTCTTACAATAGGGGAAAAAGGATGAAAGCTGGGACGAAATTCGCTGCAACGGTTTTTCTGCTGACGCTGGCCGCGGGCGCGCAAGCGCAACTGTACAAATCGACCGGCCCTGACGGCAAAGTCACCTACAGCGACATCCCGCCGGCCAAGGGCAATGTGACGCAACAGAAAACCGGCGCCGGCATCAGCGACGTCAACGACGGCTTGCCATATGAACTGGCGCAGGCAGTCAAGAACAGCCCGGTCACGCTGTACAGCTCGGAGAAATGCATTCCCTGCGACGACGGCCGCAAGATGCTGACCGAACGCGGCATCCCGTTCAGCGAAAAGACCATCAAGAGCAATGAAGACATTGCCGCCTTCCGCAAGGTGACCAGCGAAAGCCAGCTGCCTTTGTTGACAGTCGGCCGCAACAAGGAAAGCGGCTTTTCCCCTAGCGCCTGGGGCACCGCGCTGACAGCGGCCGGCTACCCGGAAACCAGCCGCTTGCCGAAAACCTATCGCAATGCCGCCCCGGTCGCCGCGGCGCCGGCCGCCGCCGCGCCCGGCAAGAGCGCCTCCCCGGCCGCCGCCGGCACCGCCAATGGCGACACGCCGCCGGCAGCCGGCAATGCGCCGCCCGGCTTCCGTTTTTAAGACGCTACCGCCCGACAATTACCCCCATGACGCAAATCGACTTTCACACCAATATTTCGGACAAGTTCCTGTACACCTGCCGACTGGTGCGTAAAGCACGCGCGGCGCAGCGCCAGGTCGTCATATTGGGCAGCAATGCCGAGGACCTGGCGACGCTTGACCGTGCGCTCTGGACATTTTCCGAGCACGATTTCCTGCCCCACGTCAGGGCCGGCGATCCGCTGGCGGCGCAAACCCCGGTGATCCTGGCCGCCGACGAAGAGATCGAATGGCCGCATCACCAGATCCTGGTCAACCTGTCCGGCAGTACGCCGCAGCATTTCGCCCGCTTCGAAAGAATGTTCGAAATCATCTCGCTGGCCGACGACGACAAGGCCGGCGGGCGCGAGCGCTACCGCTTTTACCAGCAACGCGGTTATCCCCTGACCCATTTCGTTGCTGACAATGTATAGATAGACATAGAGGAATCTGTAATGAGCAATCTTGACGCCAATATTCCTTTATTGACCGAGGTCATTGTCCCGCTGCCGACTTTGACCGACATTATAGAAACGCCGCCGGCCGCGGCCGGCGCCGCCGCGCAGGCCGTCGACGACGACGGCAGTTTCGAGCTGCCCAAGGCACGGCAGGAAGAAACCGTTGCGCGCGCGCTGAGCCAGCACGACTGGGAGCGGCTGGAAGCCGAAGTACGGGAAAAAGTGCTGCAGCAGCTGCAGGACCGGATCGATTTCGTCATCGAGCAACGGGTGCGCGACGGCCTGGCGGATGTGCTGCAAACCGCGGTGGAAGGCATGGCGGCGCAAATCCGCGAGGGCTTGCACCAGACCTTGGACGAGGTGATTTCCCGCGCCGTGAGCCTGGAATTAGTCAAATTAAAAAAAACAAACATTTGACGTAAATTTTTTGTTTTTCAATCACATTTTGCAATACGGTAGATAAAAGTAAAAAAAACAGATCTCATTTTGATCGCCTAAAAAATCTCTGTTTTCTTACAATAGCGCTATTGAAATGGTGGCTCGAAAGTAAAACAGCGAGCAATTCAACAGCGGTTTAAACGGCGGTTTTTGGAGATGAGATGAAAGTAATCGTATTGGGCGCAGGCGTTATCGGAACCAGTTCTGCATGGTTCCTGAACAAGGAAGGTCACGATGTGACAGTGATCGAACGCCAGCCGGGCGCGGCCCAGGAAACCAGTTTTGCCAACGGCTGCCAGATTTCGGTGTCGCATGCCGAGCCTTGGGCCAATCCGCAGGCGCCGCTGAAGGTGCTGAAATGGCTGGGACAGGAAGATGCGCCGCTGCTGTACCGCTTCCGTCCGGAATGGCTGCAATGGAAGTGGGCGCTGAATTTCCTGCGCGAATGCACGCCGGCCCGCACCAACGACAATATCCGCCAGATCGTCGCCATCTGCGAATACAGCCGCCAGACCTTGCAAGCCGTGCGCGCCGACACCGGCGTCGACTACGATTGCCTGACGCGCGGCATCCTGCATTTCTATACCGAACAAAAAGAATTCGACATCTCGCTGCCTGCCGCGCAACTGATGCGCGACCTCGGTTGCCCGCGCGAATCGATCAGCGCCGATGAAGTGGTCAGGATCGAACCGGCGCTGGCGCGCATCCGCGACAAGATCGTCGGCGGCGATTTTACCGCCACCGATGAATCGGGCGACGTCTACAAATTCACCTCAGGCCTGGCCGCCAAGGCCGCCGAAGCCGGCGTGGATTTCCAGTACAACACCAGCGTCACCCGCCTGATCACCGAAGGCAGCGGCGCCGGCGCCAAGATCACCGGCGTCGAAGTCATCAACGCCGACGGCCGCCACGAAGTGCTGCACGCCGACGCTTTCGTGGTCGCCATGGGCAGCTTCTCGACGCCGCTGCTGAAACCGCTCGGCATCGAACTGATGATCTATCCGGGCAAGGGTTATTCCGCCACCTACCGCATCACCAACCCGGAAGCTGCGCCTAGCGTTTCGCTGACCGACGACGGCTACAAACTGGTGGTGTCGCGCCTGGGCGACCGCCTGCGGGTGGCCGGCACCTGCGAACTGAACGGCTACACGCGCGAGCTCAACACCACCCGCTGCGAAGCGATCACGCGCCGCACCCGCGAACTGTTCCCCGACGGTTGCGATTACGACAATCCGGTTTACTGGACCGGCTTGCGGCCGATGACGCCATCCAACGTGCCCTATATCGGCAAGACCAGGATCAGCAACCTGTTCCTCAATACAGGCCACGGAACGCTGGGCTGGACCATGGGTTGCGGCTCCGGCCGCGCCATCGCCGAGATCGTCTCGGGCCGCCGGCCGGAAGTCGACTTCGCGTTCACCGGCATGCCGCGGCAAGCTCCGCAGCCGCTGATCCTGCCGCGCCCTGTGCAAGCATGATGACCGCCGCGCCCGTTGCAGGGAGGCGATAAAAAAGACCGGTGCTGGCGACAGCATCGGTCTTTTTTTATGCCTGGAGCGACATGGCGCGGTTTTTGCGTATGTCTCTGCGGAAGTCGGCAGCGCCGCGGTTTTTATTGTCCGGGCGCACTGTTGGAGTGCATCATTTGGCGACGCGCACCTCGACCGTGGCCGGTTTTTCGTCGAAGGCGACGCGGGTCACGAACTTGGCGCGCTTCATCGGAAAACGGGACTGGAAATGACGGACATTGCCGGAACCGGAAATGACCCGGCGCACGAACTGATAATAGGCATCCATATCGATCACATGCACGACCAGAAAATAATCGTAATCGCCGGACACGAAATAGCATTGCATGACTTCGGCTTCCTTGTTCATGCGCAGCTCGAACTCCTGCATGTGCTCGTCTGACTGGTGGTTCAGCGAGATTTCGAGGAAGGCCAGCATGCCGTAGCCGAGCGCAAAAGGATCGACCAGCGAGACGTCGGCGCTGATGATGCCGGCTTCGCGCAAGTCGCGCAGGCGGCGCAGGCAGGTAGGCTGGGAAATGTGGGCTTTGTCGGCCAGCGTGCGGGTCGGCATTTGATTGTCGCGCTGCAGCAAGTTAAGCAGCTTGCGGTCGACTTTGTCTAGGGTGTGATGTTTGCTCATGCCAGGGGATTAGGGGCTGCTGCAGCTGTGTCAAGAATTCGCAAAAACCGCTATGCGAAGCGTTTTTTATGTTGTAACGTTGCTCTATTCGGACAAGTTCGAATAAATAACAAATAAGCAGCGGACGGTGAAACTGTAATTAGATTGTTTTATTTTAAATCCTCAGGAGGATATTCATGCAGAACAAGATCAAATTGATTCCATTGGCAGGTGCAATTGCCATGGCTTTCGCTTTCGCAGGCTCGGCTTCGGCGCAAGAAACAGTCACCATCGGCCAGGTCAGCCCGCTCACAGGTCCTAACGCGCACATCGGCAAGGACAATGAAAACGGCGCCAAGATGGCAATCGATGAACTCAATGCCAAAGGCACCATGATCGGCGGCAAAAAAGTGACTTTCGTATTGGCTTCAGAGGATGACGCCTCCGATCCGAAACAAGGAACCGCAGCTGCGCAGAAACTGGTGGACGCCAAGGTCAAGGGTGTTATCGGCCACATGAATTCCGGCACCACCATTCCTGCATCGAAGATCTATTTCGACGCCGGCATTCCGCAAATCTCGCCTTCCGCCACCAATCCGAAATACACCCAGCAAGGCTTCAACACGGCATTCCGCGTAGTCGCCAACGATGGCCAGCTGGGCGGCACCCTGGGTCGCTATGCGGTCAATACCCTGAAGGGCAAGAATATTGCCGTGATCGATGACCGTACCGCCTACGGCCAAGGTGTTGCGGAAGAGTTCACCAAGAGCGCGAAGAAGGCCGGCGCTACCATCGTGGCGACGCAGTTCACCAACGATAAAGCGACTGACTTCAACGCCATCCTGACTTCGATCAAGGCCAAGAACCCGGACGTGATCTTCTTCGGCGGCATGGACGCTGTCGGCGGTCCGATGCTGCGCCAGATGGACCAGCTGGGCATCAAGGCCAAGTTCATGGGCGGCGATGGCTTGTGCACCACTGAGCTGGCCAAGCTGGCTGGCGCAGGCTTGAAAGACGACCAGGTAGTTTGCGCTGAAGCCGGCGGCGTGCCGGATGCAGGCAAGGCTGCGCTGGAAGCCTTCAAGGTGGCTTACCAGAAGAAATTCAACCAGGAAGTCGTGATCTACGCACCGTACGAGTACGACGCGCTGATGGCGATGGTGGCGGCAATGCAAAAAGCCGGCTCGTCCGATCCGAAAAAATATCTGCCTGAGCTGGCCAAGATCCACTACAAAGGCGTGACCGGCGATATCGCTTTTGATCCAAAGGGCGACATCAAGGACGGTTCGCTGACCTTGTACACCTACAAGGATGGCAAGCGCACCCTGCTGACCGTGACAAAATAATCGTCGCGCGTCCCTGATAAAAACGCCCCGGTAACCGGGGCGTTTTTTTTCGCCTGCCGAAAACACGCATGCCATTCCGCTACCTGCCCTAATCTCCGTATGGATCACAAGGATATTGCTTAAAATGCAGGAAAAGACCTATACGAAGGTTTTGTTATGTTGTAAGGTTTGCATGTTCCGCTCGTTGGGCAGCGGAAATTGCTTTCACTTACCTTGTACAAACCATCAGGAGGAAACACGTGCAGATGAAGAACAAAATGTTGCCGCTGGCTGCGGCAATCGCATTGGCGCTGGTCGCTGCAGGCTCGGCGCACGCTGAAGAACAAATCGTCAAGATCGGCCATGTCGGCCCGGTTACCGGCCCTTCCGCCCACCTTGGCAAGGACATGGAAAACGGCGCCAAGATGGCAGTCGAAGAATTGAACGCCAAGGGCGTCATCCTGGGCGGCAAGAAAATCAAGTTCGTGCTGCTGGCGGAGGACGATGCATCCGATCCCAAGCAAGGCACCGCGGCGGCGCAAAAACTGGTGGACGCCAAGATCGACGGCGTCATCGGCCACCTGAACTCCGGCACCACGATTCCCGCATCGAAAATTTACTACGATGCCGGCATCCCGCAAATCTCGCCCGCCGCCACCAGCCCGAAGTATACGCAGCAAGGATTTAACAGCGTGTTCCGCGTGGTCGCCAACGACGGCCAGCTGGGCGGCACCCTGGGACGCTACGCAGCCACCACGCTGAAAGCCAAGAATATCGCCGTGATCGACGACCGCACCGCCTACGGCCAGGGCGTTGCGCAGGAATTCGCCAAGGGCGCAAAAAGCGCGGGCGTCAATATTGTCGCCACCCAGTTCACCAACGACAAGGCAACCGACTTCAACGCCATCCTGACCTCGATCAAGGCCAAGAATCCCGACGTGATCTTCTTCGGCGGCATGGATGCGGTGGCCGGTCCGATGCTGCGCCAGATGAAGGCGCTCGGCATCAAGGCCAAATTCATGGGCGGCGACGGCATGTGCACTGCCGAGCTGGGCAAGCTGGCAGGCGATGGACTGGCTAACGACCAGGTGGTTTGCGCGGAAGCCGGCGGCGTCGAGGAATCGGGCAAGAAGGGCCTGGAAGATTTCAAGGCGGCATTCCAGAAAAAATTCAATGCCGAAGTCAAACTGTACGCGCCCTACTCGTACGATTCCGTGATGACCATGGTGGAAGCCATGCAGAAAGCCAACTCCGCCGATCCCAAGAAATACCTGCCGGAACTGGCCAAGATCCATCACAAGGGCGTAACCGGCATGATCGCCTTCGACGCCAAGGGCGACATCAAGGACGGCACGCTGACCCTGTACACCTACAAGGATGGCAAGCGCACTTTGCTGACCGTCACCAAGTAAATAACATTCACCGGCAGTTCATGAAAGCGTCCCGGCCTCAGCGCCGGGACGCTTTTTTCATTGCAATCGCCGTTGCCTTGCGCTTTACGCAGATCGTTCTGTCGAATTGATAAAAAAACATATAAAAGCGCTTTGCGCAGCTTTTGTATTGTTGTAACGTTTAAGACCCTGACCAGACGGAAGCCGAAGTCAGAGGCTCCAAAAATTTTTACCATCAATAACATTGCAAATCATCAGGAGATAATCCAGTGCATACCATCAGAATGATTCCGCTGGCCGCAGCCATCGCCTTGTCCCTGTCCGCCGGCGCATACGCGCAGGAACAGGTGGTCAAGATCGCCCATGTCGGCCCGATCACCGGCCCCATCGCCCATATCGGCAAAGACAACGAAAACGGCGCCAGGATGGCGATCGAAGAATTGAACAAGCAAGGCATCACGCTCGACGGCAAGAAAACCCGGTTCGTACTGATGGCGGAAGACGACGCATCCGATCCCAAGCAGGCGACCGCGGTTGCGCAAAAGCTGGTCGACGCCAAAGTTGCCGGCGTCATCGGCCACGTCAATTCCGGCACTTCGATTCCCGCATCGAAGATTTACTACGACGCCGGCATTCCGCAAATCTCGCCGTCGACCACCAGCGCCAAATACACCCAGCAGGGGTTTAACACGACCTTCCGCGTGGTGGCCAACGACAGCCAGCTGGGCGGCGCCCTGGGCCGCTACGCAGCCAACACGCTGCATGCCAAGACAGCCGCCGTGATCGATGACCGTACCGCCTACGGCCAGGGCCTGGCGGAGGAATTCGCCAAGGCGGCCAAGGCTGCCGGCATGACCATCGTGGCGACCCAGTACACCAACGACAAGGCGACCGACTTCAACGCCATCCTGACCTCGTTCAAGGCCAAGAAACCTGACGTCGTATTCTTCGGCGGACTGGACGCCGGCGCCGGCCCCATGCTGCGCCAGATGAAACAGCTGGGGATCCAGGCCAAGTTCATGGGCGGCGACGCCATCTGCACTTCCGACCTGCCCAAGCTGGCCGGCGACGGCATCAGCAACGACCAGGTGGTCTGCGCGGAAGCCGGCGGCGTGGAAGAGTCCGCCAGGAAAGGGCTGGATGCCTACAAGACTGCCTACAAGATCAAGTACGGCAAGGATATCGTGATCTATGCGCCGTACACCTACGATGCCCTGATGACCATGGTCGACGCCATGCAAAAAGCGAAGTCGGCCGATCCGAAAAAATACCTGCCGGAACTGGCCAAGATCCGCCACCAGGGCGTGACCGGCATGATCTCGTTTGACGCCAAAGGCGACATCAGGGACGGCACCGTCACCTTGTACACTTACCGGGGCGCGCAGCGCTCCCAGCTGACGGTAACCAAATAAGTATCCTGGCCTTGCAATAAAAAAGGGCGCTCAACCGAGCGCCCTTTTTGCCGCCTTGCCGGCGGAATTATTTCTGCGACAAAACCCATTTCACCAGGGTATGCGCTTCAGCCTCTGTGACTTGCGGATTGGCCGGCATCGGGATCGCGCCCCAGGTGCCTGATCCGCCCTTCATGACTTTCGCCACCAGCTTGTCTTCCGCATCTTTTTGACCCGCGTATTTCGCCGCAACGTCCTTGTATGCCGGGCCGACCACCTTGTTGGTTACCGAGTGGCATGCCATACAGTTCTTGCTCTTCGCCAGGTCCAGGCCGGCGTCCGCCGCCAGAGCGGATCCCGAGGCCATTGCGCCCAGCAGTGCACAGATCAACAAACGTTTCATTCTTATCTCCGTCAAAAAAATGTGACACCATTTTACCTGCCCGCGTGCATTGTCTCATATCCCTGAAACACCTACATACATCTGGAATCCGACATATCAGACCGACATCCGTTGACCACAAGCATCTTTCGCCCTATCCTTTCCGCAAAGAAAAGGGAATGCCATGCCACTGATTATCATTATCGTTTCGTTAATAGCGTTAAAATACTTCGAAGTCGGCCCGTTTGCCGGCATTTCGTGGTGGTGGATCGCCGCTTTGATGGCGGTGGCCTTTATCTGGTTCGAATTCCTGGAGCGGCTGCTGGGCCTGGATAAGCGCAAGGCCCACGAGGAAATCGAAAAGACCAGGAAAGACCGGGTCAAGAAGACTTTCGATCCCCATAAACGGCGCTGAAACGCGCGAGACTGCACAACATAAAGCCGGTTTCTTCCCGGCTTTTTTATTAGCCCCATGGGCTCGGGATCCATGAACATAGAGCTGCGGCAATTACGCTATTTCGTCGCGGTTGCTGAAGAAAGACATTTCGGCCGCGCCGCGCTGCGCCTGCACATGACGCAGCCGCCGCTGTCGCAAGCGATCCAGGCGCTGGAAGCCAACCTTGGCACGCCGCTCTTTGCCCGCACCAAGCGCAGCGTAGCGCTGACGCCGGCCGGACTGGCCTTGCTGCCGGAAGCGCAGCGCCTGCTGCAGCAGGCCGCTACCCTGCCCGACCTGGTGCGGCGCGCGGCTTCGGGCGAATCCGGCCTGCTCACGCTATCGTTTGTCTCGACCGCCGACTACAGCATCCTGCCACCGCTGCTGCGCGCTTTTCGCGAAGCTTATCCGCAGGTGCAGATCGACCTGCAGGAAGCCACCAGCGACCTGCAGCTGGCGCAACTGATGGAGGGCCGGATCGACGCCGGCCTGCTGATCCCGCCGCTGCCGGACAAGGCCAAGCTGGCGCTGGATTATCAGCCGGTGCTGGCGGAACCGCTGATCCTGGCCGCGCCCAGCGGCCTCAAGGCGTTGCGGGCGAAAGGCAGGATTGCGCTGAGCTCCGTGGCCGACATGCCCCTGATCATTTTCCCGCGCCGCATCTCGCCCGGCTTCCACGACACCATCCTCGGCTGCTTCCGCGCCGCCGGCGTCACCCCGCATATCGGCCAGGAGGCGATCCAGATGCAAACCATCGTCGGCCTGGTGTCGGCTGGCATGGGGATCGCGCTTGTGCCACAATCGGTGTCGAACCTGCAACGCCCGGGGGTCGACTATCGTGAATTGCAGGACCAGATGCCGTTGGTCGAAACCGGCCTGGCCTGGCGCCGCGATAATGTTTCACCGGTACTGCAAGCCTTTTTGGAATTGTTACGAAAGAAATAAAGAATATGCTGATTCATCCCCTGCCCGATCCGATCGCCTTTTCCCTCGGCCCGCTCCATGTACGCTGGTACGGCTTGATGTACCTGCTGGCGTTCATCCTGTTTATCTGGATCGGCAGGATCAGGATCAAGCAGCCGCATGTCGCCGCCGCCGGCTGGAAAAAAGAAGATATCGACGACATGCTGTTTTACGGCGTGCTGGGAGTGGTGATCGGCGGCCGCCTGGGGCAGGTGCTGTTTTACGATCCTTCCTTTTATTTCTCGCATCCAGCCGAAATCATCGCGGTCTGGAAGGGCGGCATGTCGTTCCACGGCGGCTTTCTCGGCGTCATGATCGCCATGGCATGGTGGGGCCGCAAGGCGGGCCGCAAGCTGATGGACATCATGGATTTCATCGCGCCGCTGGTGCCGCTCGGCTACGCCGCCGGCCGCCTCGGCAATTTCATCAACGGCGAACTGCCGGGCCGGGTGGTTTCCGATCCGTCGCTGCCATGGGCCATGATCTGGCCGAATGTCGACAGCCTGCCGCGCCATCCGTCGCCGATCTACCAGATGCTGGTCGACGGCATACTGCTGTTCATCATCCTCTGGATATTCTCGCGCAAGCCGCGGCCGCGCATGGCGGTGGCGGGCATGTTCTCGCTGCTGTACGGCTGCGCCCGTTTCTTCACCGAATATTTCCGCGTGCCGGACTATAACGTGACGTTCGGCGGCATCACCATTTCCGCCGGCCAGATGCTGTCGGTGCCGATGATCGTGCTGGGCATCGTGCTGCTGGTGATCGCTTACCGCAATCCGCGCCAGTATGCCGGCCCCGCCGATGCGCCGCCGGCCAAGGCCGCAACACGCTCTGCTACCTGAACCAGCGTGCGCCTGGCAGCCAGCCAGGCGCATGTTTCCCGCACGCCTTCCCCGCCCTGAACATGACCGCCAATCTTTACGCCCTTTTTGCGTCGCGCTTCCCGGCCGACGACACCGCTTGCTGCATCGAAACCCATGACGGCCAGTACTACAGCTGGGGCGACATCGAACGCGCCTCCGCCCGCATCGCCAACCTGCTCGCCAGCCTGGATTTGCCGAGCGGCGCGCGCATCGCCGCGCAGGTGGAAAAATCGCCCGAGGCGCTGATACTCTACCTGGCGACCCTGCGCGCCGGGTTTGTCTACCTGCCGCTGAACACCGCATACCGCGCTGCCGAAATCGCATATTTCATCGGCGATGCGGAACCGGCGGTGTTTGTCTGCACACCGCAAAATTTCGGCTGGGTAGCGCAGATTGCATTCAAGGCCGGCACCCGCCACCTGTTCACCCTGGATGAGGGCGGCAACGGCCGCAGGAATTCCGGCTCGCTGCTGGCGCGCGCCATGCATTATCCGGATTCGTTCGACACGGTTGAAAAACAGGCCGACGACCTTGCCGTCATCTTGTATACCTCAGGCACCACCGGCCGCAGCAAGGGCGCCATGCTCTCGCACGGCAATATCGGTTCGAATGCCCAGGTGCTGCAGCAATACTGGCACTGGCAAGCCGGCGACGTGCTGCTGCATGCGTTGCCGCTGTTCCACATCCACGGCTTGCTGGTGGCGGCCAACGGCGCCCTGCTGAACGGCAGCAAGATGATTTTCCTGCCGAAGTTCGAGGCCGCCGAAGTCTGCCGCCAGCTGCCGCGCAGCACCGTTTTCATGGGCGTGCCGACCTATTACGTGCGGCTGCTGGCGCATGCCGGCTTCGAGCGCCATGCCTGCCGCAATATCCGCCTGTTCGTGTCCGGCTCGGCGCCCTTGCTGGCCGACACCTTTGCCGAATTCGCCGAGCGCACCGGCCACACCATACTGGAGCGCTACGGCATGAGCGAAACCGCCATGCTGACCTCCAACCCGTATGCGCAGGAACGGCGCGGCGGCACCGTCGGCCTGCCGCTGCCGGGTGTCTCGCTGCGCTTGATGAAGAGCGGCCACGCCGGCCATGGCGCGCTGTGCGGCGCAGGTGAAATCGGCGATATCCAGGTCAAGGGACCGAATGTGTTCCATGGCTACTGGCGCATGCCGGAAAAGACTGCGGAGGAGTTCACCGCCGACGGTTATTTCAAGACCGGCGACGTCGGAAAATTCGATGACGAGGGTTACCTGGCGATCGTCGGCCGCAGCAAGGACCTGATCATTTCAGGCGGCTATAACGTCTATCCGAAGGAAATTGAAAGCGTGATAGATGAAATCGACGGCGTGCTGGAATCGGCGGTGATCGGCATTCCCCACGCCGATTTCGGCGAGGCGGTGACCGCAGTGATCGTCAAGCGGCCCGAAGTCAGCCTGACCACGGCGGAGGTGATCGCCATGATGAAAACCTCGATCGCCAATTTCAAGGTGCCCAAACAGGTGTTCTTCGCAGAAGAGCTGCCGCGCAACACCATGGGCAAAGTGCAAAAGAATGTATTGCGCGAGCGTTACGCGTTACCGGCTGCAGGCAGCGTCACGCCTTCATGAGCTTGCCGATGTGGCGCCATTCGGCGGCGCTGACCGGGGTGATGGAAAGGCGGTTGCCGCGGCGCAGGATCTGCATGTCGGCCAGCGCCTCCTGCTGCCGCAATTCGGGCAGGGGAATCAGCCGTGTCTTGCGCAAGGCCCGCACATCGACCAGCATCCAGCGCGGATTTTCGCGATCTGCCTTGGGATCGAAATATTTGCTCTTCGGATCAAACTGCGTGTCGTCGGGATAAGGCGTGCTCGCCACCTCGGCCAGGCCGGCGATGCCCGGCACGGCGCAGCCGGAATGGTAAAACAGCACGCCGTCGCCGACCTGCATGGCATCGCGCATGAAATTGCGCGCCTGGTAATTACGCACGCCGTACCAGGCGATGGTTTGTCCGGCCATGGCCAGGACATCGTCGATGCTGGCGTCGTCCGGCTCGGATTTCATTAGCCAATAATTCATTTCGCCCCTAGTCTGGATATCAGAAAAATAGTGAGAAACAAGTTAGAAACAAGCCGGAAATAAAAAAAGCGGCTGCACATGCATGCAACCGCTTCAGAATCAAGTCCCGCCTGTGCCGCTTTGTCGGCATCCTGAACCAAAGCAGTTCAAGTTGGCCGCAGTTAGTTCAATTTCGGGTTCATCGGACTAGCGACGCTCACACCTATCGAACAAAATTCCGCAGCCGTTGCGTATAAATGGTTCAAGGATTTTATGACAATCGCGAACACGGCAGGAGACGTTAGTCTACTCCAAACGCATCCCAAGTCAAACCCCTTTTGCCGAAAGTTTTTCCTGCAACACGGCCAGCAACACGGCCTGCAGCATGGCTGGCCGCAGGGTCAGAACAAGTCTTCCTGCGCTGCCAGGGCTTCATCCAGGACCGTATGCATTGCAGTTATATTCTGCTTCACTTCCGACATGGTGAGGTCGGACAACGGACCGGCAGGCGCTTTGCTGCCCAATAATTCGGCAGCGATGCCAAGCGCGGCGATGACGGCGATGCGGTCATTGCCGCGGATTTTTCCAGCGTCGCGGATGGCGCTCATTTTGCCGTCCAGGTAAGCCACGGCTTCCTGCAGCGCCTTTTCCTCGCCTTCCTTGCAAGCCAAGGTATAGGCCTGGCCCATGATGTTTACGCTTAACTGGCTCATGTAAGCTCCTGATCTTGCGACTCTTGCGATAACTCTTGCGGCAACGCAGGAAATTTCTCAAGCAGTGCGGCAACCCGCTGGTGCGCTTCGCTGATGCGTTGCTTCAACTCTTCGTTTTCACTCTGCAAGCCGGTTGCACGCAGGCGCAGCTGGGCGTTTTCCCGGCGCAGGGTGTGCGTCAACTCAGCCAGCTGGCCGATTTTTTCTGATAATTGATGGAATTCTGAAATCATTTTGTCACTATAGTGTTGCTAAGGAAATTACGTCAATAGATTAGACCAATGAATCTGGCGGCCGGCCATCAATTCGTGCTGGGCGCCAATCGCTTGAGCGCATAGGAATACGCCAGCGACTGCAATAATGCCACGGTACTGCCGGCGATCACCTCGCCGACCCGCAACAAAGCATACTCCAGCTCCTGGTGCAGCCCTTTGCCGCCGATCGCAGCGGACATCAGGATCACCACGGTCGCCGGGCCCAGGCGCCAGTTGGCCGGATAGTTCTGCAACAGCATGGCTACCAGCACCGATGTTGCCAAAGCGACCAGCAAGGACAGGAATCCCGGGCCGAACAGCACCAGCGCCAGGCAGGCAACCACGCAACCGTTCAAGGTATTGATCAAGCGGGCCCGGAAATTCGCCTTGGCCAGGTTGACATCCGGCTCGGTCACGATAATCAGGGAAATCATGGCCCAATACGGCTCTTGCAAACCCAGGGCGCGCAATCCGTACCAGGTGATCAGCGCGCCGGTCAGGATCTTGACCAGGTAAACCAGGGCATTTTTTCTGGGGCTAATGAATTGGAAGTCCATCCCGGCCTTTAAAATCACGATGCGAGCGCCATTTTAGCCGAGAACACGGCGCATCCCGAGATTTCAGCGCCTGGCGTTCTGACAGCAGGCGCCGCCCAAGGTTCGTCCATTGCGGCGGTGAATGTACGCATTGCCGTTCAATTCAAGCGCCTCGGCTGCCGGCGAATGGAAATTTCTGCTATTTTGTTAACGCCCGCCTGCCATGGATACGCTTACTTGAAACCGATTTTATTCACCTTCCGCCGCTGTCCCTATGCCATCCGCGCCCGTCTTGCGATCAAGATCAGCGGCGTCGAGGTGGAAATGCATGAAGTCAGTTTGAGGAACAAACCGCAAGCCATGCTGGACTGCTCGCCCAAGGGTACGGTCCCGGTCCTGAAACTGGCGGATGGCCCGCCCCTTGAACAAAGCCTGGACATCATGCACTGGGCGCTCGAGCAGCACGATCCAGCACAGTGGCTCAGCCCGGACCCCGCAGTGCGGCAGCAGGCGCAAGAACTTATCCTGCAGAACGACGGCCCGTTCAAGGGCTGGCTGGACCGCTACAAATATGCCGTGCGTTTTCCGGAGTATCCCGCGGCCCATTACCGTGCCCAGGGCGAAGCCATCCTGGCGCAGCTGGATGCGCGCATCGCACGCCACGGATTCCTGTGCGGTGAAAGGCCGGGCCTGGCCGACATGGCCATCTTTCCGTTCATACGGCAATTCGCACACGTTGACGAAGCATGGTTTTATGCCAGCGAATACAAGAGCCTGGCAGCTTGGCTGGACCAGCTGCTGGCGTCATCGTTATTCGATTCGGTGATGCAAAAATGACGCCAACCCGCCACCCTGGCGCAATCCGGGCAGCTTCGGTTCTTTCGAAACAAACGGCACAGGAGAAACGATGCAACACCAGAGACCTTTCATTCGCGGCGCCAAGAGAATGGCGCTTTCCATCGCACTGCTTGCCATGACCAGCATGCCGCTAAAAGCCGAAACCCCGCCCCCCGCCCTGTTCGCCTATGTCGGGACGTATAACCCCAACGGCGAAGGCGTCTACCTGTTCAAAGTGGATAGCCAGTCCGGCGCGCTGAGCCGGGTGAAAGTCGTCAGCACGCTGCCCAACGCAGCCCAGCTCAATCTCGATGCGGCCGGCAAGACCCTGTATGTGGCAAGCGAGGTGGCCAGCTATAACGGCAGCCAGCACGGCGTGCTGGCTGCATATGCGGTGAACAGGGCCGATGGTTCGCTGACGCTGTTGAACCAGCAGGATGCGCAAGGCAAGAATCCGGTCTATGTGTCGCTGACGCCAAAGCAGGACTACCTGCTGGCCGCCAACTACGGCAGCGGTTCGGTGGCTTCATTCCCGGTGGCGCAAGACGGCAGCCTGCTGCCGGCCGTGTCGGTCCAGCAAAGCGCCGGCCCGGCGGGAGCGGCGCGGCCGGAAGCCGCGGCCGGCGGCAGCTTTGCCGCCAGCGACCACAATGGCCCGCACGCGCACATGATCGCCAGCGACCCCAGCGGCAAGTTTGTCTTTTCAACCGACCTTGGACTGGACCGTATCTACCAATGGCGCTTTGACCAGGACAGCGGCAGCCTGACGCCCAACACGCCGGCCTTCATCGAGGCGTCATCGGCGGGCGCCGGCCCGCGCCATTTCGTGTTCCACCCCAATGGCAAATATGTCTACCTGGTCAACGAGGAAGCTTCGACCCTGACGCTCTACCATTTCGACCAGGCCAGCGGAACGCTGCAGCAACAGCAAACCATCTCCAGCCTGCCGCAAAACTACCAGGGCACCAGTTTTGCCTCCGGGCTGACCCTGGGACATGACGGCCGCTTCCTGTATGTGGCGAACCGCCTGCATAACAGCATCGCCCAGTTCGCCGTCGGCGCCCAAGGCAAGCTCAGCTGGATAGGAGAAACCTGGACCCGCGGCGATTATCCGCGCGGCATCGTGATCGAACCGCAGGGTCGCTATATCTATGCGCTGAACCAGCGCAGCGACAACATCACCCAGTTCGCCATCGACAGGCACAGCGGCAAGCTGGAATTCATCGACAGGTATACCGGGCTGGGCAGTCCTTCGCAGATGGTGTTTGTGCGCTAGCGCATTGCTGCGTGCAGCACCGGAAGTTACTGCAAGGTGGCGGCGTGCAGGCGCACCGCCTCCAGCACCATCGGATTGAGCTCCGGCCCGCCTTGCGTATCGATATACGCCAGCAGTTCGCGCCGCATGCGCGGCTCCCAGCTGCGCTTCAGGTGGCTGGCGAAATCCGCCATCGCCTGCTGGCGGTCGGGCATGGTCTCGAAGAATGCGCCGATCTGATTTGCCATCTTTACCAGGTGTTCCAGATTCATACGACTACCCTTTCTGCTGCGATTCTGCGGTTGGCGCCCGGGCTGGCAAGATTCATGGCAGCAGCCGCTGCGGATTGGCGTACACCACGTGGCCAGGCTCCCGCACGAAACCCAGCAGAGTGACGTTAGCCTGTTCCGCCAGGCGGATCGCCAGCGCGGTCGGCGCCGACACCGCGACTATAAAACCGCACCCCATGCTGGCCGCCTTCTGCACCATTTCATAACTGGCGCGGCTGGTAATCAGCACCGCGCCGCTGGAAAAATCCCGGCGCGGATTTTCTTGCGCCAGGGCCCCGATCAATTTGTCCAGGGCGTTGTGGCGGCCGACATCTTCCCGCACCAGCACGATCTTGCCGTCAGCCTGCAGCCATGCGGCAGCATGGGTAGCCCCGGTCACCTTCTGCAAATGCTGTTGCTGCTGCATCTGCGCCATCGCCGCGTAAATGCCCGCGGCTGAAAACCGCGCGGCGGAAACCACCGGCGCCGGCTTGCGCACTGCCTGCTGCAAGGTTTCCGCGCCGCACAAGCCGCAGCCGGTACGGCCGGTCAGGTTGCGCCGTTTTTCCTTGAGCGCGACAAAACGCTCGGTGGCGATCTGCATCTGCACCTGGATGCCATCGGCCGCTGCGACGATCTCGCAGTCGAACAGCTCGCTGCGATCCTGCAAGATGCCCTCGGTCAAGGAGAACCCCAGGGCAAAATCTTCCAGGTCGGCCGGCGACGCCATCATCACGGCGTGCGAAATGCCGTTGTATTCCAGCGCCACCGGCACCTCTTCCGCAACCACGTCGCGGCTCTTGCCGACGGCGCCGTAACGCCACTGCTCGACCTCGACTTCAGTGCTGCTGGCGTATTCGGGTGAAACCATGTTTTTCCTTTGTACCGTTATTTGCTGACCGCCGCCTCGGCCGCCTGCCCCTGCAGCAGCTTCAGCTGCTGCTCGGTGAAACGGCTGAACTGCTTCTGCCATGTGGACGGCTGGCTGACCGGCATCACCTGCACCGCAGTCACTTTGTACTCCGGACAGTTGGTGGCCCAGTCGGAATTATCGGTGGTGATGACATTCGCACCCGATTCCGGGAAATGGAAGGTGGTGTACACCACGCCAGGCTGCACCCGCTCCGTCACCGTAGCGCGCAATACCGTCTGCCCGGCGCGCGACTCGATGCCGACCCAATCGTCATCCTTGATGCCGCGGTCCTCGGCGTCGTGCGGATGGATCTCCAGCCGGTCCTCGCTGTGCCATTCGACATTCTCGGTGCGCCGGGTCTGGGCGCCGACATTATATTGCGACAAGATGCGGCCGGTAGTCAGGATCAGCGGGAATTTCAGCGTCACCTTTTCATCGGTGGCAAAGTACTGGGTATTGATGAACTTGCCCTTGCCGCGCACGAATTCCTTGATATGCATGATCGGCGTGCCGTCCGGCGCCGCGTCGTTGCATGGCCATTGCAGGCTGCCGGCCTGCTCCAGCTTGGCGTAGCTGACGCCATGGAAAGTCGGCGTCAGCGCGGCGATTTCATCCATGATTTCCGACGGATGCGCATACGGCATGTCATAACCCATGGCTTTGGCCAAGGCCACAGTGACCTCCCAGTCCGACAAGCCGCCCTTGGCCGGCATCACCTTGCGCACGCGCGAAATGCGTCGTTCAGCGTTGGTGAACGTGCCGTCCTTTTCCAGGAACGACGATCCCGGCAGGAAGACATGCGCATACTTGGCTGTCTCGTTGAGGAACAGGTCCTGCACCACGATACATTCCATGTTCGACAGCGCCGCCGTCACGTGCTGGGTGTTCGGATCCGACTGCACGATATCCTCGCCTTCGCAGTACAGGCCCATGAAACTGCCGTCGAGCGCGGCATCGAACATGTTCGGGATGCGCAAACCCGGCTCAGGGCTCAAGGTGACGCCCCAGGCTTGCTCGAATTCGCCGCGCACAGTGCTGTCCGATACGTGGCGGTAACCGGGCAATTCATGCGGGAAGGAACCCATGTCGCAGGAACCTTGCACATTGTTCTGGCCGCGCAGCGGATTGACGCCGACGCCTTCGCGGCCGACGTTGCCGGTCGCCATCGCCAGGTTGGCGATGCCGATCACCATGGTCGACCCCTGCGCATGTTCAGTCACGCCCAGGCCATAGTAGATCGCGCCGTTGCCGGCAGTGGCAAACAGGCGCGCGGCGCCGCGCAGCTGGTCGGCAGGCACGCCGGTGATATCCGCCGTCATTTCGGGAGAATTCTCCGGCCTCAGCACGAATTCCTTCCAGTCTGCATACGACTTCCGGTCGCAGCGCTCGGCCACGAAGTCTTCTTTCTGCATGCCTTCGGACAAGATCACGTGCGCTAGCGCAGTAATCAGAGCGACGTTGGTGCCGGGCCGCAGCTTCAGGTGGTAGTCGGCCTGTACGTGCGGCGACTTCACCATTTCAGTGGTGCGCGGATCGACCACGATCAGCTTGGCGCCCTGGCGCAGGCGGCGTTTCATCTGCGAAGCAAACACCGGATGCGCAGCGACCGGGTTGGCGCCGATGACCATGATCACGTCGGACTTCATGACCGAATCGAAAGTCTGGGTGCCGGCCGATTCGCCCAGCGTTTGCTTCAAGCCGTAGCCGGTCGGCGAATGGCAGACGCGGGCGCAGGTATCGACGTTGTTGTTGCCGAAAGCAGCGCGCACCAGCTTTTGCACCAGGTAGGTTTCTTCATTGGTGCAACGCGAGGAAGTGATGCCGCCTATCGCATCCTTGCCATGTTTGGCCTGGATCCGGCGGAATTCGCTGGCGGCATACGCCAGCGCTTCGTCCCACGACACTTCGCGCCACGGATCGGTGATCTTGCTGCGTATCATCGGCTTGGTGATGCGGTCCTTGTGGGTCGCGTAACCCCAGGCAAAACGCCCCTTGACGCAAGAATGGCCGTGGTTGGCCTGGCCGTCCTTGTGCGGCACCATGCGCACCACTTCGTTGCCCTTCATCTCGGCCTTGAACGAGCAGCCGACGCCGCAATAGGCGCAAGTGGTGATCTTGCTGTGCTCGGCCTGGCCCATCATGATCACGGTCTTTTCGGTCAGGGTCGCGGTCGGGCAAGCCTGCACGCAGGCGCCGCAGGACACGCATTCCGAATCCATGAAATCTTGCATCTGGCCGGCCGAGACGCGCGATTCGAAACCGCGGCCGTCGATCGTCAGCGCAAACGTACCCTGGGTTTCTTCGCAGGCGCGCACGCAGCGGTTGCAGACGATGCATTTGGATGGATCGTAGGTGAAGTAAGGATTCGATTCATCCTTCTTCATTTTCAGGTGATTGTCGCCTTCATAACCGTAGCGGACTTCGCGCAAGCCGGTCACGCCAGCCATGTCTTGCAGCTCGCAATTGCCGTTGGTGGGGCAAGTCAGGCAATCGAGCGGATGGTCGGAGATGTACAGTTCCATCACGCCGCGCCGGATATCGGCCAGCTTGGGTGTCTGGGTCCTGACCTTCATTCCTGGCTCGCACGGCGTGGTGCAAGACGCCGGATAACCCTTCTTGCCGTCGATTTCGACCAGGCACAGCCGGCAGGAACCGAACGGTTCCAGGCTGTCGGTCGCACATAATTTGGGGACGTTGATGCCGGCTTCCACGGCGGCGCGCATGACAGAGGTGCCGGCGGCCACTTCGACGCTGACGCCGTCGATTTCCAGGGTTACCGATTTTTCGGACTGCTTGGCGGGTGTGCCGTAGTCAAGTTCGTTAAGCTGATTCATCACATGCTCCTGGTTCCGGTGGAACGTGGGTGGTGTTTATCTGAATGGCGGTCAGGCGGCCTTGTCCAGCGTGCCGCCAGCGAAATCTTCGGGAAAATGATCAAGCGCGGACAGCACCGGCAACGGCGTCATGCTGCCCATCGCGCACAGGGAGCCGTTGACCATGGTGTCGCACAGGTCGCGCAGCAGATGGATCTGCTGGAGATGAATCTGTTGAGTCTGCCCCGCAACGATCTTGTCGATCACTTCCACCCCGCGGGTCGAACCGATGCGGCAAGGCGTGCATTTGCCGCAGGATTCCACCGCGCAGAACTCCATCGCGTAGCGCGCCTGCCTGGCCATGTCGACGCTGTCGTCGAACACCACGATGCCGCCATGCCCCAGCATGCCGCCGACGGCGGCGAAAGCTTCGTAATCGAGCTTGGTGTCAAACAGCGATTCCGGCAGATACGGTCCGAGCGGGCCGCCGACCTGCACCGCGCGTATCGGCTTGCCGCTTTCGGTGCCGCCGCCGAAGTCGAACAGCAGTTCGCGCAAGGTCACGCCAAATGCTTTCTCCACCAGGCCGCCGTATTTGATGTTGCCCGCCAGCTGCATCGGCAAGGTGCCGAGCGAACGCCCCATGCCGTAATTCTTGTAAAAAGCAGCGCCGCGCGCCAGGATGATAGGCACCGAGGCCAGCGAGATCACGTTGTTGATGACGGTCGGCTTGCCGAACAAGCCTTCGATCGCCGGCAGCGGCGGTTTGGCGCGCACCACGCCGCGCTTGCCTTCCAGGCTTTCCAGCAAGGCGGTTTCCTCGCCGCAGATATAGGCGCCGGCGCCTTTGCGTACTTCCAGATGGAAGGCGCGGCCCGAGCCGAGAATATCCTCGCCCAGGTAATTGCGCTCGCCAGCCGTGCCGATTGCCTGCTCCAATGCAGCGATCGCATGCGGATATTCCGAGCGGACATAGATATAACCGCAGGTCGCGCCAACCGCCAGCGCAGCGATCGTCATGCCTTCGATCAGCACGAAGGGATCGTCTTCCATCACCATGCGGTCGGAAAAGGTGCCGGAGTCGCCTTCGTCGGCGTTGCAGACGATGTATTTCTGCGCAGCCTGCGCGCCGAGCACCGTCTTCCATTTGATGCCGGTCGGGAAAGCCGCGCCGCCGCGGCCGCGCAAGCCCGAGTCCAGCACTTCCTGCACGATGTCAGCGCTTTGCATGGCCAGGGCGTTTTGCAAGCCCAGGTAGCCTTCGTGCGCCAGGTAGTCATCGAGCGACAGCGGATCGGTGATGCCGACCCGGGCGAAAGTCAGGCGCTCCTGCTTCTTCAAATAGGGAATGTCATCAACCAGCCCCAGAGCCAGGCGATGCTGGCCGCCGGCCAGGAAATCCGCATCGAACAGGCCGGCGACATCATCCGGCTCGACCGGCCCGTAGCCGGTGCGGCCGGCAGCGGTTGCCACCTCGACCAGCGGCTCCAGCCAGAACATGCCGCGCGAACCGTTGCGCACCAGCGTGATTTCCTGGCCGCGCCTGGCCGCTTCGGCCACGATCGCTTCGGCAACTTCATTTGCGCCCAAGGCCAGCGCGGTCGAATCGCGCGGCACGTAGATAGTGATGCTCATGCCACACCTCGCTTGGCGCGCACCAGCTTGTTGAATTTATCGTTGCTGACGCGCGCATGCAGGTCGTCGTCGATCAGCATGCTCGGGCCGCAAGCGCACTGGCCCAGGCAATACACCGGCTCCAGCGTGAACTGGCCGTCGCTGCTGGTGCCGTGGAAATCGCAGCCCAGCGCCGCCTTGGCGTGCGCTTCGAGCGCTGCCGAGCCGCGCGCCTGGCAAGCCTCGGCGCGGCAGATCTGCACCAAGTGGCGGCCGGCCGGCTGCTGGCGGAAATGGTGATAAAAACTGATCACGCCATGCACCTCGGCGCGCGAAAGATTGAGCTGCTCGGCGATCAACGGCACCGTCGACGACGGTACGTAGCCAAGCGCATCCTGGATGGCATGCAGGACCGGCAGCATGGCGCCGGGCAAGGCCTGGTATTTCTGGATAATGGATTTGACCTGGTCCAGGTCGACAGACGGGTCCGACGGAACTACTTGAGAACTTGGCTCGATTTGCATCTTCACGACAGTCTCCTACCGGTGTTCGATGTTACAAAAGGTGCGCAGAATGGATGTTCTTGTTATGACTCGGTGCACCTTGATCGGCGCACCGCGGTGCGTCCTGAATCCGTACTGCAACTGCTCTTGGCTTCTTGCCTGCCCAACCGCCGGACGGACATTGCTGCCCATCCGGCCTAACTCAATTACTTAAACAACACTGCGGATTTCTGCAAGGTGATCGATATCCCCCAAACCAGCGGAATAATCACCGCCGCCCACGACAACCATAACACCAGCGGGCTGCCGCCGCTGCCAATACGCGCCATGTCTTCGGCTGAAACCGTCACGTCCGGGTTGGCGGAAGCCTGCTCGTGCGCCAGTTTCTTTTCACGGGCCAATTCTTCCGGCGTCATGAAATGCTTTTCAGCAATCGGCTTGATCATCAGGTTGCACAGCAGGCCCACTACCAGGAAGCCGGCCAGGATGTACATCGTAGTGTTGTAGACCGACTCGCGCGGCATGCCCAGCGAGAGCTGGTATTCGCGCATGTAGTTCACCACCACAGGTCCAAGGATGCCCGCGGTCGCCCATGCAGTCAGCAAGCGGCCATGGATCGCGCCCACCATCTGGGTGCCGAACAGGTCAGCCAGGTAGGCCGGCACCGTGGCAAAACCGCCGCCATACATCGACAGGATCAGGCACACCGCGATCACGAACAAGGCCACGCTGCCGGCCGCGCCTGACCAAGGCAAACTCACATACAGCACGAAGCCGAGGACAAAGAACACCACGTAAGTCATCTTGCGCCCGATATAGTCCGAGCAGGAAGCCCAGACGAAACGGCCGCCGATGTTGAACAGGCTGATCAGGCCGGTAAAGCCGGCGGCAATCGCTGCAATCGCGCCCTTTTGCTCCAGCGACAATTCAGTGAACTTGGTGCCGACGCCGAGCAGATGGCCGCCGAACACTTCCTGCAGCATAGGCGAGGCCATGCCGATCACGCCGATGCCGGCCGAGACGTTCAGGCACAGCACCAGCCATACCAGCCAGAATTGCGGGATGCCCCACACCTTGCTGACATGCACGTGATGCTGGGTGATCATCGCATTGCCGTTGGTGGCAGGCGGCGTCCAGCCGGCCGGCTTCCAGCCGCTAGGCGGGATCCGGTAGCCGAAAGCGCCAGCCATCATGAACACGAAGTAGACCAGGGCCATGACGACGAAGGTCTGCCAGACGCCGACCGAGACGTCGGAAGCAAAATGCTTCATCAGTTTGTCGGCCAGCGGGCTGCCGATCAGCGCACCGCCGCCGAAACCCATGATCGCCATGCCGGTAGCCATGCCGCGCCGGTCCGGGAACCATTTGATCAGGGTCGACACCGGCGAGATGTAACCCAGCCCAAGGCCGACGCCGCCGATCAGGCCGGAGCCTATCCACATCAGCCAGATCTGGTGATGGTAGACGCCGAGTGCCGAAATCAGCAAACCGCCGCACCAGCACAAGGCTGCCACAAAACCCGCTTTGCGCGGACCGACGTGTTCCAGCCAGCCGCCCCAGATCGCTGCCGATGTTCCCAGCAGCACGAAGAACATGGTGTAGATCCAGCCCAGCATCGAAATCTTCCAGTCGCAAGTACTGGCGAATATTTCAGCAAAGAAACTCATATCCTTGGAGCAGGCCAGCGACTCCTTGATCCCGATCGCCTTGGACAGCGGCAGCCAGAACACCGAAAAGCCGTAAGCCATGCCGATACACAGATGAATTGCCAACGCCGCAGGCGGTACCAGCCAACGGTTGAAACCGGGACCTGCAATGGTCCGCTCTTTATCTAAAAATCCCACTTTTCCCCCCGGAAATTAAAAAAGCTTATATGTACCATAGGTAATTACTTACATATAGTTTTATACGAAAAATATTTTCTCTAACTACAATTTTACCTATATTAACCTTTGTATATATGAAAAATATCACTGGCAACCAGGCTGCTCAATAGGCTATATTTTGCATAATGTATAAAGTGAAAATCAAGCCGCACTGGGAAATCTCGCGCGACACGGAGCAGCCGCTGGATACCGCTGTGCTGCTGACGCTGCTCACCGCCGTCCAGGAAACCGGCTCCATCGCCAACGCCGCCAAGCAGACCGGCAGTTCGTACCGCCATGCCTGGGGCTTGCTGCGCGACGCCGAACGGATGTTCGGCCACCCCCTGATAGAGACCGGCCGCGGCCGCGGCAGCCGCCTGCTGCCGCTGGCGGAAAAACTGATCTGGGCTGACCGCCGCATCGCGGCACGCCTGTCGCCGACCCTGGAAACCCTGGCGTCCGAGCTGGCAGGCGAACTGAGCAAGACGGTCAGCGGCCAGCCGCAAGTGATCCGCCTCAACGCCAGCCACGGTTTTGCCGTCGCCGCGCTGCTCAACCAGCTGAATGAACGCCACCTGCCGGTAGACCTGCGCTACCGCAACAGCGCCGATGCAGTAGCCGCGCTGGCGCGGCAAGAATGCGACCTGGCCGGCTTTCATGTGCCCTTGGGAGAATTCGAGGATGCTTCGGTGGCCAGCTACAGCCGCTGGCTGGATAAAAACAAGCACTGCCTGATCCACCTGGCGGTGCGCAACCAGGGCTTGATGGTGGCGCCAGGCAATCCGAAGAATATCGCCGGCTTGCCCGACCTGAGCCGCGCTGGCGTGCTGTTCGTCAACCGCCAGCCGGGTTCCGGCACCCGCATGCTGCTGGAGCTGATGCTGTCCCGGCAAGCGCTGTCGCCGAACGCCATCGAAGGTTTCGAGAGCGCCGAATTCACGCATTCGGCGATTGCCGCCTTTATCGCCAGCGGCATGGCCGACGTCGGCTTCGGCGTACAGACCGCCGCCCACCGCTTCGGCCTGGATTTCATCCCGCTGGTCCGCGAACGCTATTTCTTCGCTATCTCCAGCGCTGCCATGAAAGATCCGTTGATGCGGCAGGTCATCGCCATCCTGCAATCGGCCTCGTTTCGCGAAATAGTCAACCAGCTCAACGGCTACGACGGCAGCGCCACCGGCGAGATCCTGTCGCTGTCGGAGGCATTCGGGAGCCTGCAATAGAATCGCGCCGGCCGCTTCGCAGCCTGGATGCGCCGGCGCGGTCCCGCCTCAGGATGCGGGCTGGAGGATCGCAAGCGCCTGGCGCAGGTAAGCCAGCAGCTCGTCATTGAGCCAGGTGCCCCTGGACAGGCTCGGTTCCTGCGCCATGGCGTTGCGGATTTTCTGCTGGGTCCCAGGATTGTCGCCTGCATAGGAGCGGAACAGCTCCATCCACACTTGCGCCAGCCGCTGCGGTTCCGCATCGCCGGGCGCGGCGCCGCCATCCATCTGCTTGCGCAAGGCGGCGATCAGCGGCGGCCACTCTTTCATGCGCTTGCCGTAGTTGGCGCGCATGAAGGCGAACTCGGCGGGCGACAGGTACTTCTGGTACACCTGCAGCTTGCTCTCGGCGAAGGCCCGCATCACGTAACCGATCATGTCTGGCGAGATCCCGGTCTGTTCCTGCATGCCGGGTTCGTTCTCGTGCATGGCCCTGAGCTTGGCGAACAGGGCCGGATCGACCAGCGTATCCCGCTCCACCATGTCCATCCAGCGCACCGCCAGCGCTTGCGCCTGGTCGCTGCCGGCCGGCGTTGCGCCGGCCATCAGGGCCGCCACCTGCTCCACCAGCGCCGACCATTGCCGCCGCCGGGCCGTATCGGCCTGGTAGAACGGCAGTTGCTTGAGTTCTTCCTGGGTGAAATATTTATCGTACATGTTCATCAGCTCCATCGTTGTCAGCCATTCGGCCAGTTCCGGCTCTTCTCCCGCCATGAACTGCGTGCGCAGGGCGGACAAACGGTCGCGCAGCCGGACAGACTGCGCGATTTGCTCATCCAGCATGCGAAGCTGCTGTTCGATGACAGAAGCCAGGGACAGCTCCGGCCGGGTCAATAGGGCTCCGATCTCGCCCAGCGATACCCCCAGGCGCCGCAGCGCCTGCACCTGGTGCAGGCGGGCGATATCGCCACGGTTGTACAGCCGGTAGCCGGCATCGGAACGCGCCGAAGGAGCGAGCAAGCCGATTTCGTCGTAGTAATGCAGGGTCCTGACCGTCAGGCCGCAGCGTTTGGCTAGTTCACCTACTCTCAGCAACATGGTCTTGCTCCTTTTTTCTTCAGCGCCCATTGATTCTGGAACCTCACGCCACGTCAGGGTCAAGCAGCTTATCGCAAAAAAAAACCACACCTGTCATTTCCGCCATGGCATTCGGCGAGGCACGCCTCGCCGGCCGCACCTGGCCGGCCGCACCTCGCCAGCCGCACCTAGCCGGCCGCACTTATCTGCAATCTATCTATATAAATCATTGTTATTTGCATGGATGAATCTAAAATAGCGGCTTATTCCAGGCAATATTGTTAATATACCAACCTCATGGCTGGAACACTCTACCGACCTTACAGGAGCTACTCAATGAATCGCATTTTCAATCTGGGCCTGTGCGTGCTCGCCCTGTCGCTGGCAGCTTGCGGCAAGCAGGAACCGAAAACCGCGGCGACGCCTGCACCGACCGAGTACCTGGTCGGCGCCGAAGCGACTTTTGCGCCGTTCGAGTACCAGAATGAACAAAAGGAAATCGTCGGCTTCGATGTCGACGTCATGAACGCCATCGCCGACAAGGGCGGTTTCAAGATCAAGTTCGTCAATACGCCGTTTGAAGGCATCTTCAATTTCCTGGCGCAAGGCGACCGCGACCTGCTGGCGTCGGCCATCACGATTACCGACGAGCGCAAGCAGACCGTCGATTTCTCCGAGCCCTACTTTGAAGCCAACCAGCTGATCGTGGTGCCGAAAAACTCGAAGGTCACCAAATTCGCAGACCTCAAGAGCATGAAAGTGGGCGTGCAAAGCGCTACCACCGGCGACGAAATCGTACAAAAGGAACTGGGCAAGAACAATCCCAACATCAAGCGCCTGGAATCGGCGACGCTGGTCATGAAAGAACTGGAAGGCGGCGGCGTTGAAGCCGTGGTGTCCGACAACGGCGTGGTGAAGAACTACATCAAGAACAATCCGTCCGAAGGCTTCCGCTTGATCTCCGACCCAGCCTTCTCCAAAGAGTATTACGGCATTGCGGTCAAGAAGGGCAACGCCGAGCTGCTGGCCAAGGTCAACAAAGGGCTGGCGGCAATCAAGGCTGACGGCACCTACGACAAGATCTACGCCAAGTATTTTGCCGACACCGCTAAATAACCGCCGGGGAAAAACATGAAACAACGATACCTGCCGGCGCTGACCCTGGCTTTGCTGTGTTCGCTGGCTGTGCTGGCGGGATGCGGCAAGAAGGACAGCAATGCCGCGGCGAGCGCCGGCAATGCAGCCACTGAATACGTGGTGGGCGCGGACGGCGCATACGCTCCCTTCGCTTCCGAGAATGAACAAAAGGAACTGGTCGGGTTCGACATCGACATCATGAAAGCCGTGGCCGACAAGGCCGGCCTCAAGATCAGGATCGTCAATACGCCGTTCGACGGCCTGTTCAATGCGCTGTCCCAGGGCGACCGCGACATCCTGATTTCCACCATCACGATCAACGACCAGCGCCGCCAGACCATGGATTTCTCCGAACCCTATTTCGTGGCAAAACAGCTGATCGTGCTGCCGTCGAGTTCGAAGGTGGCCAAGTTCGAAGACCTGAAAACCCTGAAGATCGGCGTCCAGAGCGCCACCACCGCGGATGAGGCGGCACAGAACCTGGTCGGCAAGAACAGCCCCAGCGTCAAGCGCTTTGAATCCATGCCGCTGGCGTTCCAGGAACTGGAAGGCGGCGGCGTCGACGCCGTGATCGGCGACAACGGCGTGGTCACCAATTTCGTGAAGAACAATCCGGGCAAGAGCTTCCGCATCGTCAACGACCCGGCTTTCCCCAAGGAATACTACGGAATCGCGGTCAAGAAGGGCAACGCCGAACTGCTAGCCAAGCTCAACCACGGCCTGGAACAGATCAAGGCTGACGGCACGCAGGACCGGATCTACAAGAAATATTTCGCCGACGAGAAGTTGTAAATTCGACTGATTTTTACGAGAACCCCATGAAAAAAATGTTAAGCCGCTATCTGCCGCTGTGCGCTCTCAGCCTGGGCTTGCTGGCCGTCGGCGCCTGCGGCAAAAAGGAAGAAACGCCGGCGGCGGCCACCAAGCAAACCCTGTACGTGGTCGGCGTTGAATCGGCCTACGCGCCGTTTTCCGCCGAAAACGAAAAGAAGGAAGTGGTCGGCTTCGATATCGACCTGATGAAAGCGATCGCCGCCAAGATCGGCATCGAGGTGAAATTCATACCGACGCCGTTCGAAGGCATCTTCAACTTCCTGGCGCAAGGCGACCGCGACCTGCTGATTTCCGCCATCACGATCACCGATGAGCGCAAGCAGACCGTGGATTTCTCCGAACCTTACTTCGAAGCCAGCCAGCTGATCGCGGTCCCGCAAGGCAATACCTCGGTCAAGCAGTTCACTGACCTGAAGACCATGAAGATCGGCGTGCAAAGCGCCACCACCGGCGACGAAGTGGTGCAAAACCTGGTGGGCAAGAACAACCCCAGCATCAAGCGCTTCGACTCGACCACGCTGGCCCTGAAGGAACTGGAGAGCGGCGGCGTCGACGCCGTGGTGGCGGACGATCCGGTGGTCAGGAACTACATTACCAACAATCCGTCCGCCAGCTTCCGCGTGGTGCCCGATGCCGGTTTTCCGAAAGAGTACTATGGCATTGCGGTACGCAAGGGCAATACCGAACTGCTGGCCAAAATCAACCAGGGCCTGGCTGATGTCAAGGCTGACGGCAGCTTCGCGAAAATCAATGAAAAGTACTTCGGCAACGGTAAGCAATAATCTGTGACCTGCCCGCAGACCGGCTATTTTTGGCGGTCTGCGGCAACTACGGTATAATTTTGCGCTAATTTTTATTATCTTATGTTTAACCCGGACCAGCAGCACGCCGGGTTACGCGTCCTCTCAGCCCGTCGCACCGTTTCTTCTCAATAACACTTATGGATTTTCGCTGGAGCATCATACAAGGCTACGCGCCGCTATTCGTCAAGGGCTTCTTCATGACGGTCCAGGTCGCCGTGATCAGTATCATCATCGGCACCATCCTCGGCCTGTTGCTTGGCATGCTGCGTCTGGCGGAAGTCAAGCACGGTCCATGGAAATGGCCGTTCCGCCTGTTGAAATCGCTGGCCAGCTTCTATGTCGCCTTTTTCCGCGGCACGCCGCTGTTCGTGCAGATCCTGCTGATCCACTTTGCAGTGATGCCGGTGCTGATCCACCAGGACAACGGCCTGCTGATCTCCGGCGAGCTGGCGCGCACCATCAAGCAGGATTACGGCGCATTCATCTCCGGCATCGTGGCCTTGTCGCTGAACGCCGGCGCTTACATTTCAGAGATTTTCCGGGCCGGCATCCAGTCCATCGACCGCGGCCAGTCTTACGCCGCCTCCAGCCTCGGCATGGGCTACAAACTCACCATGCGCTACGTGGTGCTGCCGCAGGCGTTCCGCCGCATGCTGCCGCCGCTCGGCAATGAAGCGATCACCCTGCTCAAGGATTCGTCGCTGGTGTCGGCGATCGGCCTGGCCGAGCTGGCGTATGCCGCCCGGACCGTGGCCGGCGCCTATTCGCGCTACTGGGAGCCGTACATCACGATTTCCGTGGTCTATTTCGCCATGACCATGATACTGGCGACGCTGGTCGGCCGGCTGGAACGGAAGTACGCGGCGCCCCACCATCGTTGATGGCAACCGAGTAGCCCCTTCCGAAAAAACCCTTATTTTTCTCAACGAAAACAAGGGTTTTTTAATAACTAGTCGACTTCCGACAAGCGCCCATCCACGGTCAGCAAGGCGGTACGCAAACGCTTGCCGGCAAACACTCCTTGCGCCGCCTGCCGGTAGCTGCGCAGCTGTGCGGTATAAGCCGCCCGCTCGCTGTCGAGCAGCTTGCGCTTGTAATCCAGGATCCACACTTCGTCCTCGAAGATCACCACGCGGTCGAAGCGCAGCACCGCATTGTCGGCGATGATTTCCATCTCGTTGCGCGCATGCAGGTGCATGGCCGGATTGAAAAACTGTTCCAGGCCGGCTTGTCCCAGGATGGTCTGTGCCTGCTGCCGCACTTGCTTTGCCAGCGCCGGCGGGCACGGCAGCCAGCGCGCAATCGTTGCCGCGTCCGGCAACGCTACCGGCCACAACCCATGCTGGGTCACTCTTTCCAGCAAGCCGTGCAAAGCAATGCCTTCAGCGATTGCCTCGTTGTCGAAAGTCGCCTCGACGGCGGTCTCGGCCGGCGGCAATTGCGGCGGATCAAATATTTCCTGCTCAAATTCCTGTACGCCGCCGGCAGCCGCGGCGTGTTCGGCGACGGCATCCAGGCTGATTTCAGGGACCTGCTCCAGCCGTGCATACCAGCTGTCTTCGGTCACGCCGCCGCTCCTGCCGGCGACGCCGCTGACGATCAGCAGCTGCTTGGCGCGGGTGGTGGCAACGTACAGCAGGTTCCAGTCTTCCTGCGTCTTGAAACCTTCTTCCGCCGCGAACAGCAGATCGCGCGCGGCGCCGCGTTCGGCACTGCTGCCGAACGCGGAAAAATGCAATGGCGCCTCCGCATCCTGCGGCCAGTCGCACAAGATGCCGTAGTCGTCGCGCGCCGGTTTGCTGTGATTGGCGTCCAGCAGCACCACCACCGGCGCTTCCAGCCCCTTGGCGCTATGCACCGTCAGGATGCGCACCGCATCGGTGGCGGCGTCGATGCTGGCTTCATCGGGCGCATCGCCGCCGGCGGCGTTTTGCAGGCCACGCAAGGCATCAATGAATTTCGGCAGGCTGGGATAACGGCCGGCGTCCATGTTCAGCGCCAGCTCGACGAAGGTTTCGATGTTGCCTATCGCCTGGCTGCGCGTCAAAGGCGAAGCCGCCTGGGCATAGCGCGCCAGCAATTGTCCCTGGTGCAAAATCACGTCGAGCAGGTCATGCACCGGCAAGCGCGGCGCCGCCTGCAGCCATTGTTCCAGCAAGGCGGCGGCGCGCTGCAGCGCAGGAGCAGCGTCCGGGCTTGCCGAGGCCGCCCGCAGGCGCGCCCACCAGCCGCGCTCGGCGCGTTGCGCCAGGGCGATCAGGTCGTCGTCGCTGGCGCCGAAGATCGGCGATTTCAATACATGGCCGAGTGCGCGCGCATCATCCGGCGTGATCAGGAAAGTCAGCAAGGCAACCAGGTCGGAAATTTCCAATGACTCCAGCAAACCGCCGCGCTTGTCCGACATGAACGGTATGCCGGCTTCGCGCAGCGCACTTTCATAAGCGCCCAAATGACTGCGTTTTTTCACCAGCAGCATCACATCCGACCAGCGCAGCGTGCGGCCGCCGTGTTCCTGGCGCACCGTCAGTTCTTGCCTGGCGCGCCATAAAGCCTGCGCCAGCTGCCTGCCTTCGTCGCGGCGGCGGGCGTCTTCCGATTCTTCGCGCGCGGTGGTCAGCGGATTGCGCAAGCCTTGCGGCGGCTGTTCCGCCTCATCGTCCGCTTGCCGGACCAAAGGCAGGCGCCACACCGCGCCGCCGGCCTCGCCCAGCGTGGTTTGCGCGGAAAACAGCGGGTTGGCGTAGAAGCTGGCGTTCAGCACCTCGACAATCGCAGTGGCGTTGCGCCTGGTCTGGTTGGCTTGCAATACCGTGGCGCCCTGCTCCTGCAGCAGCTTGCGCGCGGCTTCGAACACCCGCGGCTCGGCGCGCCGGAAACGGTAAATCGACTGCTTGGGATCGCCCACCACAAACACGCTGGGCTGGCCGGCATCCGCGCCATAGGCGCTTAGCCAGGCGCGCACGATGCTCCATTGCAGCGGGTTGGTGTCCTGGAACTCGTCCAGCAGGATATGTTTGTAGCGCGTGTCGAGCCGGCTTTGCAGGTAGGCCGCGCTTTCCGGGTTGGTCAGCAAACGATAGGCTTGCCACTCCAGGTCGGCGAAATCGAACAGCCGCTGTTCCGCCTTGAGCGCCTGGTAGCATTCCAGGTAAGCGTTGCCGACACTGAACAGGTGCTGGTTCAGGCTGAGCACGGTGCGCTCGTGACTGCGCTTGCGCAACTGCTTGAGGGCTTCCCCGGTCGCATCGAATTGCGCGTCGAAGGCATCGAGGGCATTGCCGCCCAGGCTGTTTTCCAGCGCCTTCAGCAAATCCTTGGCCTTGCCGTTGCTGCGCGGCTTGCCGGCATCGTCAAAGAACTGATGGCACAAGGCGTCGAAATTGACCGCCGCGGCGCCAGCCGTCAGCGCCATTTCAATCGCGGTAGCGCGTTTCTGGTTGGTCGCCGAACCCTGCCCCAGCAGCCAGGCGATCTGCTTGACCTGCGACAGGAGCTTCTGGTCGTCCCACAACGACAGCCGTGCATCGATTTCGGCATCTGCGCCGCACATTTCGCGCAGCCATTCGAGCGGCGCATCCGCTCCCTGCTGGATCACGGCCCACCATTCGGCGCGTTTGTCGATGAAAGCATTCAGCAGTTTCCGGGTGCTGAAATCGCCGACCAGCTGGTACAGCGCCAGCAGGTCCTGCCTGGTCTGGCCATGCTCTTCGTCGTTCAACGACTGCATGAAACGCAGGTAAGCATCCGCCAGCAATTCGCCGGTTTTCTCGGTCAAGGCATAGCCGTGCGGCACGCCGGAAGCCAGCGGCGCAATTTGCAGCAGCCGCGCGAACCAGCTATGGAAGGTGTCGATCGACAGGCTTTGCGGACTGGCCAGCACGCGCTCATACAGGCCGCGCGCCGCTGGCAGTGTGTGCGCCAGGTCTTGCCGGGCGATGCCGCGTTCCAGCAGCAGGTTGCGCACCTTGTCTTCCGGCTGCAGGGCCAGGTCGTGCAGCAGCTCCAGCAGACGCTCGCGCATTTCCTGTGCGGCCTTGCGGGTAAAGGTGATCGCCAGCAGTTCCGACGGCGCGGCGCCGGCCAGCAACAGCCGCAGCATGCGCGCCACCAGCAGCCAGGTCTTGCCGCTGCCGGCGCAAGCTTCCACCACCACCGAATGCTGCGGATCGCAGGCGGCGTTGGTGAAATCCTGGGCTTCGACGACCGCGCCGTTCAAGCGATAAGCGCTCGGCAGTCCGGCTTGCATCGATTCGCTCATTCCCATGCTCCCTTGCGGCACAAACCGCGTACATCGCAATACTGGCAAACCGACGCCACGCCGTTGGCAGGCAGGCCGACGCCGCGCGCAATCGCTTGCACATTGACCGAAATCTGCGCGGCCAAAGCGCGCTGCGCTTCGTCGTAATCGGGAGCACTCACGTCGCCGACCTTGTCTTTCGTGGTCTCCAGCGCGACATAGTGCGCCGCCGCGACCGGCCGGTCCGACAGCAGGCCGTAGAACGCCAGCTGGTGATCTTCATGGTCTTTCAGTTTTTTATTCAGCACGACCAGGTTGTTGGTCTTGTAATCGAGCACCGCGCGCTCGCCGGCGCCGTTCTCGTCGACCCGGTCGATCCGGCCGTGCAGCGTCAACTCTCGGTCGGGTAGCGCCATCGTTTTTTCATAAGCCTGTTCGCCGAACACGAAGCGCCAGCCTTGCGCTTCGTGTTCATTGGCCCAGGCGACATAAGCCGCAATGACTTTTTGCCAGCGCGAGTAATAGCCCAAGGCAGCTGCATTTTTTGCAATGACGCTGTCGAACAATTTCTTTGAAATATCGGCCAGCAAGGATTCGCGCTGGTCCGGCGGGCACGGCTGGTCGCGCAGGGTTTCGTGGTAAGTCTCCAGGATTTCATGCAGCCAGCCGCCATAGTCGCGCTTTTCCGGCAAGTCGGTTAGTTCGTCCAGCGACGCCAGGCCCAGCATGCGCCTGGCGAAGAATTGATACGGACAGGCGATAAAGCTGTTGTAAGCGCTGGCCGTCAGGCGGCTCGGCGTCAGCTGCGGCGCCGCCGGCGCCGGCATGGCGGACGGCCTGGCTTGCAGGTTCTGCGATGCAATCGCCGCCCGCCGCTCAGGCAGAGCCGGCGCGGCGCTGCGCGCCAAAGTCAGCTGCAGGCGCTGGATCCAGGGGCTGACCGGATTCGGTTCGCCATCCTTGTGCGCCTGCCACGACAGCACTACCTGCGGATTCATCGCCAGCAGCTCGGCCACGTCGCGCAATTGCTGGCGCTGGCGGCTCTCGCGCGTCGCCAGGCCCAGCTCGCGCCGCACGGTATTGGCAAAGAACAGCGTCTCCTGCGGCTGCGAAGGCAAGTGATCGGCATCGGCGCCCACCATCAGCACGGCGTCGAAGGTACGCAAGCGGGCGCCGTTCAGCGGCAGCATCACGACCCTGCGGTCATTGGCGGCGCTGATGAAGCTGGTGTCGTCGAGCTGCAGGCTGACCAGCGCGCGCCACTCCGGAAATGAAAACAGCGCTGCAAAATCATTGCCGGGCGGCGCGATATTCTGCAACAGCTGCAAGATCTGCTGGCCGGCAGAATCCGCGCCGAGCGCCGACGACACGCCCAGCGCATCAAGCGCCGCGGCGGTGGTGGCGATCCAGTCGCGCAGATTCTTGCGGCCGCTGAACAATGCCGCCTGCTGCGCCAGCAAAGCTACCGCTTTTTGTTCCGCCGGCGCCGCGGTCAAGGCATTGATTACCGCGCGCCACTCGCCGAGCACATTGGCGCGCCGCAGCAGCAACTCTATTTTCATCACCAGCGCAGATTTGTTGGCAACGCTGTCCTGCGCATCGTGCAGCAGGTCGCTAGGCGCCTCATTCAGCACAAACGGCGATTTCAGCAGGTCCAGCAAGGCCGTGGTTTCACCGCGCGCGGCGACGACGTCGAACCAGGCTGCAATGGCGGATGCAGCACGCGTGGTAGACAACTTCCAGCCGGTTTCATCGGCCACGTGGACTTGCGCCCGCTCCAGCAAGGCGCGGATGCGCCGCGCCACGACACGGTCCTGCGCTACGATCGCCAGGCTGGCCTTGCCCTCCTGCAGCCAGTCGATCACCGTCTGCGCGCCTTGCACTGCTTCGTCTTCGACGCTGCGCGCCGCGCACAATGCCAGCTCAGGCGGCGGCGCATGATTGCCGGCCGCGATATCCGCGGTTTCTCCATCCGCCGCGGCTGCCACCATTTCCGGCCAGGCCAGCGCATGCATCGGCAAGATTGCGTGGGCACGCCAGTCAAGGGTAATCGTCAGCACTTGCTGGCGCTTGGCATAAGCATCGAGAAAAGCCTGCTCCAGCGGTTCCGGCGCCACCGAGCTGATCCAGGCCAGCGGCTGGCTGGCGTTTTCCGCGACCTGCAGCATTTGCGCAAAGCGCGCCGCGATGGCGTCGTCGGCGTCCAGCTGGCTTTTCCAGATCGACCATACCAGCTGCGTTTCATCCGACAGCAGCTTGCGCGCGTCCGGCGACAGCTGCTCCAGCGCGCTTTGCCAGCGCTGCTCCGGATCGCCTGCTGCCGCACCTGCGTGCAAGGCAGGCAGCAAGGCTTGCGTCAATTCGTCTGATAACGCTAACAGCGTCTGCGCCAGCGGCAACAGGTCTGTGTTGCGGCGCGCGGTGAATAATTTTTTCAGCCAGCCGTGCTGGCGCAATTCGGCATACAGGCGCATCAGCCGCTCGCTGGCGGGCAGCACGTTGGGCAGCGGCGGCAAAGTCGCCAGCCAGCCGGACAAGGTAAAGAATTGCGGCGGCACGAAAGTCCCGCCCAGCTCCGCGTTCATGGCCGCTTTCAGCGGCTGGGCGTGGGCAAAGGTAGGCAACACCACACGCCATTGGGCGAAATCGCGCTGTCCGTGGTCGCCGCTGGCCTGGCGGCAGGCTGCCAGCAAGGCACGTGCAGCATCCGGCCAGAAGTTGGCAGATGGCACGATTTGGATGGATTCTGATGGCATGTAACTCACTGGAAGCGCGAGAACGGCCGTTTTGCAGCTCTCGCATTTTTGCAACAATTAACTAGCATTTTATGCGAGCCCCTGGAAAAACAAGCCTCAAATAATTACATGGCCCACACTTTTTCATAAAATCGGTTATGATTTAGCGAATATCCCGCCGCAATACCTCTTACCGCACCCACAAAAAACTTGAATTCGCGCACGGCATCCCCACTTATTCAATAGAATAGGGAACGCCGATGGCAGCCACCAAGCAGGAATGGTAAGTCGTCTTGGCACACATTGATTCTTTTTCCCTCACACTGAGGAAACCATGAGCGAACATATTAAACACACTTCCGACGCAGCTTTTGAAGCAGATGTACTCAAATCCGACAAACCAGTCCTGGTTGATTTCTGGGCCGAGTGGTGCGGTCCATGCAAGATGATCGCCCCGATCCTGGAAGAAGTAGCCAAGGAATACGGCGACAAGCTGCAAATCGTCAAGCTGGACGTCGATTCCAACCAGGCAGTGCCTGCCAAGCACGGCATCCGCGGCATCCCGACCTTGATCCTGTTCAAGAACGGCGTCCCTGCGGCACAGAAAGTCGGCGCGCTGGCAAAAGGCCAGTTGACCGCATTCATCGATTCGAATATATAATAAAGAACCGCGGCGATGCGCCCGCATCGCCGCCTGTGTTTTACTAATACACCACGCAGTTCCCTCCCCCACCCAATATTTCCCATCCCGGGACACTCATACCTATGCATTTATCTGAATTAAAGGCGTTACACGTCTCCGCCCTGCTAGAAATGGCAATCGGCCTGGACATCGATAACGCAGCGCGTTTGCGCAAACAAGAACTGATGTTCGCGATCCTGAAAAAGCGCGCGAAATCAGGAGAACAGATTTTTGGCGACGGCGCCCTCGAAGTCCTGCCTGACGGCTTTGGCTTCCTGCGCTCGCCCGACGCCAGCTACATGGCGTCCACCGACGACATTTATATCTCGCCTTCGCAGATCCGCCGCTTCAACCTGCACACCGGCGATTCGATCGAAGGTGAAGTGCGTACGCCGAAAGACGGCGAGCGCTATTTCGCCCTGGTCAAGGTCGACAAGGTCAACGGCGAATCGCCGGAAGCCTCGAAACACCGCATCCTGTTTGAAAACCTGACGCCGCTGCATCCGAACAAGCCATTGCCGCTGGAACGCGACATGCGCGGCGAAGAAAACATCACCGGCCGCATCATCGACATGATCGCGCCAATCGGCAAGGGCCAGCGCGGCCTGCTGGTGGCGTCGCCGAAGTCGGGTAAATCGGTCATGCTGCAGCATATTGCGCATGCGATCACCACCAACCATCCCGACACCGTGATGATCGTCCTGCTGATCGACGAACGTCCTGAAGAAGTGACCGAAATGCAGCGCTCGGTGCGCGGCGAAGTGGTGGCATCGACTTTCGATGAACCGGCCACGCGCCACGTGCAGGTCGCTGAGATGGTGCTGGAAAAAGCCAAGCGCCTGGTCGAAATGAAAAAAGACGTGGTGATCCTGCTGGACTCGATCACCCGCCTGGCGCGCGCCTACAACACCGTGATCCCTGCTTCCGGCAAGGTGCTGACCGGCGGTGTCGACGCCAACGCGCTGCAGCGTCCGAAGCGTTTCTTCGGCGCCGCCCGCAACATCGAGGAAGGCGGTTCGCTGACCATCATCGCTACCGCCCTGATCGAAACCGGCAGCCGCATGGATGACGTGATCTACGAAGAATTCAAGGGTACCGGCAACATGGAAGTCCACCTGGAACGCCGCCTCGCCGAGAAGCGCGTGTACCCGTCCATCAACCTGAACAAGTCCGGCACCCGCCGCGAAGAACTGCTGATCAAGCCTGACCAGCTGCAGAAGATCTGGGTGCTGCGCAAGCTGCTGTACAGCATGGATGAAATCGAAGCGATGGAGTTCATCCTCGACAAGATGAAGTCGACCAAGAACAACGCCGAGTTCTTCGACATGATGCGACGCGGCGGCTGATCAGCATCAGCCATCAAGAGAGCCTGGCCCATGCAAATCGGCCGGGCTCTTTTTTTATGTGCAGCTGACAGCGCCATGGCAACCGAGCCGCAAATACTGGCATCATGGCATATTGCCATGTGAAAACTAAAATTTACCGGCAAAGGGAGCGTCAAAACACGCGAAATGCTATGCTTGCGAACCTCCATTTTCGCAACGGCACATCATGGCGACAACTCAATCCAGCCAATCGAAATTCGGCACAGTCCTGCGGGTTACCAGCGGTAACTTCATGGAGATGTTCGATTTTTTCCTGTTCGGCTTCTACGCTACCTATATCTCCAAAACCTTTTTCCCGGCCGGCGACGAATTTGCGTCGCTGATGCTGACCTTCATGACTTTCGGCGCCGGCTTCCTGATGCGTCCCCTGGGCGCCATCATCCTCGGCGCCTATGTCGACCGGGTCGGCCGCCGCAAGGGCCTGATCACCACCCTGGCGCTGATGGCGCTCGGCACCATGCTGATCGCCTTTGTGCCAGGCTACGCCAGCATCGGCTATGCGGCGCCATTGCTGGTGCTGGTCGGCCGCCTGCTGCAGGGATTCTCGGCTGGCGTCGAACTCGGCGGCGTGTCGGTCTACCTGTCTGAAATGGCGACCCCGGGCAACAAGGGCTTTTACGTCAGCTGGCAATCGGCCAGCCAGCAGGTAGCGATCATCGTCGCCGCGGCCCTCGGCTTCGGCTTGCAGGTATGGCTGCAACCGGCGCAAATCGCTGACTGGGGCTGGCGCGTGCCGTTCTTTATCGGCTGCATGATCGTGCCTGTGCTGTTCATGATCCGCCGCTCGCTGCAGGAAACCGAAGAGTTCATGGCGCGCAAGCACAAGCCTGCCGTGCGCGAGATCCTGCGTTCCATGGTCGATAACTGGGGCCTGGTGATCGCCGGCATGATGCTGGTGTCGATGACTACCGTTTCGTTCTACCTGATCACCGTCTACACGCCGACTTTCGGCAAAAGCGTGCTCAAGCTCTCTACCATCGATGCACTGGTGGTGACCTTCTGCGTCGGCATTTCGAATTTCATCTGGCTGCCGGTGATGGGCGCCCTGTCCGACCGCATCGGCCGCAAGCCGCTGCTGCTGGTGTTCACCATCCTCACCATCCTCACCGCCTACCCGGCTCTGTCGTGGCTGGTGGCTGACCCCACTTTCCAGAAAATGCTGATGGTCGAGCTGTGGCTGTCGTTCCTGTACGCCAGCTATAACGGTGCAATGGTAGTGGCCCTGACTGAAGTCATGCCGGTTGAAGTGCGCACCGCCGGCTTTTCCCTGGCTTACAGCCTGGCGACAGCGATTTTCGGCGGCTTCACGCCAGCCATCGCGACCGGGCTGATTGAATACACCGGCGATAAAGGCGCGCCCGGCATGTGGATGACTGCTGCAGCGATATGTGGTTTGTTTGCAACATTGTATTTGTATCGCAAAAGCGGCAATCAAACCCTGGCAGCTGTCAAAAGCTAGGGTCGTATTGGGCGGACTCGATGTCCGCCCAATACGAAATAATAAAAAAATAATACTGAAAATCCGTCCCGAATTAACCCCAAGGCACTGATTTCATTCATTTTTTCCAATTCACGACCTGATTTATTGTATAATTTGCGGTTTTCCACCCCCGGCAAGTGATCGACAATCGGGTCAAGAAGCAAGACGACCGACGAAGTGATTGATTGGCTACCACTCAATTGAGGCAATTATGAAAGACGGCATTCACCCAAATTACCGCGAAGTCCTGTTCCACGACGTTTCGAACGACTTCAAGTTCATCACCCGTTCGACAATCCAGACTCGCGAAAACATCACTCACGAAGGTAAAGAATATCCTTTGGTGAAGATTGAAGTTTCGTCGGAATCGCATCCGTTCTACACCGGTCAACACAAAATCGTCGACACCGCTGGCCGCGTTGACAAGTTCCGCAAGAAATTCGGCGCTGTCGGTTCCAAGACTTCGATCGCAAATACTTAATTCGATCGCTCGTTTTAAAAAGGCAGCTGCGGCTGCCTTTTTTTGTTTATCAGGCTCGCCGGCGGCATCGCAGGCGGCTCTTTGATAAATCGTAAAGAAGTGTATGTTTTCTTGAGAACGCCAGGAACAAAAACTACGCTCAGTAATAGCGCAGTAACCCGCTATCCGGCACAATACCCAGCAATTCAACATTGATCAAACGCCATTGTGATGAAGCCCGTCCGTCTTCCCGCCTCCGCCACTAGCGCACTGCCGCGCTGGGGCCTGTGGGCGCTGGGATTGCTATACATACTGCCGGGCCTGATCGGGCGCGATCCTTGGAAAAATGAAGACGCTTCCAGCTTCGGCATCGCCTGGACCATGGCCCACGGCGGCCTCTCCGACTGGCTGATGCCGAATATCGTCGGCTTGCCGATGCCCGGCGAAAGTCCGCTGCCTTACTGGATCGGCGCCATCTTCATCAAGCTGTTCGGCTGGCTGCTGGGCGATCCGCTGGCAGGCCGCCTGCCGGCCGTGGGATTCTTCCTGGTCGGCTCGCTGTCGGTGTGGTACGCCACCTACCTGCTGGGACGCCGCGCCGAAGCACAGCCGCTCCGGCTAGCCTTCGGCGGCCAGCCTGAACCGCGCGATTTCGGCCGCACCCTGGCCGACGGCGCCTTCCTGATTTATCTCGGCAGCCTGGGCTTGCTGCTGCAGAGCCACGAACCTACCGCCAAAAGCCTGCAAGTCTCGCTGGTCGCCTTTTCCATCTACGTCGCAGTGCGCCTGTTCGAGGCACGCAGCCTGCGCAGCGCCGCCCTGCTCGGCCTCAACTTCGGCCTGCTGGTCCTGACGCGCGGCTGGCTGCTGCCGCTAGCCATGCTGTGCGGTTTGCTGACGCTGGCGCTGATGCGAGAAAAAGCCATCGCCCGCGACATGCTGCTGGCGACCGTGCCGGTCACGCTGCTGGTTGCCGCGCTCTGGTTCATCGTCAGCTGGGCCCTGCTGCCCGGCGCGCCGGCCCGCTTCGCCATTTGGGAGGCCATCAACCTGCGCCAGCTGAGCTGGCCGACCTGGACTGCCTTATCGTATTACTTTAAATACGGCATCTGGTTCGCGTGGCCGGCATGGCCGTTTGCCGGCTGGGCGGTGTACGCCTGGCGCCAGCAGCGCTCGACCTTGCATATCGCATTGCCATTGGCGTTTTTCATCAGCCTGACGATCATGCTGCTGCTCAACCCGCATCCGGAAGAAGGCATTCTGCTGCCGCTGCTGCCGCCGCTGGTGATCCTGGCGGCATTCGGTTTGCCGACCATGAAACGCGGCGCCATCAATGCCGTGGACTGGTTCTCGGTGATGACCCTGACCGCCTGCGCAGCATTCATCTGGCTGGCCTGGATCGCCAAGGAAAGCGGCTGGCCGGCGCAGATCGCCAGGAATGTCTACAAGCTGGCGCCCGGCTTCAAACCGGAATTCAACCTGATCGCGCTGGCGATCGCGCTGCTTGGCTCGGTGTTCTGGATCCTGCTGGTGAACTGGCGCCTGTCGCGCCGGCCGGCGGTCCTGTGGCGCGCGGTAGTGCTGTCCTCTGGCGGCGTGATCCTGTGCTGGCTGCTGCTCACCACCTTGTGGCTGCCATGGATCAATTACAGCAAGAGCTATGCTGGCGTAGCCGCCCAGATCGACGAGCACCTGCCGGCCGTCAAGCAGTGCGTGGACACCAATGTCGGTCCGGCGCAGCGCGCATCGTTCGCTTATTTCGGCCAGATTCCATTCGGCGAATACGGCCAGCCGCATTGCGATTTCCTGCTGTACCAGGACAATATTTCGGTCAAGTCGGATGACGCGATCTGGCGTGAATTCAAAGGCAACTGGAAACTGCTGTGGACCGGCCGCCGGCCGTCGGACCGCGATGAACGCTTCCGCCTGTACCAGCGGGTCGGCAACTAGCCCCGCAGCGGGCCGGTTGCGGGAAAATTGATTGGCCCAGCTATTGATCGGGCAGCAGAAACCAGTCATAATAGCGGACGCGTTGCCGAGATGGCGGAATAGGTAGACGCACGGGACTCAAAATCCCGCGCTGGAAACAGCGTGCCGGTTCGATTCCGGCTCTCGGCACCAACAGACATAAGGCTTCCAGAAATGGAGGCCTTTTTGTTTTGCCTCATCAGAATCGGCGGCCAAGTCCGCCATCATGCTGCCGCGCAGCTTGATAAAGTCAGTCGCGTGGCGCCAGGCAAAAAAAATCGGGACACGCAATATACGCATCCCGACATGTTTCCCGCCACGCGCCGAGGTCAGCCCCCTGGCGCTAGATAGATCCGCACCGCGGCGGAGTTACTTCTTGCTGGTGGCCTTGGCGTCGCCGAAATTACTGTTATCCAGCATGGTCTGCTGGGCTTCCAGCGTACGGATGCGGGTTTGCAAGCCGCGCAATTCGTTGCGTGCAGCTTGCTGCTTGTTGCTCAGCAGCTGTGCCTGCTGACGCGCCTGATCCTGCTGGACGCTGACGTTCTGCTCTTGCTGCTGCTGCACTACCAGATCGTTCTGCAAGGCGTTGAGGCGGGTTTCCTGGGCTGCAATCAGCTGCTCGGTGTAGGACTTGTCCGCTTCCAGCTTAATGCGGCGGATATCTACCTCGGCCAGCTTTTCGGTCTGGCCGACAAAACTCTTGTAGATTTGTTCGGCTTGCACGTCGGACGTGGTTTTCACGACGCGCCAGAAATTCTTTTGCTGGAACAAGGCGACATAATAAGTGCGGCTCTCCGGCTTGAACAGCAGGCTGGAGCCATAGTTACCGTTATAGGTAGTACGCATTTCGCTCACGCCCTGGCTCTGCATCAACTGCTGCAGTTCGCTGATGGTGCTGTTAGCGCTGACGGCTGCGGGCTGGGGGGCTGCGGCCGGAGTTGGCGAAGCTGTGGCGGCTGCGGGGCTGGCGGATGACGGTTGCGCCAAGACGTTGGCCGACAAGCCGGCAATGAGCATCCCCAATCCTAAACCGCGGACTGCATTGCGTACATTTACATTCATCCCCTGATTCCCTTCGCTAACATTAATTTAGTCGATATTAGACAGCATGCGGGCAATTTTATCTGCAATCCTGTTGTTGCTGGGCATTGTTTTTACCCGAAGCATTATTGTTGTTGTTTTAATACTCGTCCTTGACAAACTATTCGGCCTCGCCGACCGCTTCCGTATCGGCGATCTGGAATTTGCGCATTTTTTCCCACAGTACTTTACGGCTGATGCCAAGCGCATGCGCGGTATCCTGGCGCCGCCAGCCGTTGGCGTCCAGCACCGAAAGAATCCGGCTGCGCTCGGCCAGGTCCCATTTCTTGCGCACCGCGGTCAGGTCATTGCCTTCATTGACCCGCTCCATGGTGCCGAGCTTGTCGAACACCCGGTCGATGCGGACCCGGTCCCAGACGCCCAGCTGGCGATAGATGATGCCGACCCGCTCCGCCACATTGCGCAGCTCGCGCACGTTGCCGGCAAATTTTGCCGCCGCCACCAGCTCCAGCAGCCAGTCCGGCGGCGGCGGGATTTGCTCGTAGGTCTGCGCCAGCAAGGTATTGAAAATCGCAATCTTGTCGATCCTGCCGCGCTCTTCCAGGTTAGGCACGCGCAGCTCGATCACCGCCAGCCGGTAATACAGGTCGGCGCGAAACATGTCTTGCTGCACCTGTTCGCGCAAGTTGCGATTGGTCGCCGCCACCAGCCGGAAATCCAGCTTGACCTCGGTTTGCGAGCCGAGCCTGGTGACGGTGCTCTGTTCCAGCACGCGCAGCAGCTTGACCTGCTGGTACAAGGGCAAGTCGCCGATCTCGTCGAGGAACAAGGTGCCGCCGTCGGCCTGTTCAAAATAACCTTTGTGCGCCAGCAGCGCGCCGGTGAACGCGCCTTTGGCATGGCCGAAAAACAGCGACTCGAACAAGCCGTCCGGAATGGCGCCGCAATTGACGGCGACAAACGGCCCGTGGCGGTAACGCCCATGGCGCTGGTGCAAAAGCTGTGCGATGCGCTCCTTGCCGACGCCGGTCTCGCCGACGATCAGCACGCTGGATTCGCAATCGGCAAAAGCTTCCGCCTCCGCCACCAGCGCCTGCATGCTTTCAGATTGCGCAATCAGCGGCTGCGGCGCGCGATCGGCGTTGGCGCTGGCGTGCAGCTCGGACGCCAGGCGGAACACCAGCTTGCGCAGCTCGGCGCAGGTGAAGTCAAGCATCAGGATATGCGAGTACTCGACCGGATACACACGCGGATTGGCGGCGCGCCCTACTTCGGCCACCCAGATCACCGGCATGCCATGCGATTTTTGCCAGGCGTCGGCGGAAAACTCGGCGTGCTCGATCACCGTTACCGAAATCACCGCGAGCGACGGCCGCGACGCTACCTGGTCGCGCGTCACCGCCATGCCGTCGGCCCGGATCACCTCGATATCGAAACTCGCCAGGCATTGCGAAATCCGGTCGGCAATATCCGAACTGCCTTCCCATACGTAGATGTCGAGACTTTCTTGCAAAGGTTTGTTTTGCATGGTCAACTCTTTCAGTCACCTTCGCGCAAGGCTGGTTGGATCGTTACTGTCGATGCGCCGTGACGTGCTAATAAATCGCGGATTTCAACCAGTCGTTCGTGGGTATTAATCACATCGTTTCCATCAATTGATATTTTGTTTTTAATAAACCAGTTTCACATCACCGCAGCTGATTGACGATAAGTTGAGCGTACTCTGCCCAACACCCAGGCCCAGCAACGAGAAAGTCGTATCGAGCAAAGCACCGACAGCTCCCAATACCGGATTCAGCACTGCACCTAAGGTAATAAGCAGCGGATTCAGCAGGCTCAGGAGCCCACCGAAAACAAAAGTTCCCGGCTGGAGAATTCCTCCCAGGATCGCGCCCAAAGAAGAACCGACAAGCTTACTGCTAGGGCCATCAGGAGGCACACCAGCAGGAGGCGGCGGATATAAGGTTGCGTTTGTATCTGGGCTGGTCAGCGACGCATTGATGCCGAGACTGACCAAGGGTAAAACCGCGACCTGGTTCGCGGGCTTGGACACGTCGGGACATGAAAATGGCGCGCCCATGCCAGTCTGTCCATTTGCCAGGCAAACTTCTGCCACACCTGTCGTTATCTTGAATGTCGCGTTTTTCGGTGCAGTACATTGCAGGCTTTGGAGTTGGGCCTGCCCCGGAGCGACATCGATGAAAAGAGGAAGATTAACCAGGCCTAACAAAGCATTCACATTGAGCGCCAGCCGCACTTGCGCCGACGTAGCCGTCGCGCCGACCCCGCCGACTCCCATCTGCGGCGGCTCGATCAGCTTTAATTGCAACCCGACTTGTCCTAACGCACCGAGATCGATATTCGCGCCCAGATTTATCAGGTTATTCTTGTTAGCGACTTGCAAGGTCCCAACATTTATCAGATCCAGCACATTGATTTGCGCACTTAAGGCCGCAATCCCGTCTGTAGCGTTGACGTTCAGAATGTCTCCGAGTTTCAGCAGAGTCCCGCCTAATGCCCCAGTGGTCAAATTTGCCAGCTCGGCAATATTTATGTTCGCCATCTGCGCCGGCGACAGAGCCTGGACGGTCGCATTTATCAGCTGCGCCAAGGTTACCTGGGTATTCAATACCTGATCGAGAGTACCTACATTCAAACCCAGATTGTTTATGATTTGCAGCAACGAAACCTGCGATCCAACCAGCCCGTTGTAAGTCGCCGCACTTAAACACACGTTACTGCCCAAAAGACCGTTGACCAAGGGATTGAGCAACGGGCTGGCGCCGCTGCACACGGAAAGCAGCCCCGTGCCAAGAGAGAAGGTCGCATAGGGACTACCGCCCGAAGCAATCGCCTGCCCGCTGATAGTGCGCGAGCCCAAACCAAAAAACGCTGGCACGGTCTGCACCACAACCACCTTCACTGCATTCAGCTTGGCTCCTGCAATAGGGGCCGCAAAATAATTTGGCGCCTGCGCCACATTGACAACCGGATCCCAGCGGCCACAGGTGACGGTAATGGAATCTGACATCACGTTAGGGGCCGCAGTCGCAAAACCGTTGGCCTGAGCATTCCCTATGGCAGCCAGCACAGCCGTGTCGGTTGCCGCGCATGTCGTGGGATTGCCGGCTGGAGGCGTAGTGCTCAGTTGCAATGCGCCGGCCAATGCCGCCAGGTCAGCGGTTTTTTGCAAGTCGCGTTTCATATAAAACACATATCCGATGTCAATCGACGACGCTAGAATAAATACAATTGATAAAAAAATCGCCACCATCACTATGATGGAACCGCTATGGTGATGTTTCCCACGCTGCCGCGCGTTCGCGCCAACGGAATGGCCAACCATGGTGCCGAGAAATGCATTCATGCAGGTCGCTGTTGATTTGGGTTGGTTATCCGTATTGGAATGATTAATTCGACGTGTTCTTCGATACTTTGTTTTCAAAAAACTCCGGCAGTGGATGTTTAAAACTATCCATATAACGCGCCCAACTAGCATCGGCTGTCGCGCCCAGCATAGGTAAACGCGGACCTGCCACGCGTCCATCGGCTTGCGCCTGCAACAGGGCATGCGTGACGTCGCCGACGCGTATCCTGGCTTCCGGCTCTGTCGATGCCGGTGTCTCTGGCTGCCGGACAGGAGCAGCAGCCTGCGTTGCAGCCGCCGCTGGCTGAATCGCTGTAGGCGCGCTGGCGGCTGCAGAGACTCCTGGGGCTGGCCTGGCGGCAGGATCTTGCAGCAATTTGCCTGTAAGCGGCGACATATTCTGTGCCCATGTACTCGACACTCCCGCGCTTAGCAGCAGTGCAGAACCGACAAACAGCATGTATTGACCGATAGTTCCCTGTGCTTTCATTTGCCGACCTCTTGAGCAAAAATTAAATTGCATGACTTTCAGCCGCCGTTGCCAAACCGGTCCAGCATCGATTGGAACGGCGTCGCCGGCAGCTGCACCGGATTTGTTTTTTTCCCGGCCGTTGCTGCAGAACCGCTCCCGACGATTTTCGCGCCCCCGGCAGCATCCTGCACCGCCACGACTGCCGGCTGCCGCTGTCCGATTTCCGCGGCCAGGCGATATATGGCCGCGCGGCTATCCATGGACAGGTTGGCCTTGTCCATTACGGCACGCGCTCTTTCTGCATCGCCTGAAACCAGCAGCAACAGCGCCAAATTACCTATCATCTTGCGATTGTCAGGCGCCAGTTCTGCAGCTTGCGCCAACGGCACGCGGGCGGCGGCGAAATCTCCGCTGCGCAGCATTGCGTAACCAAGATCGCTCAGCATCACGGGATTGGTCGGCTCACGCTTTACCGCTTCCCGCAGCGATGTGATCGCATTCCCGTAATCGCTGTTCTGTGCCGCCAGCAGGCCCAATCCGTGCCAGGCCGCCCCCGCCTCCGGCGTATTCAGCAACTTGCGATATGCCACTTCCGCTGCAGCTGCCTGGCTGGTTTCGCGCAATGCGTCGGCACGCAAGCGCTGGACTTCCGGCGTACTGCCGTTTTGCTGCTCGTAGGCATCGATGTGCGCCAGCGAGGCAAAATACATGCCCTGCTCCTGCATCTGCCGTATCAAACCCAGGTACATGCCCTTGTTATCGGGTGTGGGCGCCTTCTCTTCCGCCTGCTGCCGCAACTGCGCCGCTTCATTCTGTTGCGCATACAACTTGGCAGAATTGCTTGCGCAACCGCCAGCCAACACCGCGACCAATGCAATGGCGAACGGTGAAAACCAGGCCGGGCAAGCCGGCCGCCGTGCCCCGCGGCTACCGGTGTCCGGGCGCATATCGAAAATCGTCATGTATTTGCTCCCATTCTCGACAGAGCCCTGATCACCGCCAGGAACCCAACGCCGCCGGTAATCACCAGCAATCCCGGCAGCAAGGTCATCACCATGACTCCTGTCATCTTCACTGTCAGCTTTCCGATCTTTTCTCTCATGTCCAGCTTGCGCTGCTCGCGGATCCGTTCGCTAAACTGCTTGAGCGGTTCCTGCACCGCGCCGCCGTGATGTTCCACCTGCACCAGCAGGCGCGAAACCGCGTGCAAATCCTCATTGTCGAACACCGTCGAAAAGCGCCGCATCGATTGCTCCCTGCTCCGTCCCGTGCTGTATTGGCGGCTGGCGATCGCCAATTCTTCACCTAACACCGTGAGCACATTTCCGAATTCGTTTTCAATCACATGCAGGCTCTGGTCGACCGACAAACCCACGCCTTGCAATAAGCGCAGCAAGTCAATCAGCAAAGGCAATTCCTCGGCCGCCAGCCGCTGGCGCTTGAGCGCGACGCTCCGCATGATCCATTTCGGCAGCATATGGCCCAGGGCAACGCCAAAAAAAAGAATCAGCAGCACCGAAAGCCATCCGCCGCGAGGAATCAGAAAAAACCCAAGCAGAGGCAAGCTGACTGCAAGCACTGCTCGCGCCAGAAAAAACAAGGATTTACCACGCACGTCATTGACATTGCATTGATCCAACAGATGGCGGTCTTCTTCCGCCACCAGCTGACGTCCTACCGGCGTATCAAGCCAGCCGGCGCTGACCGCCACCAGCCGGTCGCGCCAGGATGCCGGCTTGGCACCGATATTGGCGCTGGCAGCCGGACGGTCATGGGATGCGATCTTTTCATCAATTGTGGCCAGATTGCGTTTGAGCCGCCACGCTCTCGCCAACAGCGCTCCTCCCATCAACAACAAGGCTGCGGCCAGCAGCAGGACCGCCAGGATGATCAACGTATATTGTGTCGAATTCACTTTATCCCCGCTTCATGTAACGCTTAGCAGCATTACCTGCTACACCGTTTTTGCCAGTCGATACAGGCCGTAGCCGCCGACCACCTCGAGCACGACGGCGCCAATCAGCATTTTTTTCCCGATCGGGTCCTGCCACATGCTTGCAAACATATTATTGTTAAAAATGATCAGGAAAATACCGATAGCGATCGGCAAGATGCCCATGATCCAAGCCGACAAACGAATTTCGGCAGAAAGCGAAATCAATTCATTCTGTGCATGCTCCAGGTCGCGCATGAAAGCTGCCATGCGTTCCAGGACCAGGTCCGAGCGTCCGCCGAAGCGAGTCGACACACCAATCACGGCAGCGACCAGATCCAGTTCCTTGAATCGGTAAATCGCAGCTTGCAAACGCAACGCATGTTCCAGCTCAACGCCGGCCTGCACCTGTCGGTTTGCACGGTCCAGTATCACCCGCAACGCCCCCTCAGTGCTCAAGATACCGGTCTGAAAGGCCGAGCCGATACTGTTGCCTATTGTGACCAGGCGCACCAGGGTATCGAGGAACCCCGGCAATTGCCGCACCATGGTCCGCTGCAATTTGGCTGTCCGCAGCCAGAAATAAAAATAGACCAGTATCGTATATAACAGCAGCGTTCCGATTGCCGACAATGCGCCGCCCAATATCAATGCCAGCAGCGTCAGGCAGATTCCCGGGACCAGCAGCTGGACGTACAGTTTGCCGCTTGGATGCTGGATCCCTGCGCGCAAGAAGAAATGGCGCAAGGCTTCTATCGACACTTGCAGTTGCGGCGCGATCTGGTTCGCATCCTGCGGTTCCTTCTGGACCAGCTGCATTCCTTGCAGCTGCCGGTTCACGAATGCAGCGCTGACGTCCTGCTGAGAGCGTTGCTGCGCGCGCTGCCACAGCCAAAGACCGGTACCGGTCAATAGCAGCGCAGCAGCAAGCAGCCAAAGAGCGATATGCATGACTAGCGCCTCCCCGGCTGGCCACCTGTCGAACCATGGCCGAGACCACCTGTATTCGGACTGCCGGTGCTTTGCTGGCCAAGCTGGCGTTGGCGCTGCAGTTTTGGCGCGTGCGGGAAAATACCAAGCGATATCCAGCGATCCGCTTCTTCACCATCCGGTCCGATATAGCTTTCATGCCGATACAGTTCCTGCAGGGTGATAATGTTGTCGCCCATGCCGGTGACTTCGGTAATCGAGACGATGCGGCGGCGGCCATTGGAGAGCCGGCCGATCTGCACAATGAAATCAAGGGCGCCGGCAATTTGCCGCCTGAGGCTGCTTTCACTTCCCTGGAAGCCGGCAAACCCTGCCAGCATTTCGATCCGGTACAAGCATTCGCGCGGCGTATTGGCGTGGATTGTTCCCATCGAGCCGTCATGGCCGGTATTCATGGCTTGCAGCATTTCCAATACTTCGGCGCCGCGCACCTCGCCGACAATAATCCGGTCCGGCCGCATCCGCAGGCTATTGCGGATCAGGTCGCGGATACTGACAGCGCCGCTGCCTTCGAAGCCGCCCAGGCGCGATTCCAGGCGCACCACGTGCGGATGGTTGAGCGACAGTTCGGCAGTGTCTTCCACCGTCACCACGCGTTCATTCTCCGGAATGAAAAATGCCAGCGCATTCAACAACGAAGTTTTACCGGAGCTGGTGCCGCCCGAGACCAGGATATTGCAACGGGCTTTGACCGCATTATCCAGCAGCGAATATATTTCCTCATTCATGGTGCCGAGATTGAGCAGGTCGGTAGGTTTCAGCGGCTCCTTGCGGAATTTCCGGATCGACACCATTGGCCCATCCACCGACAACGGTTCGATCACCACGTTGAGCCGGCCGCCGTCGGGCAAGCGGGCGTCGACCATCGGATTCGACTCATCCAGCCGGCGTCCCAGCGGCGCCAGGATGCGCCTGACGATGCGCAGCAGATGGGCGTTGTCGGTAAAGCGCAGCGTCTCACGCTGCAATACGCCGTGGCGCGAAACAAACACGTCGTTGTAACCGTTGATCAGGATATCTTCGACTGTCATGTCGGCCAGCAGGTCTTCCAGCGGCCCCAGGCCCGCCAGTTCCTTGGTCAGGGCGTCGGCGATCTGCCGTACTTCGGCTTCATTCAAGGGAATGCGCTGCAGGCGGACAAAACCGTCGACGTCCAGATTGACGAATTGCTGGATCGCGCTGCGCGACCAGCGGCCGAATTCCGCCCCCAGCTCTTCAATCCGCGTCAGCAGATGATCGTAGGCCGCCGTCTTGATATCCTGGAATTCCTGGGTGTTTGTAAACGCTTGATCGTCGTCGGCAAATTCAATCTGGTTACTCACGTTCGTTTCTCCCGTCTTTCATCAGGGGCCGCCTTTTCCTGTCTTTTCCTGGCCAGGCTCTCAGACAGCGGCGTGCATCGTAGCTAAATCGGCTTGTTTATTTTCGCAATAAAATTTTCGGTAGCCAGCGTCCCACTCCATGTTTGTGCGCTGCCGTCTCGTCATGGCTGAGCAAGCCATCGATCAAGCCGTCCACAGCTTTGACGTAAGTATCGTGCGGAGCGACTTCATGCAGCAGCTTGCCGCGGTTGGCGCTGGAGGTCAGCTTCAGCGTACGTTCCGGCAAAGTCGCCAGCAAGGGCAATTTGAAACGCTCGGCAATCTGGCTCGCCGCCATGCCGAAACGGTCGTCGTAACGGTTCACCACCAGGTGGCGCTTGCCGTCGTCGGGATGGCGGCCGTTCAGTTCCTGCAAAGTGCCCGCCAGCGATACCAGGGCGCCGACGCTTTGGTCGGTCACCAGCCATACCTGGTCGGCGGCGCCGGTCAGGTTGGCGATGAATTCATGATTGGTGAAGCCGCCGAGGTCGGCGATCAGTACGTCAAAGTACAGGCGCAGCCGATCCAGCAAGGCCAGTGCATCGTGGTGCGACACCGTGCGCATTTCGCTCAGGCTGTGCGGCAGGGAAATCACGGTAACGCCGCCAGGGCTGCGCGGCAGCGCGGTATGCACCAGGGTCTCGTCAAGACGGCGCAGGTTGCGCACCGCTTCGGCGAAATCGAAATTGCCGTTAGCGCTCAGGTACAGCTTGCCGTCCCCGGCCGGCAAGCCCAGGTCCAGCAATGCGACCCGGCTGTCGGTCGAATTCCGCTTGCCGCCGTGGCTGGTGTTGCGCAGCTGGATCATGTCCGCCAGGTGCGCTGCCAATGTGCTGGTGCCGATACCCGAACGTACGCCGAGCAAGGTCACCAGCTGGCCGCGCTTGACCGGCGCCGGGGCGCGCGCAGCAGCCTTGGCCAGCACCCGCTGCACCACATCGCGCGCTTCATCCTCGGAAGCGCTGACGTCGATGAAATCGCTGACGCCTGCACGCAAGGCTGCAATCGTCCCTTCGGGAAACGCCATGGAACCGACCGCCACCAAAGGCAAAGTCGGGAGGGTTTTACTCAGGGCGCGCGCCAATTCGGTTGCATGCGCGGTTGTGCCCAGAGAGTCAAGCGACAGGACACCGGCGTGGTCGCTTACTTGCTCGATACCCGAGAAATCCAGCAGCACCAGCAAAGGATTGAGCTCCACTATGCGCGACAGCAATTCTGCTACATCGGCTTTTTCCTGCAATAGCGTGCCCCATTTGCCAAGGGCCGCACCCAGCCATTCTGCTTGCGTGCTGTTGCGCGAACAGAAGACGAAACGGCTAAGCGCCGTCAGTTCATTCAAAGCCTTGTTACGAGCATTCATCATGTGATCCAAGAAATTGGGCGCTTACTTTGAAAATCCCGGCAATTCGTCGCGGCTCGCTCCTCCTAGCAGATAACTTCCCCACGCAGTGCCAGCGGTATTGCGGCGTTCCTCGGCTTCGCCAGGCAATGGCAGCGGCACATTTTTTGCTATTGGCTGGACTATGTGTGGAGTGACGATGATCACCAGTTCCTTTTCGTCCTGGGTATAACTCAGGTTACGGAAGAAACTGCCGATGATAGGTAAATCACCCAGCAGTGGAATTTTTTTGACATTGGATAGCGTAGTGCGTGAAACCAGGCCGCCGATGATGAAGCTTTCGCCGTCGCCCAACTCGACCGTCGTATCTGCACGCCGGGTATTAATCGACGGCACGGATACGGTGTCTGTGATGACGACCTTGGTATAGTCGACATCGCTTGCTTCCGGTGCGACCTTGAGAGCGATCCGGCCTTTCGCCAATATGGTCGGCGAAACAGTCAGGCCGATCCCGAAAGGTTTGTAGACGATCGTGGTGGTGCCAAGGCCGCCGGACTGCGGAATAGGCAGTTCGCCGCCGGCCAGGAAACTCGCACTTTGGCCGGAAAGCGCTGTCAGCGATGGCTCCGCCAGCACGCGCGCCATGCCGTTGCCTTCAATCAGGCGCAAGTTGCTGCTCAAGCTGTAACTGCCTCGGCTGAATTTGGTCAACAAACCGAATGCTGACGATGCCGAGGTTAGCCCGCCGTTGGAAGCGAGATTGCTGCCCAGGTTAAAACTGAAATTGCCGCGGTTCACCAGCAGCCCGAAATCGAAACCGACTTCCTTCAATACCGATTTGCTGAATTCGACGATCTTGACATCGATCTGCACCACGTTGCCGCTATCGATGGTCGAGATATCCAGCACCTTACCCTTGCCTGCCGCGTCCGCAGCGGCAGCGCTGCTTTTTATATGGTCCAGAAGCGACGGCGCCTGTCCGCTGATCACGCTGGCAGCGCCACGCACCTTCACGTCGGCTCCGCCTTGCCCGGCCACAGCCGCCTGCAGGTCGCCTTGTACCGTCACCCTCCATGTATTGGCCGGCATGCCCTTGGCCCATGCCGTCACGGTGGTGACGCCGGCTTTTTTCCCGACCAGGATCACGCTGCCATTTTTGCCGCCGGAACCACGCACCATCAATACATCCGCCACTTCCGGATCAGCTATCGCAATGCGTTCCAGCGTACCTGCAACCGGCAGGTTTTGCTGTTCGTGCATGGCGAGCGTGATATCCGCAGTAGCGGCCATGGAAAGGACTGGGATTGCACTCGCGCTTAACAGCAATGGCAGGGCTAGTTCGTGAATTTTCATGAGTTGCGGTCAATCCTGTTATTGATATAAGCCCGTCATTGAAAAACTTCTCGCGTCAGAAAGCTACCGACTCCCGCTGGGTGCCACGGATGACCTCAACTGTGCCGGGAATATTGGCGCCGCGTGTTCCCCCGGTTCGTGGCGCGACGGCCGCCTTATAGCTCGCCGGCGATCTGGAATCGCCAGCCAGTCCGTTCATTTCGATACCGGCAAATGCCTGGTTGTCCGGTAGCTTCAACGCGTCTTGCTGATCGCGTGTGAGCTCTCGTTTGCCTGCCAGCACGGTGGCTGGGGATGGAAACAGCGCCAGATCCGGAATTGCTTCGTCGCTAGGATTACGCAGCGCCAGCATCAGTTTGCCATTCTGGGTTGCCAGCAGCAGGCGATTGACATCCGCTACCGGCGTCGCCAACACTGCGGTCCGGGCAACTGGCTGAGCCTGCGCCTGTGCCGGCTGGCTTGTCTGCGGCGCCTGCTGAGGCGGCGTCGCTCCGCCGCTGCCGCCAGCGGTACCGATCACCGCAGCCCCGTATGACAGCACATGCAGGCGCGACATCAATAAGCGCGATTGCGTCTTTTCGCTATCCTGGCCTTGCTTGAGCGTGAAAAATACATCGACATAATCACCCGCCTGAACACGGTTGCCGGCGCCGACAATCTCATCGACTGGAATTGCCACAGCCCGCTCGCCATCAGCCAGCTTCACTGCCAGGCCGCTGGCCAGGCCGCTTTCGGTAATCGGCGTACCGGCGCCGATGTCAATCAAAGGAACCTTGCCGACCACCGAACTGGCCTGGCTGTACGCGCCGGCCGGATTGATCGGAAGGGCCACCAGGCTGATATCGTCGGTACCGATTGCTTTGCCCGCAACCAACGCCCGTGCTGCCACTACAACCTCATACTGGCTGGCATTCTTGGCGATTGATGCAGGCGCCGCGGAAATCGTCGGCGGCGGGCGGCTGCCTAGCCACCAAGCTACAAACGCCAAACCGAGAGCAGCCACTACCAATATTGCTGCAACAATTTTTGTAAGGTTATTCATAGGGTGTCGTCGATGCCTATTCGAACAGAGAGAAGTTCAAAATGCTTCCATGCCACATCACATTTTCGTCAACGAGAGCACTAAGCTATCCACTCACTGACGCGATACCGGTAATGTTGTGGACAGTAAATAAATAATCGTCGTCAACGGCTTTCTCAATTAATTTGCACCGTGGCAGAACTCGCTAACGTGGCGGGTATCGCAACATTCATGAGCGGTCCTAGCAGCAGCGGCACCAAGGGCTGAGTGCTATATGGGTATGAGACTTTGACCGTGATGCATTGCGCGCTGGTGCCCGCAGGGAATGCACACACGACGGGGCCGGTCGGAACGCAAGTGGCAATCGGATCGCCATTGCCATTGCTACCTAGCCATTTGACAAGCTGAGTCGCGGTGTTGCAGGCAATCGCGCCGCGATCCGCAGTGGTGTAGCGCAGCGCAGCGCGCGCGCCTTCTTCCGCTGCCAGCGCCAAAGATTGCTGGGCCAGGAAAATCAGTACATAGGTAATGATTCCGTACAGCAGCACAAAAAGCACTGGAAAAACCAAAGCAAATTCTATGGCTGCAACACCGCACTGATCGGTGTGTCCTACTCCCGATGCCCTCCCGGGACGGGCCGTATCTTTATATTTGTAATACATCCCTGCTCCCGATCTTTACTGCTGATACGATCAGTGCATCGCCAACACCTGTCATGCCGGCATGCATGATGCAAACAAGAACTCAGGTAAACCCTGGCACTATCCCAGCGCCATGCACCCCTATCCAAGCCCCGGCTAATGCCAAGTACGCTGCATAAGGAATTCCCACACGTTTGCCGCGTTTTTCCAGTAGTCGCTGGCACAATGGCCAGCGCGTCACGCGCATCGCAATCAACTGCATGCGAGGCACCATTCCCGAACGCGAGGCATACATCACCGCTGCGTGGGCTCCTGCAATCAAAGAAGCAATCAGGAAGGCTGGCAACAATGCTCCTGGTCCAAGCAGGAAACCAAGCACGGCAAAAAATTTGACATCACCCGCCGCCATCGCCCGCAATGCATACAACGGCAAGAAAAACGCCAATCCGACCGCGAAACCAGATAAAGCATTCAACCAGCCGATACCGTTCAAGCCTTTACCCAGCCACAAAAAAAATCCTAGCTGTACCGCAATCGCGATCAACAAGAATTTGTTAGGAACGCGGCGAAATAAACAATCGTATGAAAAAATTGCAGCGCAAAACAGCAAAAATAGTGGCAACAAACTTAAATCCGGCATTTGTTTTCTTTGTCCAATTAGCAGCGGCGGCTAATTGGACAGCTCATGGTGTTCTGTCAGGCTGGAATTAAGTGCCAATTGGTAATCTACCGGCTATGTTGTTGAACAACCGCGATAAATCGGTGCCCAGGAGAGTAACCGCGACAATGATCGCTACTGCGACCAACCCTGCAATCAGACCATATTCGATTGCAGTAACCCCATCTTCATCCCGAAGAAATTTCATTAATTTGGCGTTCATTGTGATCTCCTGAAAAAGCACATACCTCATTAAATCTGCGGCCTTTTTGCGCAACAATCCGCGGTCGAACGACTCCACATTCAGCCGCAAATCAAACCCTCTGAATTCAGACTACGCGGTATCAGCATAGCCCCGATTAAAAATTACCTCAAGATAAATTTTTCCTTTAAGAAACATATTCTTAGAGCAATTCCTCTAGTCGGTTCTTCATAGGGAAAACAAGGTTTTGGCTTGAAATAGCATTTTGCATTATGAAAATAATAGTTACACCAAGGCAACCAATAATTACTTTTGAGCAAGCTAAAATTCCGATTGTCAGCATGCACTTTTTACAATCTTGTTCATCATAAAAATACAGATTGGTCTTACCACTTTTGCACACAACCGCACACCATGGATCAGTGCATAGAACCACGGCTTTTAGCGACAGATGCGCGGTACTTCCTTGATGTTGGAGTCGTTATGAACATGGACAGTAAATCGGTCCAAGCCGAAAAAAAAAGCGGCGGTGGTATGCGACCCGAGATTCAATCCAGCCGAGGCGTCGCGAAATTTAATCCAGCTGATACGAATAGCTCGCATTCACACGTGGCGATCTCGAGCTGGAATTGACAGGAACGTCCGCCACCGGCTTTGCCAGCGACAGGTCAAGGGTGTAATAACGGCCGTCCGAAAAGCGTACCCCCAGCGCAACAGAACCCAACGTGTCGTGGATCAAAGGACCCGCATTCGAATAAATTCGGGAATGATCCACCAGAAAATATGGCTGCACCGACTTCAGATAGGTGTAGCTCATGGGGAACCGGCGATTGATTTCAGCTGATATGCCCCAGCCCTTGTCGCCTGCCAGTTCGCCGGCCGGATACGCGAGGCCGAACAGCTTGCCGCCGAAGCCGATCTGCTCGGAGGTCGGCAGGATATTGCTGCTGTATTGCGTGCCGACCGCCACTGCGACGCCGAAGCCCCCTGGCAGCTGGTTCGATTGCGCTGCCTGCACCGTGACCCTGGTGAAGCCCAGGTCGACATTGCTGTTCTCGCGCTTGGCGCCGAGCGCGTCCACGCCTTTATATACGCCGACATTCAACTGGCGCGTCTGCTGCAGTTTTTCCGGACTGGTCTTGACATCGGTCCAGGCGACCTCGGCGCTCAATACCCGCACCTGCGAACTAAGCTGAATCGACATCGGCGTGACCGGCACCGAACGGGTATACACCTGGGTATTTTCAGCGGCATAAGCACCGCCGGTGACAGTCAGGTTATGCGTGTTATCGAGGATTACCGGATAACTGAGCGAGCCGCCGGTGCGTACGGTTTTGGTTTGGTAGCGGGCCTGGAACTGGATGCTTTCCAGCGCCGAATTTTCCGGCTTGGCGCGATAGTCGGACCAGTTCAGCCTGGCCAGCAAGCCATCGGTGCCGATCGGCTGGACATAATTGATCGCATAATATTTTTCATCCTGCGGCCCGCTCGGCTGCAATGTACTGACGGTCACCTGCTCGCCCAGCGGCGTCAAGCCGTTGGCGCTGGCTGTCAGCAAACCGCGGATGCCAGGCTGCCGGTAATCGGCCCCAACGCCGACGGTAACAGGTCGCCGCGTCACCGTCAGCACCATATCGGCGGCGCCATCGGTCGTGGTGGGCGGCGCCACGCTGGCGACAATCTTGACGCCCGGCTGCAAACTGAGAATGCCGGCCACCCGTTCAAAAGTGGCGCGCCGCAGCGGCCGTTCCTGCTGCAGCTGTTCGGCAACCCGCTTCAGGCGCTCTTCGCTGCCGCCGGGATTGCCTTCGACCTTGACATTCTTGACGTAGCCCTCGACCACCGTGACCACCACCACGTTGCCCTCGAAACTCTGGGCCGGGATGAAGGCGAAGGAAAGCGGATAACCCTGGTCCTGGTACATCTGCGTGACTTTGTTGGCGGCTGCCAGCAATTCGGCGACGGTGGTGTCACGGTTGGCCAGCGGCGCGAACAGCGCGGCTACCTGTTCAAACGGCAGCGTCTTGACGCCGGCAATCTGGAAACGCGACGGCGTCAGATGGCTGGCCAGCAGATTTTGCAACGCAGGATCGACTGCCTGGGTCTGGATATTGATGGTCACAGGCGCGGTTGGCGGCGCCTCTGCCTTGGGCAAGGTATCGATCGGGTTGCCTTGCACCGGGCTGCGCGCATCGGCGTGTGCCGGCAATGGATACGACGTGGTGAGCCAACAAGCGCCGCTGGCCATGATTACCGCGGCGCGGCGGTAGCACTTCGATTTGGATAATTGCATGCGGCTACGGCTCTCGTTCGTTATCGACGGCAAAACCTGTCTATTCATCGGGACCTGAAGTCACTGTTAAATTACGGCAATAATTCATCCTGTGCAACTATTTTGTTGTTGCGTACGTTGCCATTTCGCCTCTGTACAGCCTTGCTGTTTTGCCGCATGATGTCCAGTCCTAAAATAGGTTGACAGGTTTTATTGCAACAGAGACGCCCGATGCACCGCATCGGGCGTTTTGTATTT
>NZ_JBWKQR010000020.1:0-77141 GCF_059418905.1 Collimonas sp. GW821-FHT07E08 | reverse complement strand
CAGACGAACAGCCCTTTCTGGGCCACATAAGGGTGGTACAGGTTGTACAGGGCCAGCGCCTGGGCCACCGAGGCGCCAGTGGCGCTGATGCCGTTGGACTGGTTGAAGATGCGCACGCCCTTGGCGAACAGGTCCTGGTAGATCTGGCTGTTGAGCAGCAGGCTGTTGCCGGTGGTGCCGGCGGCCGCGGCCTGCACGAATACGCCGGGGGCGATCCCCAGGGTGCTGCCGGCCAAGGCCTGCGCCACTTCGGCGCCGTGCATGTTGCCGTTGGCGCCACCGCTGCTGTAGACGGTCTTGCTGATGCGGCCGGCCAATTGGGGATCGCTGACATCGAAATCGGTATCGACCACGCCCACCATGACGCCGGCGCCGGTCATGCCTTGCGCGTGGGCGGCCTTGGCGTTGCTGGGGTCGAGTACGTCCAGCATGGCTGGCGGCGCCACTGTCGGCGGCGTTATCGCATTGCCGTTGTTGTCAGTTGCGGGAGGCGGGGTGGTCGGCACCGCGGGCGCCGGCGGATTAGCGTTGCTGCTGCCGCCGCCTCCCCCACCGCAGCCTGAAACCATGACCGACACGGCCATGGCGATCACCGACAATGAATATCCGGCAGACAGTTCCTTGTTCATGACATCCTCAGAATATTTGCTTCAATCATTGGCCAGGCAGGCCATCCGTTTACTGTATTAACGGACGTCGCCTGGCTTTCTTGAACGGCAAATCGCGAGTTTGTCGGAGCTGTCTTCCTACATTTTCATCTCAAAAAATAACGCATTCCAGCGTCGGTCAAACAGGCAAGCCTCGCATCACCAGGCCGACCCAGTGCGAAGTCGATTCATCCACGCCCGGCGAATTTTTCCTGGCGCCGCCGCCCTTGCCCAGCGATGAGTTGTAAACCACTTTATTGGCGCGCCGCGCCAGCCTTTGCCTGATGCGCCCGGTCTGCCGGTCGCCGTATTCAACGATCTCGTGGAACATCGATTTCAGCAGCGGATCGTCGTACATGTCTTGCTCCAGCTGGCGCCAGACGTCGCACTCGTTCCAGCGCCGGAAACGCATGTAAGTAGTATTCCATTTGCCGAATTCGGCAGGCAGGCTGCGCCAGATGGATTTACTGCTGATGATCCAAAGCACGGCATCGATAAACAAGCGGTTGTCCCGGCCCTTGGCGCCGGGATCGCCTTGCTTGCCGATCAACAGAGGCTCCAGTTTCTGCCATTGGCTGTCTAGAAGTTTCATCTTTGATTTCCTGTCTTTGCCTATTTCGCCGTTGCCTCAGGCAAGTTCAGCGTTGTCAAACAAAGCCATGTCCGCGCTGCACATGAGTTTTTCTATATCGATCAGGATCAGCATGCGCTGTTCCACCGTGCCCAGGCCGCTGAGATACTCCGCCGACAGCGCCGCCCCGAATTCAGGCGGCGGCTTGATTTCGTCGCGGCTCAACGTCAGCACATCGGATACGCCGTCCACCAATATGCCGACCACACGCTCGGCGATATTCAAGATGATCACGACGGTCTGGTGGTTGTACTGGATGTTTTCAAGGCGGAACTTGATGCGCAGGTCGACGATAGGCACGATGATGCCGCGCAGGTTGGTCACGCCCTTGATGAATTCCGGCGCATGGGCAATCCGCGTCACGGCTTCGTAATCACGGATTTCCTGCACTTTCAATATGTCGATTCCATATTCTTCGCTGCCAAGCGTGAACACCAGGAATTTCTGTCCTTCCGACTCATCCTGCCCTGCCAGGATTTTATTGTGATCGTTGACCATTTGATTTTCTCTATCCTTTCAAAATTTCTTGCCAGGCGCCGGCCGGCGCCATGCTTCAGGCCGCTGCCAGCAACGGCGCCTTCTCGCGGCCGGCGCGCTGCAGCGCTGCGACATCGACGATCAGGGCAACGCTGCCGTCGCCAAGGATGGTGGCGGCGGAAATGCCCGCGACCTTGCGGTAATTGGTTTCCAGGTTCTTCACCACCACCTGGTGCTGCCCGACCAGCTGGTCCACCAGCAAGGCGAAGCGTTTTCCCTCGCCGTGCAAGATCACCACGATGCCTTGGGTCGGATCGGTGCGGGCGTCGGCGACGCTGAATACCCGGTGCAATTCGGTCAGCGGCAAATATTCGCCGCGCACGTGCAGCACCTGTTCTTCATTGCTCACGGAATGGATGTCTTCAGCACGCGGCTGCAAGGATTCGATCACGTAATTCAGAGGCAGGATGTAGACTTCATTGCCGACCTTGACCGACATGCCGTCCAGGATCGCCAGCGTCAGCGGCAATACGATCTTGGTGGTGGTGCCGTTGCCCTGGCGCGATGCGATTTCGACATGGCCGCCCATCTCCTGGATGTTGCGCTTGACCACGTCCATGCCGACGCCGCGTCCCGAGACATCGGTAATTTTTTCAGCGGTGGAGAATCCCGGCGCAAAGATCAATTGCCAGACTTCGTCGTCGCTGATCGTGTCGCTGATCGCCATCCCTTGCTGGATCGCCTTTGCCAGGATCTTTTCGCGGTTCAAGCCGGCGCCGTCGTCGCTGACTTCGATCACGATATTGCCGCCCTGGTGCTGGGCCGACAACAGCAGCTCGCCGACCGGATCCTTGCCGGCGGCGATGCGCTGCTCCGGCTGTTCGATGCCATGGTCCAGGCTGTTGCGCGCCAGGTGGGTCAAGGGATCGATGATGCGTTCGATCAGGCTCTTGTCCAGTTCCGTGGCCTTGCCGAAAGTCACCAGCTGCACCTGCTTGCCGAGCTTGTCGGTCAAGTCCCTGACCAGGCGCGGGAAACGGCTGAATACGTAATCCATCTGCATCATGCGGATCGACATGACCGATTCCTGCAGGTCGCGCGCGTTGCGTTCGAGCTGCCCCATGCCGTTCAGCAGGCGCTCATGCAGCACCGGATCCAGCGTCGCCGCGGTCTGCGCCAGCATCGACTGGGTGATCACCAGTTCTCCCACCAGGTTGATGATCTGGTCGACCTTTTCCACGTCGACGCGGATCGAACTGGATTCCTTGGCAGCTGCAGGCGCTGCTGCAACGGTAGCAGCGGTTGCAGCCTTCGGCGGCGCCGTGGCTGCCGTGATGGCAATCACCTTCGCCGGCGCCGGTTCTGGCGGCTCAGCCGGAAGCGGTTCGGCTGCCGGCAGCGCCGGCGTTGCCGCTTCCTGCGTGATGTCGATCTGGTCGATGTCGATGATGAAACAGCACACGGCGATGATGTCGTCCGCCTCGCAGCTGGTTTCCAGCCACAGGGTCAGGCTGTCCTCGCTTTGCGTCTGCGCCGCCACGGTTCCCAGGTTTTCCAGCTCCGCGCTCAGCAGCTTGCGGTCGCTCTCGGATATCCGGGAAAAACGTACGCGCAGCTGCGCGTTGCCGGCGGCAGCGGCAGCCGGCGCCGGCACTGCCGCCGCCACCGCTACTGGCGCAGGCGCCGCAGGCTTGGCGCCGGCGCTTTCCTCCTGCGCCAGCTGTTGCAGCACCGCGCAAATCCGCGCGACCATGTCGGGATCGGGCTCGGCGCCGGCCCGGTAAGCACTTATCTGTTCTTGTAGCACGTCTTTGGTTTCCAAAAAGGCATCGATCATTTCCTTGCGCAGTCGTATTTCCTGATGACGGGCACGGTCCAGTAAATTTTCCAAGAGATGCGTGGTGTCGGTCAGCGCGACAAACCCGAAGGTAGCTGCGCCGCCCTTGATCGAATGCGCGGCGCGGAATATGGCGTTCAGGTGCTCGCTGTCGGGCGCGTCCATGTCGAGCCCCAGCAGCAACTGTTCCATTTCGGCCAGCAGTTCATCCGCTTCTTCAAAGAAGGTCTGGTAAAACTCGGTGATATCCATATCGTTTGTGATCTCCTTACTGCGTTCTTTGATTGTCCGGCTTATCGCTATTCGGCCAGCATGCTGGCGACCACTTCGAGCAAGGTTGCAGGTTCTATCGGCTTTCTCAGCCAGCCGCTGGCGCCTGCTGCGCGCGCGCCGGCTTTTTCGGCGTCGCTGGCTTCGGTGGTCAGCACCAGGATCGGCGTCTCGGCATGGTTTTCCAGCTGCCGCAGTTCGCGAATCAGCTGGTGGCCGCCCATCGCCGGCATGTTCCAGTCGGTCAGCACCAGGTCGACCGCCGCCGTCCGGGCATGCAGCATCGCAGCCGTGCCGTCCGCCGCCAGCAGGACCTGGTAGTCGCCCTCGGCCAAGGCTGCTGCAATCAGCTTGCGCATGACCGCCGAGTCATCCACCACCAGTATTGTCCTAGTCGTCATATGGCTCCTGTGTCATGGCTGGGCTGCGGCAGCAGGCTTGGGCGCGCTGTCCCGCAGCTGGCCGGCGCTGTCCTTCTGTCCGTCGAGCTTGAGGCCGGCGTTGCTGCCGCTGCTGTTTTCCTGTTCGATCTGCGCCTGCGCGCGCCGGTTCAGCACCACGATGCTGATGCGGCGGTTGATTGGATCGAGCGGGTCGGCCTTGTTCAAATCCATGGTCGACGCCACGCCCATCACGCGCAGCACCTTTTGTTCCGTCATGCCGCCGCTGACCAGTTCGCGCCGCGATGCATTCGCCCTGTCGGCCGACAGCTCCCAGTTGCTGTAAGACTTCGAACCGGGCACATAAGGCGTTGCATCGGTGTGTCCGGCCAGGGTGATCTTGTTCGGCAATTCATTGAGCACCGGCCCGATCTCGTGCAGGATGGTGCTCATGTACGGCTGCACCTTGGCGCTGGAAAGATCGAACATCGGCCGGTTGCGGTTATCTACGATCTGGATCCGCAATCCTTCGCTGGTGATGTCGATCAGCAGCTGCGGCCGGAACTGCTTGAGCACCGGATTCGCATCGATCACCTGCTCCAGCCGTTTCTTCAGCTGCTTCAGCCGGTCGGCATCGGCGCTATCCGGGTTGCTGCGCTTGTCGTCGCCGTCGACCTGGGTAAAATCGGTGCCGCCGCCGGGAATCACGCTGCTGCTGGTGCTGCTTTTTTCACCGCCGCTGATGGCGACCTTGAGCGGCATCTTGAAATACTCCGCGATTCCTTCCCTTTGCTTGGGAGAAGAAATCGACAGCAGCCACATCACCAGGAAAAAAGCCATCATCGCCGTCATGAAATCGGCGTAGGCGATCTTCCAGCTGCCGCCATGCGCCTGGTGCTTGGCGGCGCTTATCCGCTTGACGACAATGCGCTGCTTGAGCTTGCTCATGCGGCCTCCGCACCGGGCCGGCAGGCGCTAGCGGCTTTTGACTTGGCGCACATGGTCATCCAGCTCCGTGAACGATGGGCGTTCGGTCGAGTACAGCACCTTGCGGCCGAATTCCACCGCCAGCTGCGGCGCATAGCCGTTCAGATTGGCCAGCAAAGTGACCTTGATGCACTGGTACACCTTTACCGATTCCGCAACCTGGTGTTCGATCAGGGTCGCCAGCGGCGACACGAATCCATAAGCCAGCAAGATCCCCAGGAAAGTGCCTACCATCGCATGCGCAATCAGTTCGCCCATTTCCGACGGCGGCAGGTTGGCCGATGCCAGCGCATGCACCACGCCCATCACCGCCGCCACGATGCCGAACGCCGGCAAGGCGTCGCCGACCTTGGCCAGGCTGTGCGCCGGCACCTCGGCCTCGTGCTTGTAGGTTTCTATCTCGTGGTCCATCAGCGATTCGATTTCAAATGCGTCCATGTTGCCGCTGACGATCAGCCGCAGGTAGTCAGTGAGGAATTCGATCACGCGCGGATCGTGCTGCACCAGCGGATACGGGGCGAAGACGGGGCTGTTCAAAGGGTCGTCGATATCCGCTTCCAGCGCCAGCATGCCGTCCTTGCGCGCTTTCGCCAGCAACACGTAGAGCAAGGCCATCAGCTCCATGTACAGGGCCTTGTCGTGCTTGGAACTGCGCAGCAGTTTCGGCAGCTCCCTGACGGTGGCCATGATGGCCTTGCCATCGTTGCCGACCACAAAGGCGCCGACTCCGGCGCCGCCGATCATCAGCAATTCGACCGGCTGGAACAACACGCCGAGGTGGCCGCCCATCATGGCATAACCGCCAAACACAGAAGCTATGACAACGATATAGCCAACAAAAACTAGCACTTTTGATTCCCCTTGAAATAAACCTTATGCAGCCGCAGCCGCCACTGTCGCCACCAGGCTCAGGCCAGCCCGCCGTTAGCAAGGCCGGCAACCTGCCGCACCGGAAGCGGCATATACCCATGCGCCGGAACCAGATCTGCTCCAGGCAAGGCCGGGGAATCCAGCTTGCGCGTCTTGCCGGCGCGCGACGGCGGCCGGCACAAGACGCAGACGAAACCGTTCTGCAAGTCATGGGCATGGGCGACGAAGCGGCCGTTGCAGCGGCTGCAGGTGCTGAGCTGCAGCATGCCGCTGTCGAAGAATCGGGTCAGCGTCCAGGCCCGCGTGAAGTCCAGCACCGGCTTGCCGCCTTGCCGTTCGACCTGCTCCAGGTAGAGCCGGTAGCTCTTGACCACAGCAACGATCTGCTGGCCGTCGCCATGCGCGACCATGAAACGGTAAATGTTGTAGAACATCGACGAATGGATATTCGACAGCCAGGTCATGAACCAGTCGGTGGAAAACGGCAGCAATCCCTTGGGCGGCGAAATGCCTTTGATTTCCTTGTACAGCTTGATCAGGCGGTCGCGGCTCAAGGAAGTTTCCGCTTCCAGGAACTGCAGGCGTGCGCCGAGCTTGATCAGGTCGATCGCGAGCTGGATTTCCTGGGCTTCCAGGATCACGCTTTTGTTAGTAGCCATGGTTGCCGGCCTCGATAGTCAAAGCCATGGCGGAAAATGAATCTGGCCGCTTCATCGGATGCCTTCCAGCGGTTGTCCTGCCAGCAGGATGGAAGCGTGCGCCTGTTGCAAGGCATGGTCTTTGTCGGTATGCGTCAAAGATGAAAGAATCGCGTGGTCGTCGAACCGGAAACGGCACAACAAGAGGCTGGACGCGGCCAGCTTCACCACTTGCGACAAAGAGAGGTTGCCGAGCAGCTCGGCCAGTTCCCGGCTCAATCCCATACGAAACATGGCTGTCGCTTTATCCTCCCGCAACAGACGTTGTGCCAGCAGCAGATAAGAAAGATTCACTTCGCTTATCTCGTTTACAAATCCATTACTGTCCATGCTTTCCCCCAGACTGAAACTACTTATGAATGTTTACGGCACTTGGTGAGCAATCTTTTAGTTTTTGTCTTTTTGCGCTGCTTCAAAGCAATTATGAAATGTTTCAAAAAAGAAATAAGTCGGTAAGGTTCTCGATATGGATGAAATATTTGGCTGAGTCGATGTAGGTATTGTTCCTACGTCAGCACCGCATTGCGCGGCTGCCAGGGAGAGTGGTGAAAACAGAGGGCGTATAGCGCTTTTGTCAGGGCATTGCGTGGCTTGCCTTGAGCTGCAAAGCAAGCCGGTCCAGCGCATTTTGCAGACGGTCGTAGACGACTTCTATAGCCTCTGACGGGTTATTGCGCGATTGGTTCTCGATTTCCGCCGCCGATTGCGAAATTTCTTTTTGCTGCAATACCGCCGCCGCGCCGCGCAAGGCATGGGCGATGCTCGCGGTCTCCGCCCAGCGCCGGTTTTTTATGTTGAGCTTGAGCCCTGCCAGCTGCAGGTAACCGAACTGCAGCAGGTCGGCCAGCAAGTCGTCGGGCGCTGCAGGTGTCACGGCGGCAGGTTTCTGCGGCACGATCGGCGCCAGCGTTTGCCGCAGCTGTGCGCGGCTGATGGGCTTGGTCAGGATGGCGGTGCAATCCAGCCCCCTTGATTCACGCTGCAGGTAGTCGAGCGACATGCCGCTGTACAGGATCATCGGGATCGCCGGCAAGGCCGACGTGTCGGCTTCCCAGCGCCTGACACGGTGCAGCAGCTCGACCCCGGTCATGTCTTCCAGCACGTAGTCGGTGATGACTGCCGCCGGCCTGGTATGCGCCAGCCATAGCAAGGCTTCGGCGCCGGTGGCGACCAGTTCGCTCTGCCAGCCTTCGGCCGCCAGCTGCGCCTGCAGCATGCGGCGGTTGATAGGATGATCTTCGACCACAAGAATTAAAGCGGAACGCATCGCCACCTCCTAGGAAAGGAGAAGATATCCTGTTTTGACGTTGGCCATGGGGCGCAGCAAGCCGGCTGCAATGCCAACCCCAGGAGCCGTAACAGCATCGCCGGCATCCAGTGTAGCAAACCCGCGATCCGCCGCGGAGAGGACGGGTTCAGCGCGCATTCAGCGGAATACTGAGATTGACCACGGTGCCGACCCCCACTTCGGAGTCGATGCGGATGCTGCCGCGTATCAGGTCGGTAAACTCCTTGGCCAGCGACAAGCCCAGGCCCAGCCCGCGGCTGCGGCCGGCGCGCACCGATTCCGCCTGGTAGAAGTATTCGAACAGATGTTTCAGCTCGGCTTTGGCGATGCCGGGGCCGGTATCGAGCACCCGGATCTTGAGCTTGTCCCTGAACGTGGTCACTTCTATCGTGATGCCGCCGGTGACGGTGAATTTGACGGCGTTGTCGAGCATGTTGTTCAGTATCTGCGACAGCCTGACGCGGTCGCACAGGAAATTGCTCGGCAAATCCGGCGCCAGCCGCATCTGGAAACTCAGGCCCTTCTTGTCGGCATTGATTTTATGCATCGACCCGACGTACTCGAAATAGCTCAGCGTATCGATATTCTCGTGGAATATCACCACCCTGCCGGCTTCGATGCGCGCCAGGTCGAACAGGGTGTTCAGCAAGCCATGCAGGTAGATCGCGCTTTGATGGATCAGGTCGCCGAACTCGCGGCTCTGCGGATCGCTGCTGGTGTCGCGCACCAGCTCGGAATAGCCGTGGACGCCGCTCAAGGGCGTGCGCAGTTCATGCACCACCGTCGCCAGGAAACGGGATTTCCGCTTGTTGGCGTCGCTCGCGCGCCGGCGCATGGCGTCGTATTTGCGCACCACCTCATATTGCCGCTTGATGGTGCGGTAGGCCAGGCTCATCAACAGCAGGATCAGCACGGTCGGCACGCAGGCGTACATCACATAGCCCATCAGCTTGGGGCTTTCCTGTCCCGGCAACGGTTCCGGGTCGGGCAGTTTCACCGACAGCAGCAGCGGATAAGGCTCCAGCTTGCGCGACACCCACGAATGCTGGTCGTCCGGCGCTTTCTGGTCGGCGAAAGGCTGGCTCTTGCTCAGCTCGCTATCGTCCAGCTCCATCACCGTTTCATCTATGCGGCGCAGGATCATCCGTTCGTTGGCCGGCGGTCCGTCGGCGGCAATGCCGTCGCTGCCGACCACCTGCCGCTCGCCGGCGCGGATCCGGTCCAGGCTGGCATACAGGGCCGGCAGGCGGTCCACCGCAAACTCCAGCTCGACGATGCCGGCGAAATCGCCGCGCGCAGAAAAAATGCGGCGCGCCACATGCATTACCCACTGGCCGCTGCCAGGCAGCTTGCGCGGGCGGGAAAAACGCAAGGCGTCATCCAGGTGATCGCGCTGCGCGACATACAGTTCGTTGCCGCTCCAGTCGGCGGCGGCGCCAGGCTTGGTCGAGGCCAGCAGGCGGCCGCCCTGGTCGACGACGTTCAGCTGGGTATACAGGCTGCCAAATATCTTCGTATAGCGCAGCAGGTCTATTTTTCCATCCGCCATCTGGAAATCGTCGCGCACCAGCCGCAGCAGGCGGTCGCGTTCGTCGATGGAACGCAGCAGCCGCTGGGTGAAATCGCGCACCACGATGGTATGGCTGAGCTGGATGGTCTTGACGTCGCGCTCGTAGTCGGAACCTATCTGGTAACCGGCGTACAGCCAGACATAGCCGATGACCAGGATGGCCGTGACGGTGATTGCGTAGACGAGGCGCATGAAACGCGAGCCGCAGAAAATGCCATCCGTTTTTGAAGCGGCTAGCAGGCGACGCCAGGCAGAGGTGAATCTTTGCATTACGATGGGCATACAATCTATTGGAAACTGTGACGGATATTACCGCCACAATACGTGAAGCCCGCCGGCAGCCACGGTGTCAGCACCGGCGCAACTTAACGTATCCGCTATTATCCAGCATCGTACAGGCCCGTCACCTGTCAATTTATGCTGACCAGGACAGGCCGGCTGCCGGCATGATGTTCTTCTGGCATGTCTGCAGCGGCCTCGGCCGGTTCGGAATCTTGTCGTTCAGGCATGCCTGGATCAGCCGTGTCCTCTGCCAGCTGAAAGATGCTGACCGCCTGCAGCAATTCTCCCGCCTGTTCCTGCAAGCTGTGCGCGGCAGCGGCGGCCTGCTCTACCAGCGCCGCATTCTGCTGGGTAGCCTGGTCCATTTGCCCCACCGCCTGGTTGACCTGCTCGATGCCGCTGCTCTGCTGCTCGCTGGCGGCGGCGATTTCAGCCATGATGTCGACCACGCGCCGTATCGAGGCGACGATCTCGCTCATCGCCGCGCCAGCCGCGTCGACCTGCCTGCCGCCGGCATCCACCTTGTCGACCGATGCGCCGATCAAGACCTTGATATCCTTGGCCGCGACCGCCGAACGCTGCGCCAGGTTGCGCACCTCGGCCGCCACCACCGCAAAACCCCGTCCCTGTTCGCCTGCCCGCGCCGCTTCCACCGCGGCGTTCAGCGCCAGGATATTTGTCTGAAAAGCAATGCTGTCGATGACGCCGATGATGTCGCTGATCTGGTGCGAGCTGTCCCTGATCAATGCCATGGTGGCAACTGCCTCGGACACCATCCGGCCGCCGCCCAGCGCCACCGACGCGGCATTTTCAGCCAGCTGGTTGGCTTGCCGCGCATTGTCGGCATTTTGCCTGACGGTCGATGTCAATTGCTCCATCGACGCCGCGGTCTGTTCCAGGCTGGCGGCCTGTTCTTCGGTGCGGCTCGACAAATCCTGGTTGCCGGCCGCGATCTGGCGCGAAGCGGTGACAATGCTCTCGGTTCCGTTGCGTACCCGGCTGACCGTATCCCGCAAGGAAAAAATCATTTCCTTGATCCCCTGCAACAGCTGTCCGGTTTCATCCTTGCCCTTGACTTCGATGCTGGCGCCAAGGTCGCCCTTCGCCACCCGCTGCGCCACCGCGACAGCCGCATGCAGCGGCTTGACGATGCCCGCGGTCAGGCGCCATGCGAACGCCGCGCCGAGGAAGATGGCGAAGGCGCCGAACGTCACCAGCAGGTTGCGGCCGGCGCGATAGTTGGCAGCAATATCCAGCGCCGCCTGGTCGATTGCCTGGCGCTGGACGCCGACAAACTTCTGCAGCTTTTCCAGGTACTCCTTGCGCGCCGGGTCCAGGTCTTTCTCTATCATGGCCACCGCGCTGTCGGCGTTGCCGTACTGGCGCGTGGTCAGCACGGTGTCCCGCATTTCCGTATAGGCGGCGCGCGCCGCGGCGATTTCTCCCAGGGCTTGCCGGCCCTGGTCGTCGGACAGTCCATGCAGCTTGGTCTGCAGCGCCGATGCACGCTCGGATGTCGCGCTCATTTCGGCCTGAAAAATCTTCTGGGTCTTGCTGTCGTCGCTGCGCACCACCGCCATCGTGCGCACCGCGTTGACCGCCACCGCATCCTGCCATTCCGCCGCCAGCCGTTCACGCACCAGGAACTGCGAGACCATGGCGTCGACCGCGGCGCCGGTCTGCTGCAAGCGCCAGATGCCTATTCCTGTGATTGCCACTACCAGCAGCAATATGGCGGTAAATCCGATGCTCAGCCGGACCCCTATTCTTGTATTTGCGAAATTCATGTCCCCTCCCCTTTTTTTAGCTCCCGCCCGTCACGCCGTCAGCTTGTTGATCAGGCCGATCTCGTCGCTGGACATCAGCTTGTCGATATCCAGCAAGATCAGCATGCGGTCGTCGAGCGTGCCCAGGCCGATCAGGTAATCGGTATTGAGGACCGTGCCCATTTCCGGCGCCGGCTTGATCTGCTGGCTGGACAGGGTGATCACATCGGACACGCCGTCGACCACCATGCCTACCGTGCGCTCACCGAGATGGAGGATCACGACCACCGTAAACTGGTCGTAGCTGGAAGCCGCCAGGTTGAACTTGATGCGCATGTCGATGATGGGTGTGATCACGCCGCGCAGGTTGACCACGCCTTTCAGGAAATCGGGCGCGTTGGCGATCTGGGTGACATTGTCGTAACCGCGCAGTTCCTGCACCTTGAGGATATCGATGCCGTACTCTTCCTTGCCCAGGGTAAAGGTCAGGAACTCCTGGCCGGCTACCTCGTGTTGAACGGTTGAACGGCGTATCTGCGTCGGCGTTTGAGCGGCAAGCGTCATGAACTTGATCCTTGAGAATTGAAATGCACCTGTCGCGCCGGACAGAGGAAATCCGGCGCGCGCAGCACTTGGGTGATTCAATATAAACAGGAGCAAGCGCTATCGATATAGCGAAAAGGGATTGAAACAGCCCTCTATTCGAGCAAACCGTGCTCGATCACGTAGCGGGTCAGTTCAGCGTTGGTGCGCACTCCCATTTTCTCGAACACGCGGGAACGATAGACGCTGACGGTCTTGGGGCTGATGGAGAGGTTTTTGGCTATTTCGGTGCGGGTCTGGCCGGAAGCGATCATGCGCACCGTCTGGAATTCGCGGTTGGACAATTGCTCGTGCGGCATCAGGTCGTCTTCCTCGATGACGTGGTTCGCCAGCGATTCCGCCAGGCCCTTGCTGATGTACTTGCGGCCGCGCGCCACCACCCGCACCGCTTCCACCAGTTCATCCGGCGCGCCGTCCTTGGTCAGGTAGGAAGCAGCGCCGGCTTTCAGGGCGCGCACCGCAAACTGTTCCGGGCCATGGCTGCTCAGCACCATGATGCGCAGCATCGGCTCGCGCTTCTTGAGCAGGTGCAGGATTTCAATGCCGTCCTTGCCCGGCATCGAGATATCCAGCAGCAGGACATCGCACGGCTGCTCTCTCAGGATATCGGTGATGCCGTTGTAGTCGCTGGCCTCGCCGATCACGGTGATGCCTGGGCTGGCGTTCAGGATATGCAGTAGCCCGCGCCTGACAATGCGATGATCATCAGCGATCAATACCCGAATCGGTGATGCAACTTTCATTTCCATGACTCTTTGAACAATCTCATTTCACAACCGAGGACTGTGCATTATCGATCTGCAGCCAGGTCCGCACAATACGGGAGCGCAACTATATCAACAATATGCACACATTTTGCTCCGGTGCAGATGAGCGATATTAAATAATCAATATCTGCATGCACTATCGCGGCATTCAGGCAGGCAGCGGCGGCTCCTGCCCATTTTCCAAGCTATAGACCCAGGCCAGCAACTCGGCCACCGCCACATAAAGCTGCGGCGGAACCTGCTGGTCAAGGTCGACATGCATCAGCAGCTTCACCAGATCGGGCGATGCGTGCACATACAAGCCGTGTTCGCGCGCCTTTTGCATGATGGCTTCGGCCACCGCGCCGTAACCTTTCGCCACCACCAGCGGCGCCTGGTCGTGGCGCGCAGGTGATAACGCTACCACGCTTTTCCGAAATGAGCCCTCAGTTTCCACTGCTGCCCGCCCCTCTGCCATTGCCATCTGCCGATTCCATGCCAGCCGGACGTGTGCTGCCGATAAAAAACATTACTCTAATATAATTATTTATCTTTGTTGTCATTTTTTGTATCCAATTCATCATCTGGCGCCGTTTGCGGCAATTGCACCACTTGCAAGCCGCCCAGATGCAAGCCGGCGGTCGAAAATCGCTGCAGCAATCGCGGGCCGCCAGCCTGCATGGATGTGATCGTGGCGGCCTCGGCCGCGCCCAGCTCGGCGCGCCAGCTGCGGTTCGCCAGGCTCAGGCGCAACTCGATGCGGCCGAGCCGGGGCAAGTCCATGCTCAGGCAGGTGCTCCAGCTGCGCGGCGTGTCGTCGTCGGGCTGGCGCCGCCCCTGCTCTGTAATTTCCCATTCCATGCCGGCATCCGGCCAGGCTTCGCCGCTCCAGCGGAATTGCGACAACGCCAGCAGCTCAAGCTGCTGGCGCACCAGCGGCATCGCGTCGGCAGCGATGCTGGCGGCGGCATGGCTCGCGGCGGGAACATGCGCCGGGGCAGCTTCTGCATCGGTCGCCGCCAGCGACAGGGCCAGCCCGGACTGCGGCTCTTGCTGCAACTGAGCCAGCGAGCGTTCGCCGGTGAAAAACTGTAACAGGTGGGATTCGTAAAACAGGCCGCTGTCGGCAACGCTGCGCGCCAGGGTCGCTGCCAGGTGCTGCGGCTGCGGCGCCGCGGCGGCGTCCGGCCACAGGGCTGCGTTGCCGCTTACCGCCTGCCCCTTGGCCGGCGCCGCGCCCAGCAGTTCGCTGATGACGCGCGCTGCCGCACTCAAGCTGGCGCCGTCGGCAACGCCCGGCGCCGGCCGCAGGTTGCCCGCCTGCGCCGGTTGGGCCGGATCGATCCCCAGCTGGCGGTCGATCGCTGCACGCGACGGCAGCCGGGTATCGTTGGCAATCGCCTCGATGTCGGTGATCACGTCCGGCGCATAGATGGCCAGCTGGCCTTTCAACGGCACCAGGTCCGAACGCTGCAGCGCCGCCGGCGCCAGCAGCTTGTCGACCAGGGGCGTGCCGCCGCTCATGATGCTCGGCCAGGCTTACTGGCCGTATGCATGGTTGAGATGCTGCTGCCGATGCATATTGCCCAGCAGGCTGCTCAACTGCGCCAACTCAGGCGTCACGATATCGCGGATTTCGGCGTCGGCAGCCAGGATCCGGCTCAGCAGGCTTTGCTTGCGCGCCAGCTGCAGCGGCTCCAGGGGTTCGGCCAGCTCGATGTCTTTCAAGCGTTCGACATAAGAGCGGAACTGCTGCCCCAGCTGCACCAGGCCATCCCAGTCGCCGGCGCGCGCCAGCTCCAGCATGCGGCCGGTCAGCGGCGCGATCTCTTCGTAGCACTCCATCACTTCGTGTTGAGGCGTCATCTCATCCCCTTGCGGAGCGGTCGCCGGCAGTCGGGCCGGGGGACGCTGCATGCATCTGGCCGCCGCTGATTTCGCGCCAGGCCGAAGCGATATTTTCCAGCAGCCGGTCAGCCTCCTCCAGCAAGGCTGGATCGTTGCGCAGGTTGGCGTACAGCAGGCGCTGGTTGATGTAGTCGTAGAGGGCCGACAGGTTTGCCGCAAGTTCGGCGCCGGCGCTGCCGCCGGCCTCGGCGTCCAGGCTGGCCTTGAGGCCGCTGTCGATGATGCTGACCGCCTTCGAAATGGCGTTGCCTTTGGCGACCACGTCGCCGTTCGCCATATGGTGGCGCGCCATGCTGATGGCAGCTTTGGCGCCGTCGAACAGCATGGTCAGCAGCTGCTGCGGTGAAGCGCTCATGACTGCGCTCTCGATGCCGACCCGGGCATAGGCGCGCGCGCCGGAATTAAGTGTCGGCGCGGCGGCTGAAGATGTATACATGAAACCTCGCCTTATTTGGAAGTGGTAGTGCCGTTGATGGCGGCAAATTGCTGGGTCAGGTAGCTGCTGGTCTGGTTCATGCCGGCGATCAGCGTATCAAGATCGGTAAATTGCTTGGTATAGCGCGCAATCGTCGTGCTGATCAGCGACTGGGTGCTGGTCATCTGCGTCGCCAGCGTTTTCAAGGAACTGTTCAAGCCGTCGGTGGCCGATTTCAGCGGCCCGTTGCTGGCCGTGAAACCGGTCAGCAAGGTCGACATGGTTGAACCGAAGCCGGTAGTGCCGGAGGTGCTGGAGAACAGGTTTTGCACGCCGCTCAGGTTGGTGCTGAGCGCGCTGGTCAGCTTGGTCGAATCGATCGCCATGGTGCCGTCGGCCTGGAACGTCACGCCGATCTGGGCCAGCATGGTCAAGGGCGCGCCGGTGCCGCTCGCCGGTTGCGGCGTGTTCATGGTGTCGCGGATGCGGGTCTGGATATTGCGCAAGGTCGCATCGCCGGTCAGCGGCGCCTGCGTCTGCGCCGTCGTGTCGAATGCGGTGTATTGCTTGGTGAGGGTCTGCAGGCTGTTATAGGTAGTGACAAAATTCGAAATCGCGGCTTGCACGGCGGCCGTATTGCTCTGCAACGACAATGTGCTGGGGCCGGTGCCGGTCAGCGTCATGGTCACGCCCTGCACCGCTTCCTTGACGGTGTTGCTGGCGCTGGTGATGGCGATGCCGTTGACCGTCAGCTGCGCATTCTTGCCTTCCACGGTCTGCTGCAGGTTCTGCGTGCCGGCAGGATCGTTGGACAGCAGGTTCGACAGCGCCGCGTCGCCGCTCACGCTGATCTTCATGGTAGAGGTCGCACCGGTCTGGGTGGATGTCAGGACCAGGCGGTTCGGCGTGCTGCTGCCGTCGTTGACGATGGTGGCCGTGACGCCAAGGGCCTTGTTTTTATTGATCGCGTCGCGGATGCCAGCGAGCGTGTTGTTGCTGGAATCGATAGTGATCGACGCCGCGGCGCGCGTGCTGTCCGCGGTAAACGTGGCGCCGCTGTATTTGCCGGACGCCGGATCCAGCGTGCCGCCCGAGATGCTGCCGAACTGCAGGGTGACCGTACCGTTGCCGATGGCCGCGGTAGTGCTGGCGACGCCGCCGGTTGCCAGCGACTGCGCTTGCGCCAGCTGGCCGACGTTGATTGCGTAACTTCCCGCGCCGGCGGCGGCAGTCGCGGTTGCGCTCAACACCGAGGCAGCGCTCGAGGTCGCCGTCACATTCTGGAACAGCGTGGGATTTCCCAGCTGCGCTGCGGCCGCCTGCAACGTGCTCAAGGCGTTCTGTATGACGCCGTATGCCGACAGCTTGGCGTTGTACGCGCTTTGCTGGTTGCTCATGGCGGTGAGCGGCATGTTTTCGGAGACCGTAATGCTGCTCAGCAGAGTTGCCAGCGGCAGTCCGGATGCCGCTCCCAGGTTGGTCACTAAAGTCATGTCAGTTCCTTTGCATTGAATATCGTTTTCGGTCGGCCGGACTGCCTGCAGCCGCTATGCGGTCTTTTCCAGCAATACACCCTTCATCTGGTCCATGACCTTGGCGATCCGCACCACTTCTTCGCTGGGGATCTGCAAGACCACCTTGCCGTCCTGCTGGTCTACCACTTTCAGGATCACATCCTTGTAGCCGGGATCGATCTGGAACTGCACGCTCACCGCCCTTAGCTGCAGTTGGCGATTGATGTCGTCAATCTTGCTCTGGATCTGCGAGCGCTCGGGCACGCCGGCAAACTTGCCGTCGCCGCTTTCCTGCGGCTTCTGCGCAAGCGCGCCGGCATCCTTGGCAGCCCTGTCATTCGCAACGGCGGCCGCGCCCTCGGCTGGCGCGGTCCTGCTTGCAGCATCCATATTGATCGCATTCGGCATCACGTCCTCACGTCATCTTTCGGCTGTACCCTGTCCGCTCGGGTCTGGCGCTCCAAACCCGACTGGACAAAACATCATGGAACCGTGGGCGGCCGCAACAGCGGCCAGCCCCCGGATCGGCAAATTCCGCAGACGCCTCAAGCAGGCGCCTGCGGAACCGGCTCATGGCTTATTGCAGCAATGTCAACACGCTTTGTGTCGACTGGTTCGCTTTCGCCAGCACCGAAGTGCCTGCCTGTTGCAGGATCTGCGAACGTGTCATGTTCGACACTTCAGTCGCGTAGTCTGCATCCTGGATACCGGAACGCGAGGAAGACAGGTTGGTGACTGTCGTGCCCAGGTTAGCGATAGTCGAGGCAAAACGGTTTTGCACGGCGCCCAGCGAGCTGCGCAGGCTGTCGACTTGCGACAAGGCGCTGTCCATTGCTGTCAGCGGGCTGCCGCTGGCGGCTGTCAGCGATTTCGACGAGTCGTAAGTCACGGTGGCTGTCGGTGTCGCTGCAGTTGCGCCTTGGGTCGCATCCGCAACAGTCACGGTAGCGGCGTAGAAGTTAGCGCCGTTCTTGACGTAAGTATTGCCACGTGCATCCGTCACCAGGTCGGCGACTGTCGCGGTGAAGGCGGCAGCGGCGTCGCGGTTGACGGCAGTGAAGCCGCCGGCAGCAACGGCAACCGAAGCACCGGTGTTGTCCTTGCCGGTAGGCGTCAGGGCAGCTGTCGCGCCGGTAGGGCCAGCCAGGTTCAGCGTATTCAGTTTCAGCGCTGTCGAATCGATCTTTTGCAAGCCGATGCCGATGGTCTGGCCGTCGTTGGCGCCGACCTGGATGTTCAGGGTCTGGTTGGTTGCGAGAACCTTGACGCCGTTGAAGTCGGTTTGCGAAGAAATGCGGTCGATTTCCTTCAGGCGCTGGCCGACTTCATCCTGGATCGATTGCAGGTCGCTGGAAGAGTTCGTGCCGCTGGCGGCTTGCACCGACAGTTCACGGATACGCTGCAAGTTGTTGTTGACTTCAGTCAGCGCGCCTTCAGTGGTTTGCGCCAGCGAGATGCCGTCGTTGGCGTTGCGCGATGCCTGTGTCAGGCCGGTGATGTTGGCTGTGAAGCGGTTCGCAATGGCTTGGCCGGCAGCGTCGTCCTTGGCGCTGTTGATGCGCATGCCGGACGACAGGCGCTGGATGGCCGAACTCAGCGAAGATGCCGATTTGGTGAGGTTGTTTTGAGCTACCAGCGAAAGAATATTGGTATTGATGACAGACATGGCATGACTCCTGTTGCTAAAGTTTATGGGTTCCGGCTAAGCCGCCGTAACGCTGGACTCGCTCCCGGCCAGACAACAACCGGGATAAGCAAGCCACCGTTATTCAGGTTATCGGCAATTGCCTGGAAAACATTTAGGGGCCTGTTGAAAAATAAAGCCCCCGGCTTAGGGCCCGTTAACCTAAGCGCCCAGCAAACCGCCCAGGCTCTGCCTGGCCTGGTCGAGGTCAACGTAATAGCAGCCGAAATGGTTGATGACGCCATCCGGCCCCTGCACGCTGCGGCTGAACACTACCCGCAAATCCACCAGCAGCCGTCCCGAAGAACGGAAATCCAGCACCGCCGCCGGCAGCACCGTGCCCACCGGCAGCGCCTGCAGCGTGACATAGGCCGAACGCAAGCCAATGCCGCGCGCGCTCAAGTCGTGGACATCGAGCACAAAATCATTGCCATCGCGCCGTTTGGCGCGTACTACGCAAGCCTCCACCGGCTGCATGCCGATGCGGATAAATTTCTGGTGCGGGAAATATGCAATGCAGGTCGGCAACGCCGCCGCCAGCGCCGTCGGCCAGGGACTCACGCTGTTGCGCGCGACGCTGCTCACGAAACGCACCCCGGCGCCATCCAGCGCGCCGTCAAAGCACAGCAGGTCGCCCGGCAGGTAGTGCGCGCCGCCGCCGTCGGCGTCGCCGGCGTGGATAAAGATGTCGTGCGCCAGCGCTACCGCCACCAGGCGCGTGGCGACGCTTTCGCCGCCGCCCAGCAGCCGCATGGTCAGCGCACTGTTCTGACGCTCCAGCTCGCGCAAGATACTTTCGATATCGGCCGCATCCTGCAACAGATAACTAGCGCCCTGCTCTACACATGCATGTTCCAAAACTTACCTTCAAGCTGGCATGTTCATGATTTCCTGATAAGCGGCAACCACGCGGTTACGCACTTGCAGCCCCATCTGGAAACCGACGTTGGCCTTTTGCAAATCAATCATCACGTCATTCAGCGACACGCCTGGCTTGCCCAGCTCGAATGCTTCAGCCTGGCCGGCCGCATGCTGCTGGCTATTGCTGATGCGCTCCAGCGATTTTTTCATCTCGTCGGCAAAACCGCCGCCGGCAATGCCGTTGCCCGCTGCTGCTGCACCGCTGCCGGCGATTTGCGCTGTCGCCGTTAATTGCTGCAATACCGATTCGATTGCCGAAATCGCCATATTCCACCTCTTTCCTGTTTTGAATTCTCGCCACCGCCCTGGAACCCGGCCCATGCGCTGCCCGGCCCGGGCGATAACGTTTCACTGCTGCCAGCCAGCGTAACAGCAATGATTTTTTTACATAGCGTCAAATGATGGGGAAAACCCCGGCTATTCGAGCGATCGAAATAACGGCCAGCCGTTGACAATCATTAGCGTCGACACAGGCTGTCCCGGCTTGGCCCGGTTTACCTTTGTTGACATCTGTTACCCCATTCAAAGGAAAGCTTGTGTCAGATACGCAGAAGCGCATAGCGAACACCAACCGCGGCCATAGTCCGTCGTCATCCGGGGCGGCAGCATGAATGCTGCCGCAAGCGGCGCCAACCTCGCCGGCGACAGGAAGCCGCCGCTGCTGGAGCAGCTGCGCGCCAATCCAAAGCTGCCGCTGATCGTCGGCGCCTCGTTTGCCCTGGCCGCCATTGCCGCATTCTGGCTGTGGAGCCGGGCGCCCGACTACCGCGTCCTCTACAGCAACCTGTCGGACCGCGACGGCGGCGCCATCATCGCCTCGCTGCAGCAGATGAACATTCCCTACAAGTTCGCCGACGGCGGCGGCGCGGTGCTGGTCGCCGCCGACCAGGTGCATGAAGCGCGCCTGCGGCTGGCGTCGCAAGGCTTGCCCAAGGGCGGTTCGGTCGGTTTTGAACTGATGGACAACCAGAAATTCGGCGTCAGCCAGTTCGCCGAACAGGTCAATTACCAGCGCGCCCTGGAAGGCGAGCTGGCGCGTTCGATCGAATCGATTTCGGCGGTAGAGGCAGCCAGGGTCCACCTGGCCTTGCCCAAGCCGTCGCTGTTTGTGCGCGACCAGCAGAAACCGAGCGCCTCGGTGGTGCTCACCTTGCACCGCGGACGTTCTATCGACGACGGCCAGGTCAGCGCCATCGCCCACCTGGTGTCGAGCAGCGTGCCGGAACTGAGCGCCAAGAATGTGACGATCGTCGACCAGAGCGGCAACCTGCTGTCGACGCCGGCGGCCGGCAACCGCGGCCTGGATGCGAGCCAGCTCAAATACGCGCAGGAAATCGAGCAGAGCTATATCCGCCGCATCGAAGCCATCCTGCAGCCGATCGTCGGCGCCAGCAATGTGCGCGCCCAGGTGGCGGCCGACATCGATTTTTCGACGGTCGAACACACCGACGAAAAATACAGCCCTAACCAGGACCCGGCCAAGGCCGCCATCCGCAGCCAGCAATCGAGCGACGCCAACCAGCAAGGCGCGAGCCCGCCGGGCGGCGTGCCGGGCGCTTTGTCGAACCAGCCGCCGGTCAATCCGACCGCGCCGATCAGCACTGCTCCGGCGAACCAGCAAGGAGCGGCCGGTGCGCAGGCAAATCCCGCCGCTGGAGCCGGCGCCAACAGCGCCAGCAGCAACACGGCACGCAGCGGCGGCTCCAGCAGCGTACGGCGCGACGTCACCACCAACTATGAGGTGGACCGCTCGATCAGCCATGTGCAGCAAAGCGCCGGCGCAGTCAAGCGCTTGTCGGTCGCGGTGGTGGTGAACTACCGCGGCGCGGCCAATGCCCAGGGCAAGGTAGCCGCGCAAGCGCTGCCGGCGGCCGAAATGGAACAGGTGAGGAGCCTGGTCAAGCAAGCGATGGGCTACAGCGCCGACCGCGGCGATTCGCTGAATGTAGTGAACAGCCAGTTTGCCGGCGAGGCGCCGGAGCCGGAACTGCCTGTGTGGCGCCAGGCCGATAATATCGAACTGGCCAAGAGCGTCGGCAAGTACCTGTTGCTGGCCATCGCCGCCCTGTGGCTCTGGTTTGGCCTGGTGCGGCCGCTGCTGCGCAAGCACCTGCAAGGACCGCAAGCTGCCGCCGCCGGGACAACCGCCAAAACCGCCGCCGAACCGACTCCCGAACAGGTCAAGCTGAACGACGAGGCAAAACAGCGCCAGGCCGACCGCCATCAGGACAACCTGCAGCACGCACAGAGCCTGGCCGAGAAAGATCCGCGCCTGGTCGCCATGGTAATCAAGAACTGGATGGGCAACAATGAGTGACGACGGAATCAGAAAGAGCGCCATCCTGCTGATGTCGCTGGGCGAGGACGGCGCTGCCGCCGTGTTCCAGCACCTGAACCCGCAGGATGTGCAGAAGCTGGGCATGGCGATGTCCAAGCTGCGCCAGGTGACGCGCGAACAGATTGCCGAAGTCATGGAAGAGTTCCGGCTTGAAACGGAGCAATTCTCCGCGCTCAACCTGGATTCCAGCGGCTACATACGGGCCGTCCTCAACAAGGCGCTGGGCAGCGACCGCGCCGCCAGCCTGATCGAAGACATCCTCGAGTCCGGCAACAACTCCACCAACGGCATCGACACCCTGAACTGGCTGGAAGCCAACGAGGTGGCCGAGCTGATCCGCGACGAGCATCCGCAGATCATCGCCACCCTGCTGGTGCACCTGGACCGCAGCAAGGCGTCCGAAGTGCTGGAGCTGTTCACCGAACGCCTGCGGCACGACGTGATCCTGCGCGTCGCCACCTTCGGCGGCGTGCAGCCGGCGGCGCTCAGCGAACTGACCGATGTGCTGTCCGGCCTGCTGTCGGGCCAGGGCGTCAAGCGCAGCCGCCTGGGCGGCGTCAGGGCCGCGGCGGAAATCCTCAACCTGATGAGCAGCACCCAGGAAGAAAGCGTGATCCAGCATGTGCGCGAGCACGACGGCGACCTGGCGCAACGGATCATCGACGAGATGTTCCTGTTCGAAAACCTGCTGGAAATCGAAGACCGCGGCATCCAGCTGCTGCTCAAGGAAGTGGAATCGGAATCCCTCATCATCGCGCTCAAGGGCGCGGCGCCGGAACTGCGCGAGAAATTCCTGCGCAACATGTCGCAGCGTGCGGCCGAAATGCTGCGCGAAGACCTGGAAGTGCGCGGCCCGGTCCGGGTTTCACAGGTCGAGGGCGAGCAGAAAAACATCCTGCAGATCGTCAGGCGCCTGGCCGATTCCGGCGAAATCGTGATCGGCGGCCAAGGCAACGACGCCTATGTCTGATCCAATCCAAGCGCGCGAACGGCTGTCGCCTCAGCGCAAGCTGAAACCGCAGATGAGCGCCTGGCAGCGCTGGGAAATGGCCGATGTGCTGCAGGCAGACGCACAGCAGACGGCAGGCGACGCAGAAGCGTCGGCGCCGCTTGCGGCCGGACCGGCGCTGGCGGAACTGGAGCCGAAGCTGCTGATCGACGAAACCGAATTGCAGCGGCTGCGCCAGCAGGCGCAAGAAGACGGCGCCGGCGAAGGCTTCCGCCAAGGCCATGCAGAAGGCTGGCAGGAAGGTTATCAAGCCGGCCTGGAGATCGCGCAAAACGAAGCCGGCAGCCTGCGCGCGCTAAGCCTGGCCTTGCCTGACGCCCTGCGCCTGGCGGAAAAAGAACTGGCCGACGATCTGCTGACGCTGGCGCTGGACATTGCGCGCCAGGTGGTGCGCCAGGCCCTAGCCGCGGAACCGCAGCTGATCCTCGCCGCGGTGCGCGAACTGCTGCAGACCGAGCCGGCGCTGAGCGGCACGCCGCGCCTGCTGCTGCATGCCGACGACATGGCGCTGGTGCAGCAGTACCTGGCGGAAGACCTGCAAGCTGCCGGCTGGCTGCTGCGCAGCGATCCCGCCATCACTCGCGGCGGCTGCCGGGTGCAAGCCAGCAGCGGCGAACTGGACGCCACCATGGAAACCCGCTGGCAGCGCGTCGCGGCGGCGCTTGGCCGCAGCCGGGCTATGCCATGAGCGACAGCCTCAGCCAGGCCGGCGCCGAGCCAGCCGCAGACAACCGCCACCTGCAAGCCTGGCGCAACACGCTCGGCAACGCCAGCACCAGCGTCGGCCGCAGCATCCCGATCCGCACCTACGGCCGCCTGACCCGGGCCGTGGGCCTGGTGCTGGAAGCGGTCGGCTTGCGCTTGCCGGTAGGCAGCGACTGCCTGATAGAACTGCCGCCCGGCTATGCGCAACGCACCACCGAGGCTGAAGTAGTCGGCTTCGCCGGCGACCGCCTGTTCCTGATGCCGCAAACCGAAGTCGCAGGATTGCTGCCGGGGGCGCGGGTCTATCCGCTGGAAGCCGTTGCAGCCGCGAATAACAACGGCAATCCGCCGGCCGAACCCGGCAGCAAGCGGCTGCCGGCCGGAGCGGGCATGCTGGGACGGGTAGTGGACGCCGCCGGCCGGCCGCTGGACGGACTCGGCCCCCTGGATTTCAGCCGCGAAGTGCCGCTCTCGGCCGCGCCCATCAATCCGCTGGCGCGCGCGCCTATCGACAGCGTGCTGGACGTCGGCGTGCGCGCCATCAACGCCCTGCTCACGGTGGGCCGCGGCCAGCGCATGGGCCTGTTTGCCGGGTCCGGCGTCGGCAAAAGCGTGCTGCTCGGCATGATGGCGCGCTATACCAGCGCAGAAGTGATCATCGTCGGCCTGATCGGCGAACGCGGCCGCGAAGTCAAGGATTTCATCGAAAACACCCTGGGCGAGGAAGGCCTGGCGCGCGCGATCGTGGTCGCCGCCCCGGCCGATACCTCGCCGCTGCTGCGCCTCCAGGGCGCGGCCTACGCCACTTCGCTGGCCGAATATTTCCGCGACCAGGGCAAGGATGTCTTGCTGATCATGGATTCGCTCACGCGCTACGCCATGGCGCAGCGTGAAATTGCGCTGGCGGTGGGCGAACCGCCCGCCACCAAAGGTTATCCGCCATCGGTGTTCGCCAAGCTGCCGGCGCTGGTGGAGCGCGCCGGCAACGGCGCCCGCGACGCCAGCGGCAAGGGCGGCGCGATTACCGCCTTCTATACCGTGCTGACCGAGGGCGACGACCAGCAGGACCCGATTGCCGACGCCGCGCGCGCGATCCTCGACGGCCATGTGGTGCTGTCGCGCAGCCTGGCCGAATCCGGCCATTACCCGGCGATCGACATCGAAGCGTCGATCAGCCGCGCCATGACTTCGCTGATCGAACCGGCCCAGTTCGATGCGGTGCGGCGCTTCAAGCAGATGCTGTCGCGCTACCAGCGCAACCGCGACCTGATCAGCGTCGGCGCTTATGCCGCGGGGCATGACTTGCAGCTGGACAAGGCGATTGCGCTGTACCCGGAAATCGAAGCTTTCCTGCAGCAGGGAATGGCGGAACGCGCCGGTTATAGGGAGGCGGTGACGCAGCTGGAGCAATTGTTCCAGGCCGATTAGGCAAGGCCGCAGGTTTCAACTCTAATTTTTTCTTGAATGCCGCCGTTAACACAACGATAAAGCGACAAAGATAAAGCGACAAAGATAAGCCCACAAAGATAAGCCGCAAATCCTGAGAGAACATCATGTCAAACACATTGCCGCTCGCCATGTTGATTGAACTGGCCCAGAACAAGACCGACGAAGCCAGCCGCCGCCTGGGACAATTGCAGCGCGCCCAGGTCGGCGCCGCGGAAAAGCTGGAGATGCTGATCCGCTATCGGCAGGAATACTGCGACCAGCTGCAGAGCCAGATGCAGGACGGCGTGCCGTCTTCCCGCTGGCGCAATTTCCAGCATTTCATCGGCACGCTGGACGGCGCCATCGAGCAGCAGCGCGCAGTCGCCAGCCAGGCCGATTCGCGGCTGGCGCGCGGACGCAGCGACTGGCAGCAGAACAAGCGCCGCCTGAGTTCCTTCGACACCTTGGCTGAACGCGCCAGGCAACAGCAGGTGCAACTGCTCAACAAACGCGAACAGCGCGGCAGCGACGAACATGCCGCCCGCCAGTTCCAGCTGCGCATGCGCGCCGCCGCAGAATAATCAATCAAGGAACCGCCATGTCTTTACCTGTTTCATCCAGCACAGCAGCCCTGCAGGCCGCGCCGCCAAACGGCAGCGCCGCCAGCAATGCCAATCCGCAGCAGGACGGCGCCGATAATTTTGGCAAGGTCCTGGATCGCTCCCTGGCCAGCGCCGGCCAGCCCGTTAAAAAGATAGCCGACAAGGCAAGCGCCGGCGCCAGGCCAGCCGAGCACACAGCGCCCCGGCGCCAGGCCGGCACAGATAAGGAACAAGATCCAGGCGCAGTGCCGGCCTTGGCGTTCCTGGCGTTGCCGCCAGCCGGGGCGAAAGCGATCGAGGCCCATCCCGAATCCGGCAGCGGCAGCCAGCCAAAGTCAGCGGCGGAGGACCAGCTCAACGCGGCGATTGCCGCTGCCGGCGGAAAACCAGCCACATCCGCAGCCGTCGCTGCCCCAGTCGCAGAAAGCCCTGGCAAGAACACTATTCCGACGGCAGCGGCTCCGCCCGCCGTGGCACAGCTGGCAACGCCAACCAGCCCGGTTGAGGCCGCGCCAACCAAGCCAAGCGCCTCGGCGCGCAAGGAAACCGCCAGCGGCGAATACGCGCCATTGGCGCATAATCCGCAGCCGCCGGCCGCTCAGGCCAGTGCAGCCGATGCCGCCGGACAGCAGGCAACGCAAGACGACGCTCATCCGGACCAGCACGGCAAACTGGAAAAACCAGAGCGGAAGGACAGCTTGGACGCGGCCAAGATCGCCTCGGGACCGGCGCCGGCCAACGCCAATACAAGCAGCGCCGAGATCGCCGCTGCCAAGGCCGCCGCCGGCAGCAGCGGCCAACCCGGGCTCGCCGTCACGGCGCAGGCGAATCCGGCGCTAGCGCATGCCCCTTCTGCGGTAACTGCAGCCGACACCGCACCGCCGCCTGCCGTCAAGCTGGCGCTGTCGCCGACAGTCGGCAGCGACGGCTGGGGCGCGGCGCTTGGCAAGCAAGTCGTCTGGATGGGCAACACCCGCAACCAAAGCGCCGAACTGCATCTCAACCCGCCCGACCTGGGGCCCCTGAAAGTCACCTTGACCATCAATGACAACCAGGCGCAAGCCACGTTTGTCTCTGCCCATCAGTCGGTGCGCACGGCGCTGGAAGCGGCCTTGCCGCAGTTGCGCAGCAGCCTGGCGGAAAGCGGCATCAGCCTGGGAAACACCTCGGTCAGTTCCGACGCCCAGCAGCCGCAGCAACAGCAGCAAGGAACGTTTGCCCAGCACCAGGGCAGCCAGCGCGGATCGGGCAGCCCGTTCCAGGCTGGCGCAGCGGCGGGCGAACTGGCCGCCAAGGTTGAACGCAGCACTGCCGCCGCCGGCAGGAACGGCAACGGCAAGGTAGATATTTTTGCTTAACAGAAAAAAAACAGACTTTCCCGGCGCGACAAACGCAGGATCTGAAGCGCTTTCTCCCTTTATATCAGCAGATGGTTCGAAGCCTTTTTGGCAAAGAATGGACGCTGGAATCTGATGCAGGAAAAACCATGGCAACCATCACCAACGAAGCAGTGGCAACACCCAAAAAAAGCAAGCTTGGACTGATATTGATCGTGCTCACCGCCGCCCTGGCCGCGGCAGGCGCTGCTTATTACTTCACCAGCATGCAGGCCGGCAGCAAAAGCGTCGCCGCGCCGGTCCCGGAAACGCCGATCTTTGTCGCGCTCGATCCGTTTACCGTCAACCTGCAAGCGGACGACCGCGACCGTTTCCTGCATATCGGCCTGACCCTGAAAGTGGCGGACGCCAAATCCCAGGCGCAGATTGTCGAATACCTGCCGGAAACGCGCAGCCGGATCCTCAGCCTGCTGTCGAACCGCGATCCGAATTCCCTGGTCACCGCCGACGACAAGAACAAGCTTGCCGCTGAAATCCTCAAGGCATTGAACAAACCCCTGGCCAGCAGCCAGCCGCCGCAGCACATCATCAATGTGCTGTTCACCGCCTTCGTGGTGCAGTAAAACCGAGACCCAGCTATGGCTTATGAACAGCTACTGTCTCAGGACGAAGTAGATGCACTGCTGCAAGGCGTCACCGGCGAGACCGATGCCGCCGCGGCGCCGGCGCCGAATCCGGAAGGCGTGCAAGCCTACAACCTCGGCACCCAGGAACGTATCGTGCGCGGCCGCATGCATACGCTGGAAATCATCAACGAGCGCTTCGCGCGCCAGTTGCGCAGCTCCCTGTTCAATTTCATGCGCCGCAGCGCCGACATTTCGGTAGGCGCGGTCCATGTCCAGAAGTACAGCGAATTCATCCGCCACCTGCCGGTGCCGGCCAATATCAACCTGCTGCACATGAAGCCCTTGCGCGGCACGGCGCTGTTCGTGTTCGATCCGAACCTGGTGTTCCTGGTGGTGGACAACCTGTTCGGCGGCGACGGCCGTTTCCATATGCGGGTCGAGGGCCGCGATTTCACCCAGACCGAACAGCGCATCATCACCCGCCTGCTGAACCTGGCGCTGGATAGCTACGGCAGCGCCTGGAATCCGATCTATCCGCTCGAATTCGAGTACGTGCGGGCGGAGATGCATACCAAGTTCGCCAATATCGCGACGCCGAACGAAGTGGTGGTGAACACCACTTTCCACATCGAGTTCGGCCCCATCGGCGGCGCCCTGCATATCTGCATCCCGTATTCGATGATAGAGCCGATACGCGACCTGCTGTCCAATCCGGTGCAGGACGAAGTCGAAGTCGACAAGCGCTGGGTCAAGCAGCTGTCGCAGCAGGTGCAAAGCGCCGACGTCCAGCTGAAAGTGGATTTCATGCATATCCCGTCGACCATCGGCCAGCTGCTGAAACTGAAAGCCGGCGATGTCCTGCCGATAGAAATGCCCGAAACCATCGTTGCCAAGGTGGACGGCGTGCCGGTGATGGAATGCGGTTACGGCACTTCCAACGGCCGCTACGCGCTGCGAGTTGAAAAAATGATCAATCACCGCGATGGTGATTTAAAAGGGAATGATAATGAGTGACGAAAACAAGCCGGATCCAAACGCCGAAGCCGCCGACGACTGGGCCAGCGCGCTCGCGGCGCAGACTGCGGCATCGCAGCCTGCGCCGGAACCGGCGCCTGCCGCCAAGGTGTTCCAGCCTCTCAGCGGCGACGCCGCCGAGGTCGCCAAGACCGATATCGACATGATCCTGGATATCCCGGTGCAGATGACCGCTGAACTGGGGCGCACCAGGATCACCATCAAGAACCTGCTGCAGCTGGCGCAAGGCTCGGTGGTCGAGCTGGACGGACTGGCCGGCGAGCCGATGGACGTGCTGATCAACGGCTACCTGATCGCCCAGGGCGAGGTGGTGGTCGTCAATGACAAGTTCGGCATCCGCCTGACCGACATCATCACGCCGTCGGAACGTATACACAAGCTGAACCGATGAAATTGCTGCCCTTGGCGCGGCGCGCGCTGCTGCTGTCGGCATGCCTGGCCTTGCCCGCTTCGGCCATGATCGCCGCGCCCGCCGCCACAGCAATGCCGGCGACGCCGTCATGGGGCGCGAGCGGTTTGCTGCAGGCGGCTTCCGGCCTGGCCGTGGTGCTTGCGCTGATTTTCTTTTGCGCCTGGGCGGCGCGCCGGCTGGGACTGCAAAAGCACAATAGCGGCCGCCTGGTAAAAGTCATCGCCAGCACCGCCATCGGCCAGCGCGAACGGGTGGTGGTGGTCGAAATCGGCGGCACCTGGCTGACGCTTGGCGTGACTCCCGGACAGATCCAGTCGCTGCACAGCATGCCGGCGCAGGAACTGCCGGAAGAACCCAAGCTGCCGATCAGGCAAAGCGCCATCGCTGCCGGCAATGCAGCCAATGCATTTGCGCAAAAGCTGCGAGAGTCGCTGGGCCGCAAATAGGCATACCGCACCCGGCTGTCCCCCTTATTGACTCCTCAAGAACCGATCGGCAGAATGCGTCCTCTCTCCTTCCTCGCGCAACACCGCAAACTGCTGACAGCGCTATTGCTGGCCGTGCTGCCTGCCGTCGCCGCCGCCCAGGCGCTGCCCGGCATCACCAGCACCACCGGCCCCGGCGGCAGCCAGACCTGGTCGCTCAGCGTCCAGACCATGCTGCTGCTGACTTCGCTGTCCTTCCTGCCGGCGCTGCTGCTGGCGATGACCAGCTTCACCCGCATCATCATCGTGCTGGGCCTGCTGCGCACCGCCATCGGCGCCCAGAGTTCGCCGCCCAACCAGATCCTGGTCGGGCTGGCGCTGTTCCTGACTTTTTTCGTGATGTCGCCGGTATTCGACAAAGCCTACAGCGATGCCTACAAACCTTTTTCCGACAACAAGATCAGCGCCGAACAGGCGCTTGAGCGCGGCATCCAGCCGTTCAAGCAGTTCATGCTGAAGCAGACCCGCGAGGGCGACCTGGCCCTGTTCGCCAGGCTGGCGCAGACGCCGCAGATGCAGGGACCGGAAGAAGTGCCGCTCAGGATACTGGTACCGGCGTTTGTCATCAGCGAACTGAAAACCGCGTTCCAGATCGGCTTCACCATCTTTATCCCGTTCCTGATCGTCGACCTGGTGGTGGCCAGCGTCCTGATGTCGATGGGGATGATGATGGTGCCGCCCGCCACCATCTCGCTGCCGTTCAAGCTGATGCTGTTCGTGCTGGTCGACGGCTGGCAGCTGCTGGTCGGCTCCCTGGCCCAAAGTTTCTATACTTGAGGTTGCGCAAAAAATGACTCCCGAATCGGTAATGGCGCTCGGCTACCAGGCCATGAAAATGACGCTCCTGCTAGGCGCACCGCTGCTGCTGGTGGCCCTGGTCAGCGGCTTGATCATCAGCCTGTTCCAGGCCGCCACCCAGATCAATGAAATGACCCTGTCGTTCATTCCCAAGCTGCTCGCGGTGTGCGCGACCATGGTCATCGCCGGGCCGTGGATGCTCAATTCCATCCTGGACTACATGCGCCAGCTGTTTTCCAGCATTCCGCAGCTGGTTGGCTGATGCCGCCGGTGCTGTCGGTCACGTCCGCGCAGCTGGGCGCCTGGATAGTGGCGTTTGTATGGCCATTCGTCAGGATGCTGGCGCTGATCAGCGCCAGCCCCATTTTCGGTGAAAAAAAAGTAGCGCGCCAGGTCAAGGTCGGCCTCGCTGCGCTGCTGGCGATCGCCATCGCCCCTACCCTGGGCGCCATGCCGGCCGTGCCGCTGGTCTCGGCCGGCGGCGTCTGGATCCTGATCCAGCAAGTGCTGATCGGCTCGGCCATGGGATTTTCCATCCGGCTGGTGTTCGCCGCGGTGCAAGCGGCCGGCGACTACGCCGGCCTGCAGATGGGCTTGTCCTTCGCCTCTTTTTTCGATCCCAACAGCGGCGGCAACACCATGGTGCTGGCCAGCCTGCTCAACATGCTGGCGATGCTGATCTTCCTGGCGGTCGACGGCCACCTGATGGTGATCAGCACCCTGGTCGAAAGTTTCCACGTCCTGCCGATTTCAGATGCGCCGCTGGCGGCGGAAGGCTGGCATTTCCTGGCGCTGGCCGGCGCCAACGTCTTTTCCGCCGGCCTGATGCTGGCGCTGCCGCTGGTCGCCGCCCTGCTGACCCTGAACCTGGCGATGGGCATCCTCAACCGGGCTTCGCCGCAGCTGAGCATCTTCGCCGTCGGCTTTCCGTTGACGCTGCTGGGCGGGATCCTGATGCTGCAGCAGCTGATGCCGCACCTGGCGCCATTCCTGGAACAGGAATTCGCGCTTGGCCTGGCAAACATGCTGCACCTGGCGCAAGCGTTGCGGCCATGAGACAAGTCGGGCCGGCTGCCAGTAAAAGAGGGGACGGTTATGCCAAAATAGCCCGGGATTTGATCCGCGCCGACCTACGTTGCATCTTCACACACAGGATACCTATGCTTAAACTGACCCGATGGCGAGCAACACTCATTCTTGCGGCCTGTTCGGTTTTGACCCCGGCCAGCGCCCATGCAGGACAAGGCGACCTGATTGGTTTGCTGGAGAACAAGCCGCTCAGTGAAACATGGCTCAATGCCGGCTTCTATTCCTATCATTTCAATCGCGACAAAGGACTGAACGGCAGTAACCTGGGGTTCGGCGCCGAATACCGGTTTTCGACCGTGGCGTCGGCCACTGCCGGCAGGTTCTACAACAGCGACCGCGAATACTCGAATTATGTCGGCGTGTATTACCAGCCCGTATATATCGGGCCGGTGCACCTGGGCCTGGTGGCCGGGGGATTCAACGGCTATCCGAAGATGCGGCGCGGCGACTGGTTCCTGGCCGCGATCCCGGTCGCCAGCGTCGAATACAAGAACGTCGGCTTGAACCTGGCGGTTATCCCGAGCTACAAGGACAGGCTGTATGGCGCCCTGTCGTTCCAGCTGAAAGTCAAGGTTTTCTGATCCCGGCCTGGAAGGCTTGCAAGCAATAAGCTTACAGGTAATTCAGCAGCGAAATCTTGCGGATCTGCACAAAAGTCTGCTGCGTCGCCTGCAACGCCATCTGCCGCTGGTACAGCTCGGTAATCGCGCTGCTGTAGTCCAGGTCCTGGATATCCGACAGATAGCTCTTGTCCGACAGGTTGCGGGCGTCGCCATTGGTGTTGAGGGTATCCAGTTCCTGCATGCGCGAGCCCACCGACGAGCGCACCGTCAGCACATTGTCGAGCGAGTTGGACAGCTTGACGTTTGCCGTGCTCAAGGAATTCTGCAACTGTGCCTTGGCTGCAGGTGTGCCGTTGTCGATCGGCGTCTTGAGGGCGCCGATCAGGTCGCTGAGCGCGCCGAACATGTCCGGATTGGCATTCTTTGCGGTGTTGACATTGAAGCTGTCGCCGCTGGCAGGGGCGCCGGTCAGCACGATTTGCAAGCCGCCGAACTGGATCGGCGTGCCGGAGGTATAAGTGCCTGCCGTCACCACCGGCGGCGTATCCGAATTGGTCACGGTAAACGTCGTGGCTGAAGTAAAGCTGATCGAAAAATTCTTGCCGAAATCGGGATTGGTGGCGTCGATCACAGAGGTAGCGCCATATACACCGTCGCCGCTGTTGGCGGCGGCAGAAGTCGTGACGTAGCCGGAGCTGGTCTGCGCGGTCTGGAAAATGCTGCGGCCGTCGTCGGTGCCCGCCATCTGCCGCGAGATGTCGACCTGCAGCAGCTGCTGGCCCTGGTCGCCGACATATTGCACGCCGCCGCCGGCCTGCTGCACGAACGGCGCGCTGCCGCTCTTGAAGCCGGCGAACAGGAACTGGCCGTTGCCGTCGTCGGTATTGGCCAGGCCCAGCAGCTGGTCGTAATTGCTTTGCAAGGTGGTGGCGACCGACGCGCGGTCGGCGTCGGTCATGGTGCCGTTGCCGGCCTGCACCACCAGCCCTTTGATATTTTGCAGCAGCGTGGTGACGTTTTGCAGCGCATTGTCTTCCAGGCCCAGCGTGCGCGACGCCTGGGCGCGGCTGGTGGAATATTGATCGTTGAGGGAAATCGACTGCGATGCGCTCAGCGCCCGGGTCGCGCCCAGCGGATCGTCGGACGGCGTGAGTATTTTTGACATGGCGCCTATCTGCTGTTGCACCCGCAACAGGCTGGTTTGCTGGGAGCCCATCGCGGACAGGCTCTGGTCATAAAACGACTGGGTACTGATACGCATCTTGTTTTCCTTGTTTATCGTCTTGCGAGGTCCGGCCGCCGGTTAAGCAACAATCCCCAGGATCGCGTCGAACATGGTCGAGGCCGTCTGGATCACCTTGGCGTTGGCCTGGTACATCTGCTGGTACATCAGCAGGTTGGCTGTTTCTTCATCCTGGTTGACGCCCGACACCGACTGCTGCGCCGCCTTGATCTGCGCCGCCAGGCTGGTTTGCGCGGTATTGGCGATGGTGACCTGGTTGGCTTTGTTGCCGATGCTGCTGACCAGCTGGCCATACGCATCGGTATAGCTGGCGGTGCCGCCGGCCAGGGTTTTCTTGTTTTGCAAGGCGCCCAGCAGCAAGGCGTTGCTGCCGTCGGAAACGCCGCCGGTATTCGGCCCGATGGTGAACGTGTCGCCGTTCACCGGCTTGCCGCTGATGGTGGCGCTGATGCCGCTGAAGCTGTAGGACGCGCCGTCGGTATACGTGACGGCGGCGCCGGCTGCATAGTTGACCACCGTGCCGTCCGGGTTGGTGACGGTCACCGCGGCGGCGGCCGGAAAGCCTGACAGGCTGGCAGGCGTGGTGGTGCTGTCGTATTTGAGCGTCAGCGGGCTGGCCAGCGGTGCCGGCAGGTACGAAGCGTCGACCTTGCCGGCGCTGATGCCGGCGCTGCCCTGGTTGGTGGCCGTCTTGCCGGTGACGATAGGCGAAGCCGCCGCTATCTTGGCCGGGTCAGTCACCGTCACCGTCAGGTCGCGCGCGCCGGTGCGGGTCGGCTGGACCAGGAAGGAATCGCCGATTTGCGACGTGCCGCTGGTTGCCTGCAGCGATACGCCGTCGAAAGTGACCGGCAAGCTGGGATAGCTGCCGAGCACCTTGTTGTCGGACAAACGGGTCACCGAATATTGCGGCGTGCCGGCGACGTTGACAAAATCGACCCGGTAATCGCTGGTGGTCAGCTGGCTGGTGTCGCTGAACGACGGCGTGACCAGCAGGTTGCCGGTGTTGCGGGAATTGGCGGTCGCCGCCGGACTGGCTTGCGAAAAGAAATCCTGGCCGGCGGCGCCGTTCAGGTCAATGCCCAGCTTGTGCTGCGCGTTGAACGTATCGGCCAGGCCGATCGCCATCCGCCCCAGTGCATTCTGGGCCTCGCCCAGGGTCTGGTTGCGGAACTGCATCAGGCCGCCGAGCGAACCGCCGCTGATCACGCTGTCCTGCATTTCAACCGCGACGCCGGCAGCGTTCACCAGGGCCACCGAGGTGCGGCTGGGATCGGCCGCCGAGGTGACGGCCTTCAGGGTCGATGCCTTGTCGCCCAGCACCAGGGTCTGGCCGGTGCCGATGAATACGTTGTACTGGCCGCCGTCCTGCACCACCACCTTGGTCGCCACCAGCTGGCCCAGGCTGTTCACCAGGCTGTCGCGCTGGTCCAGCAAATCGTTCGGAGCCTGGCCGCCGGCAGCGTTGCTGAGCAAGGCGATCTGCTTGTTGATACTGGCGATCTGGGTGGCGTAGGTATTGATCTGGTCGATCGAACCGGAAATCTGGTCGTTGACGTTGGCGTTGAGGCCGGTCAGCACCTGGCTCATGGTGCGGAACTGGTTGGCCAGGGCCTGGCCGGAACTGATCAGCTGCTGGCGCGCGGCGGAGTCGGCAGGCGTATTGGCGACTGCCTGCACGCCCTTGAACATGGTCTGCAGCATCGGCGCCAGGCCGGTGGTCTGGTTGGCCAGCAGGTTGTTGATCTGGTTGATCTGGGTCGAGTAAGCCGCCAGCGCCTGGTTGGTCGACTGCGCCTGATTCAGCTGCGAACTCAGGAACTGGTCGTAGCTGCGGGTGACGTCGACCACCTGCGCGCCGTTGCCGAAGAAGCCGACGCTGGGCGTGTATGTGCCGCCGGCGGACACCACCTGCGCCATCTGCCGGCTATAGCCGGACGTGTTCACGTTGGCCGTGTTGTGGCCGGTGGTCACCAATGCCGCTTGCGCCGCGTTGAGTCCGCTGAGCCCGGTGAAAAACAAGCTGTTCGCCATACAATCTTCCTTTTAGAAAGCAACTGCCCGGCGTCGCTGCCAGGCTCACTTGAGGTATAACGGCAGCAGCCCGGGAAATTTGAGGGATATGACCGGTTCCGCGCAAAAAAATCAGAGTATCTGCTTGAGGATGCGCACCAGCTTCTCGCCGTATTGGGGATCGGTGGCGTAACCGGCGCGCTGCAAGCCGTGCGCAGCCTCGGCCGGATCGCGCGTGGCCAGCACCTGCGCATAGCGCGGATTGCCGGCCAGGAAACGCGCATAGTCGGAAAACGCTTCCTCATACGATGCATAGGCGCGGAACGAGGCTTTGGTCTGCTGCGGCTGGCCGTCCACGTATTCGGTGGTGACGGCTTGCACCACCGCGCCTTTCCAGCCCTTGCCGGCCTTGATGCCGAACAGGTTGTGGCTGCTGCTGCCGTCCTCTCCCTTGATTTCGCGTTTGCCCCAGCCCGATTCCAGCGCGGCCTGCGCCAGGATCAGCTGCGACGGCACGCCGCTGCTGCGGCTGGCGGCTTGCGCCGGCGCGCTCATGCGCGACAGAAACTGATCGACATATGCCTGCGGATTGCCGCCGGCGCCGCGCCCGGAACCGGCAGCGGCGTCGTACAGAGACAGGTTCTGCACAACGCCGGGATTTGCCGGAGCCGCGGCTGCCGGCTGGCCGGGAAGCGGATCGGCGGCCGGCATCTTGCCCAGCGCCGCAGGCTGCTGCGGCGACTGGTCGACGGCGCGGCTAAGCTGGGCCTGCATCGCCTCGGCCAGGCCAAGGCCGCGGCCGGACAGGTTCTGCGCCAGCTGCTGGTCCAGCATCGAGGTGTACATTTTTTCCTGCTGGCTATCGAACATGCCGTCCGACGGCGTTGCCTCGCGCATGCTCTTCAACACCATCTGCATGAACATCGCTTCGAACTGGCGCGATACCTGTTTCAAGCCGTCTTGCGGCGAATTCCTGGTAGTGCGGCGCAAGGCGTCCACGCCTTGCACATCCAGCGCAAAACGCTGGTCCAGGTCGCCGCTGCGGCTGCTGTTGATGGGACCGGAGACGCTCATGCCGGCCTCAGATGATTTCAAGTTCGGCGCGCAAGGCGCCGGCGGCTTTCATCGCCTGCAAGATGGAAACCAGGTCCTGCGGATTGGCGCCCAGCGTATTCAAGCCTTTCACCACATCGGCCAGCGAAGCGCCGTTCTTGACTACCTGCAAGGCGCCCCCCGCCTGGTTCAGCTGGATTTGCGAGGTTTGCGCCACCACTGTGCTGCCGCCCGAGAACGGTCCAGGCTGGCTGATCACCGGCTGGGTATTGATCACTACCGACAAATTGCCATGGGCTACCGCGCAGTCCAGCACGCGCACGGTCTGGTTCATCACCACCGAGCCGGTACGGGCGTTGATCACTACCCGCGCTACCGCTTGCGCCGGCGTGATGTCGAGACTTTCCAAACGCGCCAGGAAACCGACCCGCGCTTCCGCCTGCGCCGGCGCGGCGACCTGGATCACGCGCGCATCGAGCGCGCTGGCGGTGCCGGCGCCAAAGCTGCGGTTGATGGCCTCGACGGCTTTCTGCGCCGTGCCGAAATCGGAGACATTCAGTTCCAGGGTCAAGCTATTCGCATCGCCCAGCGGCGCACTGACCGCGCGCTCGACGATGGCGCCGGCAGGAATCCGGCCCGAACTGAGCTGGTTGATCTGCACCTTGCTGCCGTTGGCCGAGGCGCCGGCGCCGCCGACCACCATGTTGCCCTGCGCGATCGCATACACCATGCCGTCGGCGCCCTTGAGCGGCGTCATCAGCAGGGTGCCGCCGCGCAGGCTCTTGGCGTTGCCCATCGACGATACGGTGACGTCGATGTTCTGGCCCGGACGGGCGAACGACGGCAAGGTAGCGGTCACCATCACCGCCGCCACGTTCTTGAGCTGCATGTTGGTGCCGGGCGCCATCGAGATGCCGAGCTGCGACAGCATGTTGTTGAGGGTCTGGGTGGTGAACGGCGTCTGCATGGTCTGGTCGCCGCTGCCGTCGAGGCCGACCATCAGGCCGTAGCCGATCAGCGGATTGTCGCGCACGCCCTGGATGCTGGCCAGTTCCTTGAGCCGCTCCGCCTGCACCGGCGACACGGCGCAGGCGAGGCAAAGCGACAGGAAGACGGCGCCGCGGCTGCGCCGCGCGCGCCGCAAAAGAAACTGGAATGATGATCGCATGGTCAGAACGGTAAGACGTTGAGGAAGAAACGCTGCAGCCAGCCCATGGTCTGCGCTTCGTCGATATAACCCTTGGCGCTGTATTCGATCCTGGCGTCGGCGACCTGGGTCGAGGCCACGCTATTGTTGCCGCTCACCGTGCGCGGATTGACCACGCCGGAGAAGCGGATGAATTCGGTACCCTGGTTGATCATCATCTGCTTCTCGCCGCTGACCATCAGGTTGCCGTTGCCCAGCACCTCGGTCACCGTCACCGTGATCACGCCGTTAAAGGTATTGGCCGCATTGGCGCCGCCCTTGGCGGTCAATGCGTTGCTGGCCTTGGCGTCGGCATCCAGGTTGCCGAACAGACCGCCGAAAATCTTCGGTATCGCCGCCAGCGCGCTGCTGGTGCTGCCGTTGCGGCTGGCGTTGGCCGCCGAATTCTTGCTGGCGTTGACGTTTTCGCTGACGATGATGGTCAGGATGTCGCCGACATTGCGCGGCCGCCGGTCTTCGAACAAGGCCTGGCTGCTGAAGCCGGACTGGTAGATGGCGCCATTCACCGGCGCCGCCGGCCGCACTTCCGCGCGCGCGGTCATCGGCTGCTGCACCAGCGGCTCGCGCGGCAATTGCGCGCAGCCGGCCAGCAGCAGCGCCGCCGGCAGCAGGCACCTGGTGCAATATTTCATCGGCGCCGCCATCACAACTGCGTAAGGCGCTGCAACATCTGGTCAGAAGTCGTGACCGCCTTGCTGTTGATTTCGTAAGAACGCTGGGTCTGGATCATGTTCACCAGTTCTTCCACCACATTCACGTTCGACGATTCGACATATCCCTGGCTCAGCGTGCCGGCGCCGTTCTGGCCCGGCGTGGTCTGATTGGCGGTGCCGGAAGCATTGGTTTCTGTGTACAGGTTCTCGCCATTGCTTTGCAAGCCGGTCGAGTTCAGGAACGTCGCCAGCTGGATCTGGCCGACCTGTACGCTGGCGGTGCTGCCGGCCTGGGTCACCGATACCGTGCCGTCCTTGGCGATGGTCATGCTGGTGGCGTTTTGCGGAATGGTGATGGCCGGCTGCACCGGGTAGCCGCTGGCGGTGACCAGCTGGCCGGTGGAGTCGGACTGGAACGAACCGTCGCGCGTATAGGCGGTGGTGCCGTCCGGCATTTGCACCTGGAAGAAACCGTCGCCGGTAATCGCCACATCCTTGGTATTGTCAGTCTTGGTCGGGTTGCCCTGGGTATGGATCCGCTCGGTCGCCACCAGCCGCACGCCGGTGCCGATCTGCAGGCCGGACGGCAGGTTGGTCTGGTCCGAAGTCTGGCCGCCTACCTGGCGCAGGTTCTGGTACATCAGGTCCTCGAACACTGCGCGGCTGCGCTTGAAGCCGGTGGTGCCGACGTTGGCCAGGTTGTTCGATATCACGTCGAGCTGCTGCTGTTGCGCATCGAGCCCGCTCTTGGCGATGGAAAGGGAACGTATCATGGTGAAATTCCTGTCGAAAAATGGATTGGCTGCTTTAGCTGCTCATGCTCAGCAGCTGGTTGGCGCGCTGGTCGTTTTCATCGGCGCTCTTGACCGCCTTCATCTGCATTTCAAAACTGCGCGCGTTGGCGATCATTTCCACCATCGCCGACACCGGGTTGACATTGCTGCCTTCCACTACGCCGGTCTGCAGCGTCACCGCCGGATCGGCGTCCGGCGCGGCGGCCCCGGCGCGCATGCGAAACAAGCCGTCGTCGCCGCGCAGCAAATCGCCGGCAGCCGGATTGACCAGTTTCAAACGGCCGACCTGGGCCACGTTGGTAGCCGGATCGCCGGCGCCGATGGCGCTCACCAGGCCGTCGGTCGATATCATCACCGCGGCGCCGGGCGGCACCGCCATCGGTCCGGCGTCGCCGATCACCGGCAGCTTGTCCATCGTCATCAGCTGGCCGTCGGCGCCTACCTGCAGGTTGCCGACCCGGGTATACGCTTCGCCGCCGTCAGCGGTCTGCACCGTCAGCCAGCCGTCGCCGCGCACCGCTACGTCCATCGGCCTTCCGGTTTCGGTCAACGGCCCGGTGCTCATGTCGGCGCCGGGCGTTGAAGTCACCACGAACGCGCGGGTCGCCGCTTCCTCGCCGACTACCGGCACGGCGCGGAAATTGTTCAGCTGCGCGCGGAAACCGGGTGTCGAGACATTGGCCATGTTGCTGGCCACCGACGCTTGCTGCTCCATGGCCTGCTTGGCGCCGCTCATGGCGATGTAGATCATGCGGTCCATGGGTTCTCCCGGCCGGTTCCCGCCGCCGCGCTAATGACGAAAAAATCCATCATCAGCGCATGCTCACCAGGGTCTGCATGACCTGGTCCTGGGTCTTTACGGTTTGCGCGTTGGCCTGGTAGGTACGCTGCGCAATGATCATGTTGACCAGTTCGGCGGTGAGGTCGACATTGGACGATTCCAGCGCGCCCGAAGTCAAGGAGCCAACCTTGGTGCCGGCGCCCGCCGTCCCGACCAGCGGCTGGCCTGACGCCGCGGTTTCAGCCCAGACATTGCCGCCCTTGGATTGCAGGCCGTCAGGATTGGCAAAGGAAGTGAGGACGATCTGGCCCAGGGTCTTGGTCTGTTCGTTCGAGTACTTGCCGGTTACGGTGCCGTCCGGATTGATGGCGAACGCAGTCAGGCTGCCGGAGGTATAACCGTCCTGGGTCTGCTTGGCGACCGCGTTGTCGTTGCCGAACTGCGTGGTGCCGGTCAGGTTGATCGTGAAGTTCATCGGCGCCGCGCCGTTTGCCAGCGGTACTGCGGCAGGAGCCAGGGTGCCGGCGGCAGGCGTCAGCATCTTGCCGGCCGTATCGAAGGTCAACGAGCCGATATTGCTGCTGGCGCCGCCGTCGACGGTCTGGTAGACATCCCAGGCATTCGCCGCGGTCTTCACGAAGAAATTCGTGATTTCATGCGGATTACCCAGAGAATCGTAGCCGGTCACCGCGTTCTGGTAGTTGAAACTGGTGGAATCTGTCGCGTTGAAAGGCGCGGTGACGGGCACCGTGCTGCGCGAATCGATGTTGTATTGCGCATTGATCTTGGTGGTGGCGTTCGGCGTCATCGCGGCGGCCGGCAACTGCAAGGCTGCCGGTGTGCCGCCGGCGATGCTGCCATTGGCGCCGACCTGGTAGCCGGTCACGCGCAGGCCGCCGGAATTGACGATGTAGTTATCCTTGTCGATAGTGAACTGGCCGTTGCGCGAATAGGACACTTCGCCGGATGGGCTGGCCAGGCGGAAAAAACCGTCGCCGTTGGTGATCGCCACGTCCAGCGCACGGGTGCTGGTCTGCACCGCGCCCTGGGTGAAGTTTTGCGAAACGCCGGCCACCTGGGTGCCGAGGCCGACCCGCGAACCCGCATACACATCGGCAAACAGGACACTGCCCGCCTTGAAGCCCACGGTGCCCGAGTTGGCGACATTATTGCCGATCACATCGAGATTGCTGGAACTTGCATTCAATCCGCTTACGCCTTGTTGAAACCCCATGGTCCACTCCTTTTGAAATCAATTTGCAGCATTTTTTTCAGCTTCCGGGTTGCGGAAAAATAATGAAAAAAGCCGGATTTATAGAAACTGCTTAACGTCGCTCAATGCCGCCGTGCCGGCCGCGCCCAGGTTCAACGTCACGCCGCTGGCCGTCTGCGCCACGCTGGCAACCTGCGAGTACGTCAGCGTGTTCGCAGCGACTGCGCTGCCGCCGACGGCAGCAGCCACGCTGATTTTGTAGGCACCGTCGCCCATCGCGGTACCGGTATCGTTCTTGCCGTCCCAAGACAAGGTCTTGGTGCCTTGCGGCAGCGCGCCGACGTCGATCGTGCGCACCGTATTGCCGGCGGCGTCGGTGATTGTGACCTTGACCGTATCGGCCGCACCTTGCATGTCCAGCCCGAAGGAAGTAGCGGCGCTATCCTTGAGCGCGACGCTGCTGCCTGGCGTCAGCACCGTATGGCCGATCAGCGAGGCGGCCTGCAAGGTCTGGCTGGAGCCGGTTTGCGCCACCAGCGAATTGAGCGTGCTGTTCAGGTTTTCGATGCCGCTGACGGTGCTCATCTGCGCCAGCTGCGAAGTCAGCTCCGCATTGTTCAGCGGATTCAGCGGGTCCTGGTTATTCAGCTGGGTGACCAGCAATTTAAGGAAGCGCTGCTCTTGGTCGGAACTGCTGGACACGGCTCCTGCCAGCGCTCCTGCTGCACTGTTGTCGGTTGAAACTCCCGATACTGCCATGATGGTTTTCTCCTGAAGCGGCGCCGCCGAGGCGGCCGCGGATTAATCGTTCAAATCGGAACTGCTATCGGTGCTTTGCTACTGGCCGATGGTCAGCGTCTTCAGCATCATGTTCTTGGCGGTATTGAGCACCTCGACATTGGCCTGGTAAGAGCGCGAAGCGGAAATCATGTTGACCATTTCTTCCACCACATTGACGTTCGGCATGGTGACGTAGCCGCTGGCGTTGGCCAGCGGATGCTTGGGGTCGTACACCATGCGCAGCGGCGACTGGTCTTCCACCACGCCCGCCACCTGCACGCCGCCGACGGCGCCGACCGGATCCTGCTGGTCTCCTGCCGCCACCGCAAACACCACCTGCTTGGCGCGATAGGGCTGGCCATCGGGCCCGGATACGCTGTCGGCATTGGCCAGGTTGCTGGCGGTGACGTTCATGCGTTGCGATTGCGCGCTCATGGCGGAACCGGCAACGTCGAAAATATTCATGGATACATTGGACGGCATGGCTTGATCCTCGCTGGCTAAAACTGGAAATTCATTGCTGCACCGCCGACAGCAGCGACTTGATCTGGGCGCCGATGACGGTCAGGCCGGATTCGTAGTGGACCGCGTTGTCGGTGAAATTGACGCGCTCGACATCCATCTCCACGGTATTGCCGTCGATGCTGGACTGGGTCGGCACTCGGTACAGCAAATCCGGCTCGCCGGCGGCCATGGCCTCGCCCTGGATGTGGCGCGCGGAAGTGGTCGCCATCGACACCGGCTGCGCCTGCCGGCCTTGCGCCATCGCTTGCGTCAGGCTGCTGCTGAAATCGAAATCGCGCGCCTTGTAATTGGGCGTATCGGCGTGCGCGATATTCGACGACAGCACCTCTTGCCGGCGCGCCCTCAGGTTCAGCGCTTCCTGCTGAAAGCGCAGTGCTGCATCCAGTTTGTCTACCATCTTGTACCTACCCTCAACAGACCTTTTGATGAAAGCGATTATAGGTAGCGGGCGCCGGCGGCAATCAGCGGAACAGGCGGCTGATTCGGCCTCAATTCAAGATACGCCATGCCGGTCTCATTTGGGGCCGGGAAAATATTTTGCGACATCCTCGAAGCTCAGCCGGTAACCGTCCAGCACGCGCTTGATGGTCGATCCGCTGGGATCGGTGACCCTGCCGGTTTCGAGCTTGCTCAGCACCGGCACCGACAAGCCGCAGCGCCGGTGCATCGCGGTCAGCGACAGCCTCTTGCCGTTCTCGCCGGTTTGCTTCAAACGCATCTGCCGCAGGAAATCCGCCAGGGTGGCCGGGACTTCTTCATCGAATTCGCTCACGTTCGCCATTGCATGTCCTTGATTTTCAGATCGCCTTCCAGCAGGATTTTTTGAACCGGCGCGACAGGTTTCCGCAAACCATTATAGGCAGGGCATAACAATCCAATACCCCAAACAACACGCCAAACCGCGCCCAGTTCGGCGCTTGGCGACGGCGCGCGGTTGTCTAGAATCTGATGGCGGACATTCCGTCGCCATGAATTCCGATTGAGGGAAGATTCGATATGCATGCACCATTATCCCGGCGCCGCCGGCTTGCGATTACCTGCCTGATCCTTGCCGCGGCAGGACCAGGCGCCGGCAGCCGGGCCGCATCCGCCAGGACAGCGGAACTGAGCGGCAGCGCCAGGCCGGTGATAGAGCAGTTCCTGCTGGCCCAGGCCGGCGGCTTGCCTGGCAAGGTCAGCATCCGCATCGAGACGCCGATGTCAGGCGCCCTGCCCGCCTGCGATGCGCTGGAAGCGTTCCTGCCCGCCGGCGCCCGGGTCTGGGGACGGATCTCGGTCGGCCTGCGCTGCAACGGCAACGGTTCCACGACGCCGGCGTGGACGCGCTATGTGCCCGCCTATGTGGCGGTGGTGGCGAACTACTATGTAGCCAGCCGTCCCATCGATGCCGGCGACACCGTCGGCCCCGCCGATATCCAGCTGCGCCAGGGCGACCTCAGCGCCCTGCCGCGCGGCGTGGTCACCAATCCGCAGCAAGCCGCCGGCATGGTAGCCTCGAACCGGATTGCCCTGGGCGCGCCGCTGCGGCTGGAACTGCTGCGCGGCGCCACCGTGATACAGCAGGGGCAAAGCGTCAAAGTCCAGTCGCAAGGCTCGGGCTTCGTCGTCAGCACCGAAGGACGGGCGATGACCAATGCCGCCGCCGGCGTGGCGATACAGGTGAAGACGCAGGCAGGGCAGATGCTGAGCGGCATCGCCCGTGCCGATGGTTCGGTAGAATTGCCGAATTGACGCTTGTTTTTACAGCAATCCAGGCATTTTTAGCCGGAACCCTAAACATTCCGCGCAAGCTGCCGTTATAACGAACAGATCCCTTAGAGGAAACATCTTGAAAATCGATCAACCTACAAAGCCGCTCAATAGCGTGTCAAGCCCAGCCAACGCGGCGTCCAGCAAGGATAACGCGGCGCGCGCCGCATCCGCCGACGCCGCTGCCGCCGGCACCGCCAACAGCGCCAGCCCGCCTATGCCAGCCGCCCTGAATTCACTGTCGGCGCAAGTGCGCCAGCTGCAAACCCAGTTGCTGCAACCCGGCGCCGGCGATTTCGACGCCGCCCGGGTCGCCGAGATACGCCAGGCCATCAGCGAAGGCCGCTATCAGATCAATCCCGAAAAAATCGCCGACGGCTTGCTCGATACGGTACGCGACCTGCTGGGCAAGAAACCGTCATGAGCAGCGCGCTCTTCAAGCACCTGCAGCAGGAGCGCGCCGTCATGGACGCCTTTCTCGACCTGCTGGACCAGGAAGCGGAGGCGCTGATCAAGAGCCGTTTCGACGTGCTGCCGCTGATCACCGAACGCAAGGCCCAGCTGGCGGAACGCATCACTGCGCTTGAGCAGGAACGGGAACAGCGGCAACGGGCGGCCGGTTTCGACGCGGGACGAACCGGCGGCGACGCCGCGGCGGCGGCCGGCGGCGACAACCTGCAGCAAGCCTGGCAAGAACTGCTGGTGCTTGCAGCCCAGGCCCGCGACTACAACCATCGCAACGGCATCATGATCCATACCCACCTGGATTTCGTGCGGCGCTCGATCAATTTCCTGCGCGCCCACGGCCAATCGCTGTATGGCGCCGACGGCAAGCACCAGATCGGGCTCGGCAACGGCCATAGCCTGGCGTCGAGCTGAACGCCGCCTACTCCATAGCCCGGTTTACTCGTAGCTGACCATCACCTGGCTGGCCGCGCCCTGCAATGCCGGGGTCAAGGCTCCGCGCCCGTCGATCACAAAAGCAAACACGAAATTCGACCAGCCGTTGTCGCCGTCAAAGGCGGCGGTGCTGCCGCTGGCGCCGCTAAGAGCGGCACACCTGGCGTAGTTGCACAGATAGGCATGGATGCCGGCCGGCGGCGCTGTCAGGAAACTGTAGCGCCAGCCGACCCGGCGGGTCCTGGAGCCCGAAGAGACGCCGCTGCCGACCGGAGCTACCTGAACCGACTGATAAGCCACCCCACGGTAGAAGAGTGCGGGCGTGGAAACAGTAGCGCTCCAGGAACCTGCCACCCTGCCCTGTCCGCCCGCGGCGGCGCCGCTGTCAAGCCGGACGGCGCCGGGCCCGGCCGGCGGATTCTCCGCGCGTCCCATATAAGTACCCAGGCTGATTGCCGCGGCTGGCCGTTCTTCGGCGCAGACACCCGCGGCCGCCAGCCAGCCGGCCGCGCCGCAAAACAACAGTCGCCTCAGCCTAGGCCCGAAGCCGGCCAGGTCGCTCATCTCAGGCTACCTCGCTCCGGCTGGTTTCATTCAAGCGCACCCGCAGGCGGCTGATGGCCTGGCTATGCAGCTGGCAGACGCGCGACTGGCTGACTTCCAGGATGGCGCCGATTTCACGCAGGTTCATCTCCTGCTCGTAGTACAGGCTGAGCAGCAGCCGTTCGCGCTCCGGCATCAGGGCGATCGCCTCCACCAGCATGTGGCGCATGCCGCTGTCCAGCAAACGCTGCAACGGATCTGCGGCGCCGCTGCGGTCGCTGCTGTCGTGCTGGCGGTCGAGAAAGGAATTTTCATTGCTGCCGCCTTCGCAGTCTTCGTAATACACCAGCTGCGAACCGTGGATTTCCTGCAGCAGGTGCTGGTAGTCTTCCAGCGACAGCTGCATCGACACCGCGATTTCACGCTCGCTGGGCGGACGCGCCAGCTTCTGCTCCAGCGCCTGCACCGCGGCGTCGACCTTGCGCGACGATTGCCGCAAGCCGCGCGACAGCCAGTCGTTGGCGCGCAGCTCGTCCAGCATCGCGCCGCGGATACGCTGGCTGGCGTAGGTCTCGAACTGCGCGCCCTGGTCGTCCTGGTAGCGGTTGGCGGCGTCCAGCAGACCCAGCATGCCGGCCTGGATCATGTCGTCCAGCTCCACGCTGGCCGGCAATTTCGCGATCAGCTGCAAAGCCAGGCGCCGCACCAGCGGCGCGTATTGCGCCAGCGTGTCGGATTTGTCGATTTTTCCCTGAGCCGTATACATGATGGATTCCTCTTCCTGCTTTACTCACACAGTGTCCAGATTTCGGTTAACAACAGGGCGCGGCCATTGCAGCAGCTGGCCAGCGATGCGGCGGAAATCGATTGCCGCGGCGCTGGTCTGGAATGCCTCCACCACGCTCAGCTTGAGTCCCAGCGCGCGCACCAGCTGCGGGTCTTCCGCGACGCAGCCGGCAGGCTCCAGCGCCAGCCCCAGGTAACGGCTGCCGGCGCCGGCCAGGTTGCCCAGCACGCGCTGCGCCTCCGGCATGCCGGCCGCCAGGTTGAGCATGATCCGCAGGCGCTGCAGGGCATGCGCATAATGCAGCTGCTTGATGCAGGCGTAGGCGGCCGTGATGGAAGCCGCCTGCGGCCGCAGCACCACCACCACATCGTCGGCCTGCGCCGCCAGCGGTGACAAGGCGCCGTCGCGGTCGAGGCCGGCATCGACCAGGATCACCTGCCCCTGGAACAGATTGCGCACCTCAGCCACGGCAGGAGCATCGCCCTGGCGCACCGCCAGCAGCAGCGCGCCGCAAGCCAGGCGCGACGCCGCGGCCGACAGCGGCAGGCCGCCGGCAACATCGGACCAGCTGCGCGCCGCAGCGCCGGCCCACATCGCCGTTGCCGACCGCGCGCCGCTCTGCTCGTCCAGCAGCAGCACTTCTTTTCCTTGCTGCACCAGGGCCGCGGCCAGGTTCAAGGCAACGCTGGTGACGCCTATCCTTGGACTGCTGCCGACCAGCGCGATGACGCGCGCCGCCTGCATGCCCGAATGCTGCGCCATCAGGTTGCGCAAACCATCTGCCTGGTCGCTGACTACTTTGCTCACAGACGTCCCTTCATCCGGGCAACGCCGCAGCGCCCGGCGCCGGCGCCAGGCCGGGGACGCTATCGGCATCCAGCGCCAGCGCATCCAGCAGGGCGATCAGCTTGCCGAAACCTTCAAACAGCGCTGCCGCGGAACTGGCGCTGGCCGCGCCGGCGCGGATCCGATGGCCGGCCAGCTGGGCCAGCAGCGCGCGAGCGGCGCCGGCCCAGCTGCCGCGGTTATGCGCCAGGCGCCAGACGGTGGTGCTGACTTGCGCGGCGACCAGCAGGCGTTTTTGCATCTGGCTGTCGCCCGGCTCGGTGCAGGCATCGAGCTGCTGGATCGCTTTCTTGAGCAGCTTGTAGTAAGGATCGGCGGCTTGTTTCCAGCAGGCCCACGCGGCAAGCTGCGACGCCGTCGCCGACGGCGCAAGATTGGTCAGCAGGTACCAGCCGGCCAGCAGTTTTCCGCTGTGCGGATCGACGATGCGCACAGCCACGCAGCGCAAATTGAATGCGCCCGCATCGTGCCTTTTGTCGCCGGGCAAGGCGACTGCCGTCTCCGCCAGCATCTGTTGCGCCGGCTTGCCCTTGTAGAACATCGCCTGAGGCGTATCGAACACCAGCCGTTCCGCCAGTTTTGACAGCGATGTCCGGGCCGCGCCGTCCAGCACGCAAGTGGTGCCGCGCGCACGGGCCAGCCATGACATGCCGCCGGCCTGCCAGGATTCGATCAAGCCTGGCGCCGGCATTTTGTCGAGCAGGTGCACCACCGGCTTGCCGAAATCCTGGCCATGCACCCAAGCCAGCTGGCGTAGCGCCGGCGTGGCTACGGCGCCGTCTGCAGCGGCGGCAAACGCGGTGGACAGCAATTGATGCGGCGCCGCCAGCGGCATGCCGTCGCGATCCGACAGCAGCACGCTGGATTGCAAGGCATAGGCGTCGCCGCTGCGGCTGGCGGCCAGCTCGGTCTTGCCGCTGATCGCCAGCACTTGGTCGTTGCAAGCAAGGCCGATTTCCGTTTTCGCATGCGCCAGCAGCTTGTGGACCACTGCCTGGCTGCCGGTGCTGTCGTCCGCCAGGTCGCGCCATAGCCGGCTGCTGGTCTCGAAGCCGATCTCGCCGCCGGCCAGCGCAGCGGCGTTGGCCGCCAGCTCTTCGGCGTCGTGCGCCAGCACCCGGATCAGTTGCCGGCATTGGCCGCGCAAGCGTTCGGTGGCGGCAGACGCGGCCGCCAGTTCGGCGTCGTTGTTCAATGCCGCCGGCAGCTCGCCCAGGTCGGCTTCGCCCGGAACAAACAAGGCGCTGCGGCTGGCGCTCTGGAACACGCTGTCGACCAGTTGCGAACGCTCGGCCAGCATCAGGTTCTCCGGCACTTTCTGGCCGCAAGAGACGTAGTGCACCGGCAGCCGGTGGCGGATCACGGTGTCCAGCAATGCGCCGGGATGGGTCGCTTCGTCGGTCTTGGTGAAAATGCAGCCCGCCAGCTGGTTGCCGCCGGCGCTGTCCTTGTAGGCATGCACCACCTCATTCAGGGTGTCGCCGTGGCTGGCGGCGTTCAGCAGCAGCAAGCGCTTGACCGGGCGGCCGGCGCCGCACAGCATGGCGACCTGCTCGGAGACGCTGCGGTCGCGCTGGCTCTTGCCGACCGTATCGATCAAGACCATGTGCTTGTCGCGCAAATCCTCCAGCACCAGCCGCAGGTCGGCTGCGTCTTTCACCGCATGCACCGATACGCCCAGGATCTTGCCGTAGATGCGCAGCTGCTCGAACGCGCCGATGCGGTAGCTGTCGGTAGTCAGCAGCGCCAGCTTGTCGGCGCCGAAGCGCATCACGCAGCGCGCCGCCAGCTTGGCGGTGGTGGTGGTCTTGCCGACCCCGGTCGGGCCCATCAAGGCATAGACGCCGCCGCCATCCATCAGCGCATCTTCGTTTTCCATCAAAGGCAGGTTGCGCGCCAGTTCGGCCTTGACCCACGCCATGCCGGAGCCGAAATTCTGGCCGGTCGGCAGGTGGTCCAGCATCGCTTTCGCCAGGCTGGCGCTGAAGCCTGCGCCCAGCAAGGTGCGCAGCAGGTGGCCGCGCACCGGGTCACGGCGCTGCTTGTCGTTCCACACCAGGCCGGCCAGCTGCTCTTCGATCATGCCGCGCATCGAATGGATTTCGCTGATAACGCTACCGTTGCTGTCCGTGCCGGATGGCGCGGCGGCGCTTGCGGTTGGCTGTATGGCCACTGGTGCTGCCACCGCCGCTGGTGCGGCAACCACAGGAGCCGGGGCTGGTACAGATGCCGGCCGTGCATCGCCCGCGGTTTCCAGCATGGCGACGATTTCCGCGCCGGCGGCGGTCGCCCGGCTGGAAACGATGATGGCGTCCGGTCCCAGCCGTTCGCGCACCAGGCGCAGCGCTTCGCGGCTGGACGGGGCGACGATGGTGACGCTGTCAGTGCGCATGTTCAAGCCTTGCCTCCGATAGTGGCGGTTACTTTGATGGTGCGGGTATCAGGAATTTCGGCGTGCGACAGCACCTTGAGCTGCGGCAGGCTGCGGCGCAGGAAGCGCGCCAGCAAGACCCGCAGCGGATGCTGCACCACAAGCACCGGCGACAGGCCGAACTGTTCCTGGCGCGCGATCGCGGCCTGGGTCTGCGCCAGCAGGCTGTCGGCCAGCCCCGGCTCCAGCCCGCTGCCGTTGCTCAATGCCTGCAGCAGGACGCGGTCGAGCGAGCCGTCGAGGCCGATCACCTGCAGTTCGCCGTTGCCCGGGAACAGCTGCTGGGTGATGGCCCGGCCCAGCGCCAGCCGCACCAGCGATGTCAGTTCGGTAGCGTCGCTGACCGTGCCTCCGTGCTCCAGCAGGACGTCGAGGATGGTGCGCATGTCGCGTATCGATACGCTTTCGTCCAGCAGGTTTTGCAACACTTTCTGCAGCGTCGTCAGCGACAGCAGCTTGGGCACCAGGTCTTCGATCAGCTTCGGCGCATCCTTGGCGACACGGTCCAGCAGCTGCTGCACTTCCTGCCGTCCCAGCAGTTCCGCCGAATGGGCATGGATCAGGTGGTTCAGGTGGGTGGCGATCACAGTGCTGGCGTCGACCACGGTGTAACCGTAGATCTGGGCCTGCTCCCGCATGTGGCTTTCGATCCAGACCGCCGGCAGGCCAAACGCCGGATCGGCCGTCTGCACGCCGGGCAAGGTGGCGCTGACCTGGCCCGGGTTGATCGCCATCCATTGGCCAGGCCAGGCTTCGCCGTTGGCGATCTCCACGCCTTTGAGCGTGATCACATAGGAATTCGGCTTGAGTTCCAGGTTGTCGCGGATGTGCACTACCGGCACCAGGAAGCCGATGTCCTGCGCGAATTTCTTGCGGATGCTCTTGATGCGGCCCAGCAGTTCGCCGTTCTGGCTGCGGTCCACCAGGGAAATCAGGCGGTAGCCGACTTCCAGCCCGAGCGGATCGACCAGCGCCACGTCGTCCCAGCTGGCGTCCGCCGGTTCGGCAGCCGCCGCGGACGGCGGCGGCGCCTTGGCCGCATATTCCGCCGCCGCGCTTTTCTGCAGCAAGCGCCGGCCGAGATAGACCAGGCCGCCGGCAATGATCAGAAACGCCACATGCGGCATGCCCGGCACCAGTCCCATCAGGCCTATGATGCCGGCGGTCAGGAACAGCACCTGCGGATTGGAGAACAGCTGCCCCATCAGCTGCTGGCCGACATCTTCATCGGTCGTCACGCGCGAGACGATGACGCCGGCGGCGGTAGAAATCACCAGCGCCGGGATCTGCGCCACCAGGCCGTCGCCGATGGTCAGCAAGGTGTAGTTCTTGGCCGCCACCGAAATATCCAGGCCGTGCTGGGCGACGCCGACGATCAGGCCGCCGACCACATTGATCACCATGATCAGCAAACCTGCCACCGCATCGCCGCGCACGAACTTGCTGGCGCCGTCCATGGAGCCGTAGAAATCCGCTTCCTGCGCGACTTCGGCGCGGCGCTTGCGCGCTACGTCTTCGCCGATCAGGCCGGCGTTGAGGTCGGCGTCGATCGCCATCTGCTTGCCTGGCATCGCATCCAGCGTGAAGCGCGCGCCGACTTCGGCAATCCGCCCCGCGCCCTTGGTGATGACCATGAAGTTGATCACCACCAGGATCACGAACACCACGATGCCGACGGCGAAATTGCCGCCCACCAGGAAATGGCCGAAGGCTTCGATCACCTTGCCGGCGGCGTCCGGCCCGGTATGGCCCTCCAGCAGCACCACACGGGTGGAAGCCACGTTGAGCGACAGGCGCAGCAAGGTAGAAAACAGCAAGACCGCCGGGAAGGCGGCGAAATCCAGCGCTTTCATGGTGTACATGCTGACCAGCAGCACCATCACCGACAGCGCGATATTGAAGGTGAACAGCAGGTCGAGCAGGAACGGCGGCAGAGGCAGGATCATCATGCCCAGGATCATGATGATCAGCACCGGGCCGGCCATGCCCTTGACGCCATTGCCAGCCAATATGGCGGCCCCCAGGCGGGGCAGGGAACTGAATGAAAAAGCTGGGCCTGCTGGCTTCATGCCGGGCTTCCTAAAGTGTCGAGTGAATCGGGAACCGGCAGGTCGGCCGGTGTGCGTGGCGCGATGCCGCCCTCGCTGCGCCAGCGCTGCAGCTGGTAAACCCAGGCCAGCACTTCAGCCACCGCGGTGTACAGCGCAGCCGGAATTTCTTCGCCCAGGTTGGTATGGCGATACAGCGCCCGGGTCAGGGGCGGCGCTTCCAGCATGGGAATCTTGTGTTCGGCGCCAATGGCGCGGATGCGCAGCGCTATCAGGTCGGTGCCCTTGGCAACCACCCTGGGCGCGCGCATTTCCTTGTCGCTGTATTTGAGTGCGACCGCAAAGTGGGTCGGGTTGGTGACCACCACGTCGGCGGTCGCCACCTCGGCCATCATGCGCCGCCGCGCCATCTGTTGCTGCTGGCGCCGGATCTGCCCTTTGACGTGCGGATCGCCTTCGCTTTCCTTGTGTTCCTGCTTCAGCTCTTCGCGCGTCATGCGCAGCTTGCGGTAATAGCTCCACAACTGGTATGGCACGTCGATGGCCGCCACCAGCAGCAGCGAAGCAATGATCAGGCCGCAGCAATTGGCCACCAGCCGTACCGTATGCGCCAATGCGCCGTGCACCGGTTCGCTCAGCAAGCCAAGCAGCGTATCGAGGTTGCGCGACATGACCCAGTAGGCGATGCCGCCCACCAGTACCGATTTCGTGCATGCCTTGAACAGTTCCGCCAGCGACTGGCTGGAAAAGATGCGGGCAATGCCGGCCGCCGGATTGAGCTTGGAAAATTTGGGCGCCAGCGCATCCGGCGCAAACAGCCAGCCGCCCAGCATCAGCGGCGCAGCCAGGGCAGCCAGCGCCAGCATGGCCAGCAACGGCAGCAAAGCCTGCAGCGCTTCCTGCCCGGCAGCGGCGGCCTGGGTCAGCATGTAGGAGGTATCGAAGGCGGCGGCGCGCTTGAATTGCATGCCCTGCCGCAGGGCATGGCCGATATGCTCCGCCATCGGCACGGCCGTCAGCCACAAGCCGCCTATGCCGGTGCTCAGCATGACAAACGTGCTCAGCTCGCGCGAACGGGCAACCTGGCCTTCTTCGCGCGCCTTTTCCAGGCGCCGGGGAGAACCGGGTTCCGTCTTTTCGAGATCGCTTTCTTCCGCCATGCATGCTCCGAACCAGAAGGGACGAACAGCGCCCTATCAATATCGATTATTGATGCAAGGACGCAGATGCAATCGGGCAAACAAGGCGGGGATAGCGGTGCTGCTCAGGCAATCGCTGCGGCCGGGGCGTGTCTACCGCCGCCCTGGCCGCTTTTGTTTCAGGCGTGATGCGGATCCGCCATGGTCCGGGTCAGAAGCCCAGGCTGGACAGCAGGTCGTCGACCTGTTCCTGGTCGGACACCGCATCGGGATTTTCATCCGCATTCATTTGCGGACCGTTCAACAGGCCGTTGCCGTCGCTGCGTTTTTCCAGCGGCGTATTGTCGATCAGCACCTGCAGCAGCTGCTTTTCCATTTCCTGCACGACTTCCATCATTTTCTTGATGACCTGGCCGGTCAGGTCCTGGAAGTCCTGCGCCATCATGATTTCCATCAGCTGCGCGTTGATGGCAGAAGCCTGCTGCGGCACGTCTTTCAGGTAATTGCGGGTATCCAGCACCAGCACCCGGGCATCGTCCAGTTCGACCGGGCTGACAAACCATTCGTCCCAGCGCTGGCTGAGCGTCTTGGCCTGCTTGCTGAGTTTTTCCTGGATCGGCTGGGCGACGTCGATCGCGTTCAAGGCCCGTTCGGCGGCGCGCTCTGTCATCGCCGCCACGTAGTTCAGGCGATCGCGGGCATCCGGGATCGCCTGCGCCGCCTTGGCGATTTCCTGGTCCAGGCCGAGTTCGCGCATGCTTTCGCGCAGCAGGCGCGTCAGGTGGCCGATGCGGTTGACCAGCTGCTCGGCGGAATCGCCGGCCGCCGGCATCTGTAAGGCGTGCAGGCTCATATCAAGCGCTCTCTTTCGCAATTTTCTCGAATATCTTGGTGATCTTTTCCTCCAGCGTGGCCGCGGTAAAAGGCTTGACCACATAGCCGTTGGCGCCGGCCTGGGCGGCGGCGATGATGTTTTCCTTCTTGGCTTCGGCCGTCACCATCAGCACCGGCAGCCTGGACAGGGCCGGATCGGCGCGTATCGATTGCAGCATGGTCAGGCCATCCATGTTGGGCATGTTCCAGTCGGACACGACAAACCCGAAATTGCCGTCCTTGAGCTTGGCCAGTCCTGCCGCGCCGTCCTCGGCTTCGTCGACATTGACGAAATCGAGTTCTTTCAACAGGTTCCTTACAATCCGCCGCATGGTAGGAAAATCGTCCACCACCAGAATTTTGATACTTTTATCAACCATGATTACTCCACACTAAAAATAGGACCTGGCACGCATGCCCGCATTCCTGACGCTATGCCTGTATAACGTCACAAATGTAAAAAAACACAGGGCGGATATTGTTCCCACCTTTTTTTACACCCGGTTCGAGCGTTCGCCGTACGACATCAGGCGCGCCATCAGGCGTGCGCTCATTTCCGCTATGCCGGCTACCTCGTTGGCCGCCCCCATGGCGATCGCTTCGCGCGGCATGCCGAACACCACGCAGCTGGCTTCGTCTTGCGCCAGGGTGTAAGCGCCAGCCTGGCGCAAGCGCAGCAAACCGGCCGCGCCGTCCCGTCCCATGCCGGTCAGGATCACGCCGATGGCGTTCTTGCCGGCATGCTGGGCGACCGAATCGAACAGCACGTCGATCGAAGGCCGGTGGCGGTTGACCGGATCTTCCTGGTCCAGGTGGGCGACATAGTTGGCGCCGCTGCGCGCCAGCGACAGATGGAAGCCGCCGGGCGCGATATAGGCATGGCCCGGCAATACCCGCTCGCCGTGTTCCGCTTCCTTGACGGTGATGCGGCACAAGCCGTCCAGGCGCTGCGCAAATGACCGGGTAAAGCCGGGCGGCATATGCTGCGCGATCATGATGCCCGGGCAATCCGGCGGCAGCGGCTGCAATACTTCCCGGATCGCTTCGGTGCCGCCGGTGGAAGCGCCGATGATGATCAGTTTTTCGGTACTCAGCAAAGGGCTGCGCAGCATCGGCGCCTGCCCCGCCGCCGCCGCATCGGCCCCGGGCCGGCGCGCCGATTGCAGGCGGGCGCGGGCGGCGGCGCGGATCTTGTCGGCGATCAGGTCGGTATATTCCAGCAAGCCTTCGCGTATGCCGAGCCGCGGCTTGGTGACAAAATCGACCGCCCCCAGCTCCAGCGCGCGCAGCGTGATTTCGGAACCGCGCTCTGTCAGCGAAGACACCATCAGCACCGGCATCGGCCGCAGGCGCATCAGCTTTTCCAGGAAATCCAGGCCGTCCATGCGCGGCATTTCGACATCTAGCGTCAACACATCGGGGTTGAGCTGCTTGATCAGGTCGCGCGCCACCAGCGGATCAGGGGCCGTCGCCACCACGGTCATGTCCGACTGGCTATTGATGATTTCGGTCATCAAGCTGCGTATCAGCGCCGAATCGTCCACACACAATACGTTGATTTTTTTATCGCTCACGCGCTGCCTCCACCTTGTTTTACGGCTTTCTTGCCGACTGCCGTATTGAATAATTCCACCTTGCTGCGCACCGGCTGCTGCGCCAGCGCCTGCACCAGTTTCTGTTCGTCGCGCTGGACCTGTTCGGCTTCGTTGATGCGGTGCAGCCTGCGCACCATGACCTTGCCGCTCCTCGGGAAATAGCTGATCCGGCGCGGCAGGTTGCCGCGCAAGTCTTGCGCCGCCACCCGCACCTGCTCCATCTGCAGGTAGCGCAATACAAAATCGGCGTTGCGGTCGCCGATGTTGAGCATCGTCATGTTCGCCAGCACCGCGCCGCCGCCAAACACCTTTGCCTCCAGCCGTTCGCGGCGCGCGCCCGCCTTGAGCAGCTCGTTGAGCAGCATCTCCATGGCGTAGGCGCCGTAGCGCATGGAGGCCGATGCGCTGTTGCCGGAGTTGCCGTCATCGGGCAGCATGAAGTGATTCATGCCGCCGACTCCTGCCGTGCTGTCGCGCACGCAGGCCGCCACGCAAGAACCGAGCACGGTGCTCAGCACCATGTCGTCTGGCGTGACGTAGTATTCGTTGGGCAGCAGCTTGACCGCCGCGCTGTCGAACTCGCGGTCAAAATAATGATGGGTCGCCACCGACTCTTCCGCCGCTGAAATCATGCGCCGCCCTTGGCTTGCCGGGAATCGAGTTCGTAGACGGTCTGGCCGCGCAGCCGGAACGGCTGGCTGGCGTAGGAAAAATTCTCCGAATGCCCGGCAAACAGCAAGCCTTGCGGTTTCATCAAGGGTGCGAAGCGCTGCAGGATCCTGTTCTGCGTCGGCTTGTCGAAATAGATCATCACGTTGCGGCAAAAGATGACGTCGAACGGTTCTTTCAAGCCCCATTGCGTATCCAGCAGGTTGAGCTGGCCGAACTTCACCATGGCCGCCACTTCCGGCCGTATCCGCACCTGCCCGGCACGGGCGCCGCTGCCTTTCAGGAAGAAGCGCTTGAGGCGTTCCAGCGGCAGCTTGCTGACCTGCTCCATGGTGTAGACCCCGGCCGCGGCCTTTTCCAGCACCTGGGTGTCGATGTCGGTAGCGATCACGCTGGCCGTGGCGGCGCGGCTGCCCAGCGCTTCGATCAGGGTCATTGCAATCGAATACGGCTCTTCGCCGGTGGAAGCCGCCGAACACCAGACAGTCACCGGCGCCGCGCATTTTTTTGCGTGCTCCGCCAGCAGCGGAAAATGATGCGCCTCGCGGAAAAATGCGGTCAGGTTGGTGGTCAATGCATTTGTGAAGGCTTGCCATTCGGCGCTGTCCTTCTCGCCTTCCAGCAAGGCCAGGTACGAAGTAAAGTCGTTCATGCCGAGTTCGCGCAGGCGGCGCGACAGGCGGCTGTACACCATCTCACGCTTTTGTTCGCCCAGCGCGATGCCGGCGCGCTGGTGGATCAGCGCGCGGACCCTGGAAAAATCGCCGTCGGTCAGCAAAAAATCCCGAGCTGAAGCCGTCGCCGCCCTGGTGCTCGGTTTGATAGTCATTCGGTGCGCCTTAACATGGTTGGCAGCGCCGCTTGCTGCGGCAACTGCCCGTATTGCAATATAAACACGGCGGCCGCACGCCGATGCCGCGAACAAGAGCCTAAAACGCCGCTTGCTCCGGGCATGGCGGCGCCGCGCCAGGCTAGGCAGCGGCGCCGCGCAGCATCTGCGCATGCGGCGTGATATCGATCATCCGGTTTGCCTGCGCCGCGCCATGTGCGCGCTCCAGCTTGAAAGCGCCGACCACATCCGCCAGCACGCCGGCCTGGTCCTGCAGGCTGGCCGCGGCCGCCGCGGCTTCTTCCACCAAAGCAGCGTTTTGCTGGGTCACCTGGTCCATCTGGCTGATGGCCTGGTTGATCTGCTCGATGCCGGCTGTCTGCTCCTGGCTGGCGGCAGTGATTTCGCCCATGATGTCGGTCACGCGGCGCACGCTGGCCACGATTTCTTCCATGGTGGTGCCGGCCTGGTCGACCAGCCGCGAGCCGAGCCCGACTTTTTCCACCGAGTCGTCGATCAGGCCCTTGATTTCCTTGGCCGCGGCAGCCGAACGCTGCGCCAGGCTGCGCACTTCCGCCGCCACCACCGCAAAGCCGCGTCCCTGCTCGCCGGCCCGGGCTGCTTCCACCGCGGCGTTCAGCGCCAGGATGTTGGTCTGGAAAGCGATGCCGTCGATCACGCCGATGATGTCGACAATCTTTTTCGACGAGGTATTGATCGCGCCCATGGTGCTCACCACCTGGGTCACCACCGTGCCGCCATGCAGCGCCACTTCCGAGGCGGACACCGCCAGCTGGTTGGCCTGGCTGGCGTTATCGGCATTCTGCTTGACGGTCGAGGTCAGCTGTTCCATCGACGCCGCGGTTTCTTCCAGCGAGCTGGCTTGCTCTTCCGTGCGCTGCGACAGGTTCTGGTTGCCGGCCGCAATCTGGCTGGAGGCGGTAGCAATGGTATCGGTGCCGCTGCGCACCTCGCCGACAATTTTCTGCAGGCTCTGGTTCATGTCTTTCAGCGCTTGCATCAGCTGCCCGGTCTCGTCCCTGGACCTGACTTCTATGTCCGCCGTCAAATCGCCGCCGGCAACGCGGCGCGCCACGTCTACCGCAAACCCCAGGGGCTGGGCCACTACCCGCGCAATCCACAGCGCCAGGGCGAAACCCAGCAACAGCATCGCGATCATCAGCCCTATCATCCAGACCCGGGCCTTGTTGTAGATGGCTTCGCCCTCTTTCGCCGAGGCGGCGCTGCCGTCGCTATTGATTTTCACCAGGCGTTCAACCTGCTTGTCCAGCTCGACGATGGCCGCCAGGGAATCGCCGCGTATTTCCTTTGCCGCATCGTCTTTCCTGAAGGCGCGCGAGATGTCGACGATTTTCTTGTCCATCTCCAGGTACTGCGGGATTTTATCCTTGAGCTGATCGTATACAGCGCGTTCCTGTTCCGACACCAAGGGCGCGTATTCGCTCATGCTCTTTTGCAGGCCGCCCCGGATCTCGCCGATGAATTGGGCGCTCTTGTCCATGTCCGCCGCATCGTTCGACATGACGTGCTGCATTTCGACATTGCGCAGCAGCGCCAGGTTGCTCTTCATGGTCAGCAGCAGCCGCACGCTCGGCAGCCAGTTAGTGTTGATTTCGTTGGTGGTGGCGTTGACCTGCCCCAGTTGCGTGATCGAGGCCACGCCCAGCACCAGTGTCAGCATCAGTATCAACGCAAACGACAGCAGCAGTTTGGTTGCAATTTTCAAGTTATAGAACCAGGTCATGATTTTCTTTTCGAATGGGTTTCAGTTGCACGCGAGCCTTTAACTCAGGAATGGCGGATGCCAGCTAGCCGCTTTCCTGATCCTGTTAACGGCAAGCCGCATCGTTTCTTGAGGGCCCAGGCAGCCGGCCACGCTTGCGCGCCCTTCAACTTTCGCGAAAGTTGTCGTTATTGACTTTGATTGCCAGGAATTCGGCAGGATGCCACTCGCCAGCTCAGTCCATCTAACAAGAAAAGGATAGTCAATGAACAATAAATTCTTCAACAGCCTCAACGTAGGCATCAAGCTCAGCTTGTTTACCTTTTTGCTGGCCGCCCTGATTTTCCTGGTCTACGGCTGGGCCAGCGCTAGCGCCACTTCACAATTGCTGGAGCAGCGCGGAGTACGCGACATTTCCGGCAGGACCGGCACCATGATCCAGATGCTCGATACATTCGACGCCAGCCATAAAAGCGAAGCCGACCGTTTTGCGCTGCTGCTGGCCAGCTATTTCCCCGGAAAATTTTCCATCGACAGCAGCAAGACCGTCGATGTCGCCGGCAAGCCGACGCCGCTGCTGAAAAACGGCAATGACGTCATCAACATGAATTTTTCGGTCGCCGACCGCTTCACTTCGGCCAGCCGGGCGGTAGCGACGATCTTCATCAAGAGCGGCGACGACTTCATCCGCATCTCGACCTCGCTCAAGAAAGAAAACGGCGAACGCGCGATAGGCACCGTGCTTGACCACGGCCATCCCGGCTATGCGCGCCTGCAGGGCGGCTTGCCGTATGTCGGCCGCGCCGCCCTGTTCGGCAAGGAATACATGACCGCCTATAACCCGGTCAAGGACGAGGCCGGCGCCATCGTCGGCGCGCTGTTTGTCGGGGTCGACATCGGCAGCGACATCGAAACGCTGAAGGCTCGCATCCGCTCGGCCAAGCTGGGTGAATCCGGTTATTTCCAGGTGCTCAATGCGGCCCAGGGCAAGGACCTGGGCAAGCTGCTGGTGGCGCCGGCCGACGAAGGCAAGAATGTACTGGCGCTCAAGGATGCCGACGGCCGCGGCTTCATCAGGGAAATCCTTGAGCACAAGGAGGGCAGCATGCGTTATGCCTTGCAGGAAGGCGCTGCCAAGGGACCGGAAAAAATCGCCGCCTTTGCGCTGTACAAGAACTGGAACTGGCAGATTGTCGGCAACGAGGACGCCGCTGAGCTGACGCAGGAAATCACCACGCTGCGCAACCGCAATGCCCTGTTCGGCCTGGCGGCGGTGCTGGTCATGGTGGCTGCGCTGTACTGGCTGATCCGCAACACCATCAGCCAGCCGCTGGAAAGAGTCAAGCAGGCGGCGCAGCAGCTGGCGGCGGGCGACCTGAGCGCTACCCTGGAAAGCGACCGGGGCGACGAAATCGGCCAGCTGGAACGCGCCATCAACGGCATCAGCCAGGGCCTGGCCGGCGTCATCGGCAATGTGCGGCAAGGCACCGGCGAAATGGCGCGCGCCTCGCAGGAAATCGCGGAAGGCAACGCCAACCTGTCGGCGCGCACCGAATCGCAAGCGGCCTCGCTGGAACAGACCAGCAGTTCGCTGGAACAGCTGACCGCGGCGGTGAAGCAAAACGCCGACAGCGCCCAGCATGCCAACCAGCTGGTGATCGGCGCATCGGGGCAAGCGGTCGCCGGCGGCCGGGCGGTCGGCCAGGTGGTCGATACGATGAATGCGATCAAGGACAGTTCGCGCAAGATCCACGACATCATCGGCGTGATCGACGGCATCGCTTTCCAGACCAACATCCTGGCGCTGAACGCCGCGGTGGAAGCAGCCCGGGCCGGCGAGCAGGGACGCGGCTTTGCGGTGGTGGCGGCGGAAGTGCGCAGCCTGGCGCAGCGTTCGGCTGCCGCCGCCAAGGAAATCAAAGGCTTGATCAGCGACTCGGTAGAACAGGTGGATGCCGGCGGCAAGCTGGTGGATGCGGCCGGCCAGACCATGCAGGGCATCGTCGCCGCGGTCAAGCGGGTGGCGGACATCATGCATGAGATTACGGCGGCGACCGGGGAGCAAAGCAGCGGCATCGAAGAGATCAACCGCGCCATGGGTCACATAGACGACATCACCCAGCAGAATGCCGCGCTGGTCGAACAGGCCGCGGCGGCTGCCCAAAGCCTGCAGGACCAGGCGGCGCAGCTGGCGCAGGCCGCTGCCGTTTTCAAGCTTGGCTGACGAAAAAAAAGCCTGGCAAGCCAGGCTGGGCGGATGCGGATGTCATCCGCCCGGTTGATTACACCAAAGTCAGGGTAACGTCGATGTTGCCGCGGGTTGCATTGGAATATGGGCAGACCTTGTGCGCCTTGTTGACCAGGTCTTCCGCAGCGCCGGCGTCCATGCCTGGCAGGGAAATGCGCAATTCGACTTCGATGCCGAAGCCGCCTGGGATCTGGCCGATGCCTACCAGGCCGGTGATCGACACGTCTGCAGGCAGGGTGATTTTTTCTTGCGAGGCGACGAATTTCATGGCGCCGATGAAGCAGGCGGAATAACCGGCTGCAAACAGTTGTTCAGGATTGGTGCCGACGCCGCCGGCGCCGCCCAATTCTTTCGGCGTGGTCAACTTGACGTCCAGCACGTTATCGGATGACACAGCGCGGCCGTCACGGCCTCCGGTTGCGGTGGCTTGAGCGCGGTACAGAACTTTTTCAACTGACATGATGGTTTCCTTTATTGGCCGGTTGGAAAATCCTTTGGATCAGTGCAGTCGGCCGTACTGACGATCCGGATCAAAGGTACAACATTAAGATGACGCAAGAATGAAACGAGGCATAAGGCAATTCTTAATTACACAATCATATTGCTCACAACTTATATTCCATGCAAAACCATACCCCCTGCCTTTAAGCGATGTTGCCGGCCATCGCAGCGCGCAAGCGCCGCAACTCCTGGGTCAGCGCTTGCAGCTCGTCCAGCGAACATTCGGCGCTGCAGCTCACCTGCGGCGGTATCGCCAGCGCCTGCTGGCGCAGGTCCTTGCCCGCCGCGGTCAGGCTGACGATCACCTGGCGTTCATCGTGAGACGAGCGCTGGCGGCGCAAAAAACCGCTGCTTTCCAGGCGCTTGAGCAAAGGCGTCAGGGTGCCGGAATCCAGGAACAGGCGCTCGCCCAGGGCCGACACAGTCAATTCGTCGCGCTCCCACAGCGTCAGCAGCACCAGGTATTGCGGATAAGTCAGGCCCATTTTCTGCAGCAGCGGCTTGTATATCTTGGTCATGGTCAGCGATGCCGAATACAGCGCGAAGCACAGCTGGTTGTCCAGCAGCAGGCTGTCCGGCCCGAATGATTCCGGGGCAAGGTTTGCAGTCGTTTGTTTGCTGGTGTCCATGGCTTGCATAATATATCGCTAAAAATTAAATTGCAAGCAATCTAAATTGCATTTAAAACTATCGCCAGGATTGCGAATAACTATGGCGCCAATCCCTGGCGATTTTCCGGCTGCCCGTTTGCCTTGCAAGCCCTTCTGCTCCGACAACGCGGCAACGGCCAGAGTTTCGGAAAAATTGCATTATTCCGGGCTGGCGTCCGCAGCAAAGCGCATGCATGAAATGTATCATTGCAAGACCTGATCCCCAGCATCGCGTCGATGCGCAACCATGAGCAGTTCTATATAAGGCAGTAGCGTGGCACAACAAGGTTTCATCCTGACCAGGCACTGGCGCGACACTCCCGATGGCACAGAAGTCGAGTTCTGGCTCGCGACCGACAGCGGCCCGCAGCATGTCCGCCTGTCTCCCCAGCAATCGGTGGCGTTCATCCCGGCCGCGCAGCAGCAACAGGCCGAAAGCGTATTGCGCAACGAACGCCGGTTCGAGCTGCGCCCGCTGCTCCTGAAAGATTTCCAGTCACGTCCGGTGCTGGGCCTGTATGTCCCGCAGCACCGCCAGTTGATCAAGCTGGACAAGCTGCTGAAGGAGCATGGCGTCGATGTCTACGAAGCCGATATCCGCCCGCCTGAACGCTATCTGATGGAGCGCTTCATCACCGCCCCGGTCTGGTTCGCCGGCGAGCCGAACGGCAGCGGGCCCATGCTCGACAGCACCATGAAACCGGCAGCCGGGTATCGTCCGCAGCTGAAGCTGGTATCGCTCGATATCGAAACCACGGCGCATGGCGACTTGTATTCCATTGCCCTCGAAGGTTGCGGCCAGCGCCAGGTGTACATGCTGGGACCGCCCAACGGAGACGCCGGCGAGATCGACTTCGACCTGGAGTATTGCGCCAGCCGCCCGCTCCTCCTGGAGCAGCTGAACCAATGGCTGGAGCGCCACGATCCCGACGCCATCATCGGCTGGAACCTGGTGCAGTTCGATTTGCGCGTCCTGCAAAAGCATGCCCAGGAATACGGCATGCCGCTGCGCATCGGCCGCGGCGGCAGCCAGATGGAGTGGCGCGAACACGGCTTCAAGCCGAACCATCATTTTGCGTCCGCCGCCGGCCGCCTGATCATCGACGGCATCGAAGCGCTGAAATCGGCGACCTGGAATTTTCCCTCCTTCAGCCTGGAGCATGTCGCCCAAACCCTGCTGGGCGAAGGCAAATCGATCACCAATCCCTACCAGCGCATGGCGGAAATCGACCGCCGCTTCGCCGAGGACAAGCCGGCGCTGGCGACCTACAACCTGAAAGACTGCGAGCTGGTGACGCGCATCTTCGCCAAGACCGAGCTGCTGACTTTCCTGCTGGAGCGCGCCGCCGTCACCGGCTTGCCGGCAGACCGCAGCGGCGGATCGGTAGCGGCCTTCAGCCACCTGTACCTGCCCCATATGCACCGCCAGGGCTACGTCGCACCGAACCTCGGCGATGTCTCGGGCGAACCCAGTCCCGGCGGCTTCGTGATGGATTCGCAATCCGGCCTGTACGATTCGGTCGTGGTCCTGGACTACAAAAGCCTTTACCCCTCGATCATCCGCACCTTCCTGATCGATCCGGTCGGGCTGATCGAAGGCATGCAGCATCCCGCCGACAGCGATTCCATCCCAGGCTTCCGCGGCGCCCGCTTTTCGCGCACCAAACACAGCCTGCCGGCTATCGTCAGCCAGATCTGGCAAGGACGCGAAACGGCAAAACGCCAGCACAACCAGCCGCTGTCGCAAGCCCTGAAGATCATCATGAACGCCTTCTACGGCGTGCTGGGATCAACCGGCTGCCGCTTCTTCGATCCGCGCCTGGCGTCGTCGATCACCATGCGCGGCCATGAAATCATGCACAAGACACGCGAACTGATCGAGGCCAAAGGCTACCAGGTCATCTATGGCGACACCGACTCCACTTTTGTCTGGCTCAAGCAGCCGCATACTGAGGAACAGGCGGCCCGGATCGGCAAGGCACTGGCGCAGGAGGTCAACGAATGGTGGCGGCGGCACCTGCGGCAAACCCTGGATATCGAATGCGCGCTGGAACTGGAGTTCGACACCCATTACCATCGCTTCCTGATGCCGACCATCCGCGGCGCCGAACTGGGCAGCAAGAAGCGCTACGCCGGATTGATCGTGAACGCAGACGGCACGGAAGAGATGGTGTACAAGGGACTGGAGTCGGTACGCTCCGACTGGACGCCGCTGGCCAAGCAATTCCAGCAGCAGCTGTACCAGCACATATTCAAGCGCGAACCCTACCAGTCTTATGTGCGCGACTATGTCAGCCGCACGCTTAGCGGTGAATTCGACGAATTGCTGGTCTACCGCAAGCGGCTAAGGCGGCCTCTGGATGCCTACCAGCGCAACGTGCCGCCGCACGTGCGCGCCGCGCGCGTGGCCGATGAATTCAACCGCGAGCAAGGCCGGCCGCTGCAGTACCAGAACGGCGGCTGGATCAGCTACGTCATGACCACGGCCGGCCCCGAGCCGCTGGAAACGCAGCGCTCGGCGATCGACTACGACCACTACCTGAGCCGGCAGCTGCAGCCGCTGGCGGATGCGATACTGCCGTTTCTGGATGATAATTTTGCGGCGCTGGTGGGAGGACAGAAGGAATTGTTTTAAAGTTGCGAGTTGCCTGCGGGAGTCTACAATCGGCCGCAAGCGGCCGCGGCCGCCTAATCATTTCGGCACAAATACGTTAAATTGCTTGCCTGGCACGGTCACCCACGACGCAACGGTTTTTGCGCCGGCCGGTCCTGCTTTGGTGACATGAACATCTTTCGCGGCAAGCTGGTAACTCTCGCCCGCATGGACAACTTTTGCAGGCATGCCATCTACCAGGACGGTTATTTCCCCTTCAAGCACATACACGACTTCAGGCCCAATTGCCTTGTGGCGGGGTTTTTCAGCGTTCGGAGGAAACGCGGCAATCCCCATGCCCATTTCGCGATCGGTTCCCTGCACGCGGATTCTTTGCAAGACTTGTGTCTCCTTTGCTGCCGGCGCCATGCCGGCGGCCATGGCAGGATGCACCGACAGGATGCCCGCCAGAAGGATGGCAATGGAAAAATATGCTTTCACTATGGGTTCTCCGGGCTATTCCATGCATTAATATTTATAGGGTGCCGTAACTTTTCAGCTGGGTGTCAGGCGTTCAGCACAACGTTCATTTCCAGTAAATCGGAACGTGTCCCGTCTCCTCCCAAGCAGAAAAGCGATGTTCTCGATGGCAGTGTTTGTAGACACAATTGAGGCAGTCGTGAATCATGCAAAGACCGAAATATCCTCTTTTGGAGGGACGCGCGCAAACGAGATTAGTTTTAGCGAGAGTAAAGAAAATCTTATGGCGCCAACCCTACTGTGCGCTTATCGGAAAGCAATAAAAGATTGAATGCCGAACCATTCTCTGCAAGAAGAATGGCGCCCCATGCGTTTGCATGTCGGCCGCCATTCAAAAAATCACTTCGGGACCCTCGCTGATTTTTTTAGCGAAAGGCGCCATAGCATATAGCGCTCATCGCCGGTTTTAATCGTACCGGCAAAGTGTTGGTTCAGGTTGCTGGATGTGAAGACCAGCGCACCGTCAGGTGCGATCGTTGGCGTGTCAGGCCACTGAATTTCCTCGTCGGAGGCGATCAGCCTGACGTTCTTTGTGGACGGGTCATATCGTGCAATGCCATTATGGGTGACATCGGTGATGTAAAGCCTGCCGTCGGCGCCGATGACGATGCCGTCCGTATTGCCGCCAACGTCGCCCAATTCACGCACTGCGGCGGCCACCGTTGCGGCGCTGGCGCCTGGATTCCGCAATACATCGGTGGCGATGGCATGGGCATGCCTGCCCGTCGTTACCGTCCAGTAAAGGGTGCGGGCGTCCGGCGAGAGCGCAATGCCGTTGATACCTAACAGCAGCGGCTTGCCGGGCCAGACTTCTGCGCCGTGCGAAACCACGTTCGCACCTGATTCCACGCCAAGACTGGGATGCTTGTCCAACAGGCGGCGCGCATTTCCCGAGACGTATTCCACGACGATCAGGCCGACCTGATTGGCAGGCGCACTGCGCAAACCGCTATCGGAGATGTAGGCGATCTTGCGCGCCTCATCGACCACGATGTCGTTGAGGAAGCTGCCTTTGCGATCGGCTACCGCATCCAGTCCGATACGCTTGACCAGTCTGCCGGTGGCAAGCTCATACACCATCACCTTTTGCGCGCCGGCAGGCGCCTCGCTTTCGCCCGCGACGAAACCTTGATCCAGCGCCCATAGCCAGCCGTTGCGCCGGTCTATGTAAAAACCCAGCACATTGCGCAGGCTGCGGTCCGGAGCATCTGTGACCGCATTGCCCTGGAGCGATGGAAACGCCGCCAGCCGCGCCGGTCCGGAGACTGCGCGCGTATCCAGAATGCTCAGTGTCGCCGGTGCGCCGGCGGAGATCAGACGCGGCGTGCTGACGAACGCCCGTCCTCGCGAATCGAAATGGATTCCTGCAATCGGGGCGTTGACCGAATCCATATAGGGAGTAATGCTTCCATCGCTGTCAGGCTGCGCCCAGGTGACGCCGGAATAGCTGCGCCAGCGCTCGAGAGATGCCAGCGGCTGCGCTGCCAGGGCCGTGGTCGCGGTTACGGCTGCCAACACGATCGCGGAGCCTGCGGAGAGATAACGGTTCATGGTGTACTCATAAGAAATTGAATAAAAATCGCCACTCCGACGCCATCTCGGACGCAGGAGGCGGTTGTACGGCATCGGTCGCCGTCATGCAAATGCGGCAAGCAGCAGGTCACGCATGGCCGAGCCGACGCCAGCCGCGGATTGCGGGTTCTGACCGGTGACCAGGCGCCCATCCACGATGACCTTGGCAGTCCAGTCCGGCGCAGGGTGATGCGTAGCTCCACGCTGGACCAGTGTGCTTGCGAGCAGGAACGGCACCACATCTGCGAGCTGGACGGCGCGCTCTTCGTCATCGGTGAAAGCGCTGAGGTTTTTGCCTGCGACAAGATAGCTGCCATCACTGAGGGTAGCGTTGACCAGCGCTGCGGGACCATGGCAGACCGCGCCGACGATGCCTTCCGCTTCGTAAACGGCGCGTGTGACGCGCACTACCTCGGTACTGACCGGAAAATCCCACATCGCGCCATGGCCGCCGGCGAAGAAGATCGCTGAATACTTCGGCGCATCGACATCCCCGAGTTTTTGCGTATGCCGCACGGCATCACGAAAGGCAGGGTTGTTCCAATAGCGCTGGTTGACCGGGTCGTCGAGTTCGACCCCATCGACGGGAGGCTCGCCACCCTGGATCGAAGCAAATGCCACCGGAATGCCGGCGGCCTCCAGTTCGGCCAGCGGGTGGGTGACTTCACCGAGATAGTAGCCGGTCGGCTGACCGGTTTTTCCTTTGGTTGCATGGCTGGTCAGAACGAACAGCACAGGCTTGATAGTGGATAACGACCGGGTGTTCATGGCTTTGAATCTCCTTGCAGACAGGTTTAAGCTCCTTGTGCGATTAATCTGTTTCATCGCTGCCGTACTTTATTATCGATTCAATAGGAGATAAACTAGCCACCAAGACATACATTTGTTCTTTAGGAGACAAAATGAGCCGTCGGTTTGACTATCTGGGCGACGTTGAAGTCTTGTTGGCGGTAACAGAACACGGGTCTCTCACCGCTGCAGCGATCGCGCTGTCGACGACGCCGTCGGTCCTGAGTCGGGCGGTCACCCGACTCGAAAAACGTCTCGGGAGCCAGCTTTTACGACGGACAACGCGTCAGATCGGGCTGACCGAGGCCGGCAAGCATTATCTTGAGCTGGCGCGCAGAGCATTCACTCTGCTTGATGACGCCGAGCGCGACATGCAAGGACAGGATGGAGAATTGAAGGGGCGCATACGTGTGAGCGTGCCCACCACCTATGGACACTATCGCCTGCCGCCATTGCTCGCACGTTTTGCACGGCAATATCCAGGCGTCCAGGTAGAACTGAACATCACGAATCGGAATGTCGACCTGGTTGCAGAAGGTTTTGATTTAGTAATCCGCCTGGGCCACTTTCCCGATAGCGGATTGGTGGCGCGCAAGCTGGAAGATGCCGCCTTATGTCTCGTCGCCTCCCGCGCCTACCTCCGGCGAGCCGGGACACCCAGAATATTAGAGGATCTTGAGCAACACAGCTGCCTGCCTTTCGTCATGCCCAGTACCGGACGCATCGCACCCTGGGTATTCAGGGACGGGCTGGATGACTTCGATTGGTTGCCGGTGCCTGCAATACAGATAACCGACGACGTACTGGGCGTCGTGTCGCTGGCCAAACAAGGAATGGGCATTTGCCAGAGCTACGATTTCATCGTGCGCGAACATATCGAGCAAGGTCGCCTGGTCGAGTTGTTGCTGCAACTGCGCGGCCGCACTCGCCCATTTTCAATCCTCTACGCCCCCCATCGGAATCAGTCGGCAGCAACACGCGCATTCATTGATCTGCTGTTGACAGCCACAAAGCATCCTTAGTCAGGCGAATAGTCGTTGACCGGTTCGGCTACGTTTCAATGGCGTTGACCAAGCCTGTCAAGTACTTGTCCATCATATACTGTCAGCCGCGACGGGCAGCGGTAGGCCAAAAGCAGACTCCCGAATTCCATTAATCAGGACTAAACGTGCACAACCCTTGCTGGAAGCCAGGCAAATCAATAAGCAAATATGGAGATACGTATGACCTCAAAATATTCAGGACGATGTCTTTGCGGAGAAATAAATTATTCCACTGACGCGGAGCCGCTATTTACTGGAAATTGCCATTGCAAGGATTGCCAAAGGTCATCGGGTAGCGCTTTTATTCCCGCAATGCTTTTTCCAGAAGAAAGCGTCTCCATTTGTGGCGAAGCAAAATATTTCGAGTCGGCATCTGATGGTGGAGGCATTCACCGAAGGGGGTTCTGTCAAAATTGCGGTTCGCAGCTGTTTGCAAAATTCAGCGCCATGCCCGGAATGCTCGGTATTAAAGCAGGCACCTTAGACAATCCTGCGAGCTATGTACCCACATTGGATTTTTATGTGGCTAGCGCTGCGCCTTGGGACCATATGAGCCCTCAGCTAGCAAAAAAACAAGGCGCGGCCCAAGGTTAAGTAGGTTCCTGACAAGGCGTTCAACGCGGACAGTTTGCAACGCGGTAAGGCGTAGGGCGTAATAGCGAAGCGTATTACGCCGTATGTTTGATCGATATCATGCGGCATTCTCTTATTGTCATTTACCCCAGTTCATTTGACATCGCTTGCCGTTGTGAGGCATCACATGCGGCGTAATACGCTTCGCTATTACGCCCTACGCCTTACCGTGTAATCCGCAAAAGGTCGAAATCAGCTTGTCGCGGCGAGCAAAAGCCAGTCACAAGACGTCTTTCGATGGCTTTGCCCAAGGGGAAATCGAAGCCTTCTCTCGACACCGGTCAGACGCCCCCCCGACAACCTGCATGGCCGCCGTCGAACTTGAATTGCCCCACCGCGCAGCCTAGAATAATTTATCTCTTGCCGTTGCTAGCTGCGGCGACAAGCCGGTGTTCGTATAGCTGCAACGGAGGTCTGTATGAGCTATCACCTGGAAGGTCGCCTGCTCGAGGTTTGCAATTGCAATGTCCTGTGCCCCTGCTGGATCGGCGAGGATCCTGACAACGGCACCTGCGACACCATCGTCGCCTGGCGCATAGACAAGGGAACGGTCGACGGCGTCGACGTGGGCGGCAACACCATCGCTGCCGTGGCGCATGTGCCCGGCAATATTCTGCTCGGCAACTGGACCGCCGCGATCTACGTCGACGACCAGGCTTCCAAGGCGCAGGAAGATGCACTGCTGAAAGTCTACACCGGCCAGGCCGGCGGACCGGTCGCCGAACTCGCCAAGCTGATCGGCGAGGTGGTGTCGGTGGAGCGGGCGCCGATACGTTTCACCGTGAATGCGGGTAAGGGCGAACTCCAGATCGGCAAGGATTATTATGCCGAACTCGAACCCTACCTAGGCGCCACCGGCGGCCAGACTACCCTGTCCGACACCGTGTTCTCGACGGTGCCGGGAGCGCCGGTGTTTGTCGGCAAGGCTCCGACTTATCGATCCAAGAACGCCGCCCTTGGCATCGATCTGGACATCGCGAACCACAACGCCTTGCAGAGCACCTTCGTCTTCGACGCATGAGCGCTTCGGCAGGTTCGCTGCCGCCCAGGAACTCGCGCCGCCAGCGCGTGTTCCTGCCGGTCCTGGCGGCATTGATTGCGCTCGCGTGGCTGTCGCTATGGGCATGGGGGCGCAGTCCGTACGGCCGCTATCTCGAACATGGCGACTGGACCGTATCCGGGCCGGCGGCGTTTCTGTGCCGTGTCGTTCCTGGCGGCGCAGTGGTGCTGCCCATGGCGCTGTACGCCGCAGCCTGGATACTCATGACGGCAGCCATGATGCTGCCGACCACCTTGCCATTGTTCAACACGTTTGACCGGCTGACGGCCCAGCGTCCGGACCATGGACGTCTCCTGACGCTGCTCGGCCTAGGCTACATGACGGCCTGGGGAGCATTCGGGCTCTTGGCGCACGCACTGCATGGCGCCATGCTGTCGCTGCTTGCCAGCGTGCCCTCCTTGGCTTGGCATGGCTGGATGATCGGCGCCGCAACAATTGCGTTGGCCGGCGCCTTCCAGTTCAGCGCGCTCAAGTACCGATGCCTGGAAAAATGCCGTACGCCCTTGAGTTTCGTTATCGAACATTGGCGCGGGCAGGCGCAAGCGCGGCACGCGTTTGCGCTTGGCGTGCAGCACGGCCTGTTCTGCGTCGGATGCTGCTGGGCGCTGATGCTGCTGATGTTCGCGTTCGGCACCGGCAGCCTCGGCTGGATGCTCGTGCTGGCGGCCGTGATGGCGATCGAAAAGAACGTGCGCTGGGGACCGCGGCTCAGCACGCCGCTCGGTGTCGCGCTGCTGTCCTGGGCTGCGGTCCTGGTGGTGATCCATGCCTAAGGAACGCAACGGCCTGCCCGGCTTGCCGGCGATCGTGCTCACGGCGGCGGCGATGTTCGCCTTCGCGGCCAATTCTCTGTTGTGCCGGCTGGCGCTGCAGCAAAGGGGCATCGATCCTGCCAGTTTCGCCAGCATCAGGCTGGTTTCGGGGGCGATCACGCTCGCCGTCATCGTGCGCTTCAGGTCGGCGCGGCTTGCGCCCGGCCATGCCGACTGGCTCGCCGCGGCCATGCTGTTTGCATATGTCGCATTCTTCTCGTTCGCGTACCTGACCTTGCCCGCAGGCACTGGCGCATTGATACTGTTCGGTGCGGTTCAACTGACCATGTTCATCGCAGGCTTGCGCTCGGGCGAGATGTTCGGAGCCATCGCATGGCTAGGCCTCGCATTGGCTGTCACGGGGCTGGTCTACCTTGTGTCGCCCGGTGTCGCTGCGCCGCCGCCCCTCGGCGCCGCGCTGATGGCGATCGCGGGCCTGGCGTGGGGCGTGTACTCGCTGCGCGGCCGAGGCGTACCCGACCCGCTGGCGGCCACGGCGGGCAACTTCGCGCGGGCGGCGCCGTTGGCCCTGGTGCTGAGCTTGCTGTCCATCACCAATGTTTACGCGGATGCGGCGGGGGTTGCCCTGGCCATTGCCTCTGGCGCACTCACGTCAGGCGTCGGCTACGTCATTTGGTATGCCGCGCTGAGCAAGCTTTCCGCCATGCGCGCCGCCACGGTACAGTTGTCGGTGCCGCTCATCGCCGCATTCGGCGGCGTGGCGTTCCTGTCGGAGGCGATCACACCGCGCCTGGCCACTGCCTCCGTGGCGATCCTGGGCGGCATTGCGCTGGTGCTGGCAAGCAGGCCGCAGGAACCGCGTCCGTAGCCTCCATTGCGAATCTGGCGCACTGTGTTCACGCTGCTTCCCGCGCATAACGCGTCGGCGGCAATCCGACATGGCGCGTGAATGCAACGCTGAACGCGCTGGCTGAGCCATAGCCGACACGTTCAGCAACTTCAGCCACACCCCCCTCTTTGCGCCGCAGCAGGTTCTTTGCCAAAGCCATGCGCCAGGCGAGCAGGTACGCCATCGGAGCGACGCCTACTGCGCGGCTGAAGCGCTCGAAGAACGCCGAGCGGGACAGCGCCGCCTCTTTCGCCAGCTGCGCAACCGTCCACGGCCTGGCCATGCTCTCGTGCATGCGCCGTATCGCGACCGCGAGGCGTTCGTCGGCGAGCCCGCGCAAGAGGCCCGGCGACGCTGCCGTCCCCGCGGCGGATCGCAAGGCTTCGATCAAGAGAACTTCCAGCAGGCGCGCCAGGATGACGTCGCGCGCGGGCCGCAGCGCGCGGGATTCTTCTCCTACCAGCTGCACGATGATAGCCAGTCTTTTTTCGCCGCGGACGTGCAGCAGTTGCGGCAGGAGCGAAACCAGCAAGGACGCGTCTGGCGAACCGAAGACGCAGTGGCCGACAAGCAGTTGAACCTCGGGCGGCCCGCTTTGCTCGCCGAGCCTGAACTCGCCATTGGGCAGCGCGACGGGCACGGCATCGAAGTCCTCCGGCGGCGGCTCGAAGCTCGACATGGTGAAGCCATGCGCCGCGGGGATCAGGATGAAATCGCCCTCCTCGAGTCCGATCGGTTCGCGGCCGTCAACCGCGAGCCGGCAGGAACCGTCGAGGATCACGCAATAGAAGGGTTGCCCTGCTTCCGAGCGGCGCACACGCCAGGCGCCGGCGCCGCTGACGACTTTCGAGAACCGGGCCTGCGGCTGGAGGAGTGTGACAACCTCCGTGAGTGGATCGACCATAACTGGACTCCTGCGAATAAAACCTGGACTCGCGATTGTAGTATGTCCGGGCGTGCCGAGCTACAGTCCAGGTACTGCAAACCACCTACAGAGATCCCCCATGAAAACCGTCCTCATCACCGGATGCTCATCCGGTTTCGGCTTCGAAACCGCCCAATACTTCCTCGCTCGCGATTGGCGGGTCATCGCCACCATGCGCACGCCGCGCGAGGATCTTCTGCCGCGTTTCGAACACCTGCGCGTGCTCGCCCTCGACGTTACCGATGCAGACAGCATCCGCCGCGCCGTGGACGCCGCGGGGACTATCGATGTCCTGGTCAACAACGCCGGGATCGGCATGCTGGGCGCCCTCGAAGGCACCTCGATGGAAACTGCCCGCGACGTCTTCGAGACCAACACCCTTGGCACGATGGCGATGATCCAGGCGGTGCTGCCGCAGTTCAGGCAACGCCAGGCCGGCGTCATCGTGAACGTCACCTCGAGCGTGACATTGAAGCCGCTTCCTCTGCTGTCCGTGTACACCGCCAGCAAGGCAGCAGTCAACGCATTCACCGAATCTCTCGCGCTGGAGCTCCAGCCATTCAATGTGCGGGTGAGCCTGGTGCTGCCGGGACGGGCGCCAGAGACCCGCTTCGGCGAAAACGCCCAGCCGCGGATGCAGGATGGCATCCCCGAGGCCTACGCCGGCCTGGCGCAGGATGTCTTCGCGGCATGGCGGCAGTCGTCCGAGGTCACGCGCGCGCTGGATGTAGCGGAAGCGGTATGGCGCGCCGCGAACGACCCGTCGTGCCCGGTTCGCCTTGCTGCCGGCGCTGATGCGGTAGCGCTGGCCGAGTCATGCTGACATCAGCATCCGCCCCTCAGGCGCCGGGAGACTGGCGCCGCGGCTTTTTTAGGCGAAGGACTGAACCTCTGGCCGGCGGTGCATGTCAGCGATACCACCCGCCTCTACAGGCTGGCGCTCGAGAAGCAGGAAGCCGGCAGCAGGTACCACGCGGTTGCTGAGGAGGGAATACCGCTTCGTCACATCGCTGAAGTCATTGGCAAAGGATTGAAGGTGCCGGCGGTCAGCCTCTCACAAGAAGAGGCGCCCGCGCATTTCGGATGGCTCAGCGATTTTGTCGGCTTCGACCTTCCGGCCTCAAGTGCGAAAACGCAGGAATTGCTTGGATGGCGCCCGACCGGTCCGGGACTGATCGCTGATCTCGAACAAATGCAATACGTTGCAGATTAAACAGAATGCGCGCCGGCAGCACCTTTGCGTTGCCGGCGTGAAATCGCCCAAGTATCAGGTTTTACATCGTAAATGCACATTACCCAGTAATCTCAGCCTCAACCAATTGTGCGAGAAGAGTGAGCGATTCCTGCCATCCGAGATAACAAGCCTCAGGCGGAATGACTTCCGGTATGCCTTCTTGCACAATGTTTACTTCCGTGCCGCAGGAGACCTTCAGCAAGGAAATGGTCGTCTGCATTTCCCCCGGCAAATTAGGGTCGTCGAATTTGTCCGTATGCCGAATGCGTTCGTTAGGTATCAGCTCGAGATACTCGCCGCCAAAGGAATGGCTGTTTTTCGTGGTGAAGTTCGTAAACGACATTTTATAAGTGCCGCCGACTTTGGCATCGATATGGTGGACCTTGCCAGTGAAGCCATTGGGCGGAAGCCATTTAGCCATCGCGTCGGCATCAAGAAACGCCCGGTAGATTTTCTCCGGGGTAGTCCGGAGCACGCGATGAAGCCGGATTGTGTTCGTAGCCATGATTTCTTTCCCTTCGATGTGATCTTTCGATGTAATGACTTACTTATACTGACTTTCACCGAAACAGAGTTGCCGCGCCACTGTGGAAATGGCTAGACGTCGTGGCTTCAGCACGTCAATCCCAAGCGGTGTCGCTGGCTTCCCTTCCATGCCGCGAAGTGTAAAACCAGCATCATCACTCACACTAAAAACCTTAGCTGGTGAATTATTGCACCGTTGCGACAAATCTGGAGTGTCAGCCGCCTCAATTTTTCCAGGCTACGATGGTGTGGGCAAAGCGGTTCTAGAATTGACGCTGGCAGGCGACTACAAGAATAGGGGTGGTGCTGCGTAGGGCGACCATTCCATTAGCGCGCCCTCACGGAGACGGTCACGGGTGTCCGCTTTCGGGAAGCGGAATCCGCAACCGGGCCAGGCAGGGTCGCCGCCGGGACATGTCAGGGCTTCACGAACCGATAGGCGAAGCGATCGGTCTCGCCCTTGATCGACGGATCGAACACCTTGATCGAGTGCAGATCGCCATTGTTCGCGAGCATGGTGCTCTCCGCGTCCAGTACGAAACCGGCCGCCTCCACCTCCTCGCGAACGGATGCAGGCGCAATCCGATGCAGCGACTGGGCGTCGCTCGTGCCCGCCCCGACGGCGGCGGCGTGGTCTACGATGACGTAGGACCCACCGGGCTTCAGCCGCTCGTAGACGGCTCGATTGAAGTGGGCCGCCGTTGCGCCCCTGGCCTGCATCAGCTCGGTGTGGAGATCGTGGTAGAACAGGTGCAACCACAGGACGTCCGCTGGCTGCGTGGCCTTCGGCATCGCCACGAGGTCCGCGGAGACGGCTTCGACGTTCTCTCGGCCCGGCTCCTTCGCGAGCGTCCGCATGCGGCCTAGCGGATCGCTCTTGAAGTTGGCGACTTCGGCCGGCACGAAGCTGTAGACCCGTCCTCCGGGTCCCACGATGTCGGAAAAGAGACGGGTCCAGCCGCCGTCGCCTGGGTAAACATCGATGACGATAGAGCCCGCAACAACTCGTGCGAACTGGATCAACTCGGATAGTTTGGATTGTTCGTACATCGGGAATCTCCGTTACGGTTGGGTATAGGTAATTGCGGCGACATCTGCGATCGCGATCCATCAGTCGAACTTGACCAGGTCCTTAAAGATCAATCGACCCCGGCTATTTCCGCGCGCCTGCACAAGCAGTCCACCTTCCGAAAGCCCGCCAAGCTTGATCGGCGAGAAACCGAGATTTTCCGCAAGCGCAGCCACGGGAGCGCGCCGGGGGTCAGACCTGTGCCATGCCGCCATCGACGGCGAGATCCACACCGGTGATGTAAGAACTTTCATCGGAGGCGAGGAACGCGACTGCTGCCGCGATTTCCTCGGGCATGCCTCTGCGGCCCATTGGGATCTGCGTGGTGAACTGTGCGACTGCTTGCTCGGCCTGTTCAGCGGTAAGGCCCGTCGTCGTCGCCAAGGCCGGGGTGTCGATTGCTCCGGGACTCATGCTATTTACGCGGATCTTGCGGTCTTTCAATTCCAAAGCCCAGCCGCGCGCGAAGTTGCGCACAGCCGCCTTACTCGCGGCATAAGCAGTAAATCCTGGAAGCCCGAGGACGTTCGAGACCGAAGAGTTCAGGATAATCGAACCGCCGTCTTTGAAGAGAGGAAGGGCCTTCTGTACCGTAAAGAACATTCCCTTCACGTTCACGTCGAAGGTCTGGTCAAAATGGGCCTCGGTAGCTACCGCAAGCGGTGCGATTGTCCCTGCGCCCGCGTTCGCGAAGAGAACATCGATGTGACCATGTTTCTCTTTCACGACGGCATAGAGCCGGTCCAGATCTTCCAAGCGCGACACGTCGCCCACGACCGTCGTAACGTTTCTCTTGATGGAGGCGGCGGCCTCTTTCAGCTCTTTCTCTCGTCGCCCAGTGATCACGACGTGCGCACCTTCTTCCACGAAGCGCTTGGCTGCGGCCAAGCCGATCCCGCTGCTTCCGCCCGTGATAACTGCAACCTTGCCTTCTAATTTTTTCACAATCTTCCACCTTTCGTTTGTGCTGTAAGGCAGCGCCGCTGTTCCCATTGGTACAAAGGCGCTGTATCATTTGGATCACAGATCCAGATCCTGATTCGTAGTATCCGAACCAGTGATCCAATTATATGGAGCAGTGATCCGTTTGTCAAGGAACCCCATGCGAGCCGACGCCAAAAAAAATTACAGCCATCTACTTGCAGTCGCGCACGACGTTGTCGCCAAGCACGGTGTCGACGCGTCCATGCGCGATATCGCCCGCCGGGCTGACGTCGGGCTGGCTACACTGCTGCGTCATTTCCCGACGCGAGAAGCCTTGTTTGAAGCGTTGTTGTGTACGAATCTGGACGAACTGACGCAGAAGGCAGACGAACTCGAAACGTCGAATTCACCTGACGAAGCGCTCGTGTCTTGGTTTAGCGAATGGATGGCGTTCGCCCAAAGCTATAAGGGCGTCGTCGCCCTGATGGCGGCTGCCCACGCGAACCCGGACTCCGCTCTTTATGCTTCATGCGCAGCGGTGCACTCAGCGAGCGCGCGACTGCTGCTCCGTGCTCAGGCCGAAGGAACGGCGCGCACCGATATGAATGGGGACGACCTGTTCGGCCTGATGGCGGCGCTCGGCTGGCTCGTCGACCTGCCGTCATTCGCGCCACGGGCCGATCATCTCGTTCACATTGTCACTAGCGCCATCCTGCCAAATCGGTCGAGCAGCAATGTCAAAAAGGCAACGCGGTAAGGCGTAGGGCGTAATAGATTCTATGGTTTTGGTCAAGCTTTTATGGAAACGAAGTGCGGGTCGAAGCTTGATCCGTTCTT